>DATNMN010000086.1:0-17404 GCA_035602295.1 Candidatus Dormiibacterota bacterium | reverse complement strand
AGGACGTCCTCTTCCTCAAGGAGCTCATCGAGGCGGGGAAGTACCGGCCCGTCATCGATCGGCGCTACCCGTTGGAGGACGTGATCGAGGCAACGAAGTACGTCGAGACGGAGCAGAAGACAGGAAACGTCGTCCTGACCGTTATCCCGCTCGACCCGATAGCGATCGCTGCATCAGCCGGCTGATGTCGCTGGGGGAGATGATTCCCACCAGCCGCCCGTTATCGACGACCAGGGTGCGACCCTCGCTGCAGCCGTCGGACACATTGAGCAGGTTGGTGGCAGGGTCAGCCGGCGTAGCGGTGGATACCTTGTCGAGCGGACAGGTCACCTCTTTGATCAGGGTCGAGGCCCGAGCGTCCGGGGCGACGTTCTTGAGAGCGGCCATAGTCAAGAGCCCGCTCAGCCGGCCGCCCGCGTCATGAGTCGGAAAGGTCGAATGGCGAGATGTCAGAACGTAGCCGTGTAGCGCCTCTTCCACGCTGATGTCGTCGGGAGCCTGCACGGGATTGGGCGTCATCACGTCGCCGACGCTGATCCCGGACAGCGCCTGGCGGATCAGGCCACCGGCTTCTTCGGCGCGCGCCGCGCTCAGAAGGAACCAGCCCAGAAACACTGCCCAGACTCCACCGATCAGGCTGCCCGCGGCGAAAAAGGTGATCAGGCCGTAGGCGATGAAGAGGAACGCAAAAGCCATGCCGATACGGGCGGCGATCCTGGTGGCTCGGAGGCGATCGCCGGTTCCTCGCCAGATCAGCGATTGGAGGATCCGGCCTCCGTCCAGCGGAAAGGCGGGCAACAGATTGAAGACCCCGAGCAGGATGTTGATGTAGCCGAGCCACGCCAGGCTGGCAGACAAGAGGGCCGAGTTGGCGCCACCGCCAACGACGGCCCCGGCGAGGAGAAAGACGGCGCCCAGCAGGAGGCTCGTGAGCGGGCCGACGAAGGTGATCCATGCTTGCACACCGGGCGAGTTGCTCTCGCTGCTGAACCGAGACACCCCGCCAAACAGCCAGAGCGTGATCCCCTCGACTTTGACGCCGCGCCGTGTGGCAACGATCGAGTGAGCGAGTTCGTGGGCAAGCAGCGAGGCCAGGTAGACGAAGGCCGATATCACACCAGCCGTCCAGTACGCGGCGGATGTCTGGCCGGGCGCGGCCGCCGGCAGGATGCCCGTTGCGATGCTCCAGGCGATCAGGGCGGCGACCACCAGAAGGCTCCAGTTCAGCCCAACGTGGATGCCAGCGATGCGGCCAAGGCTCAGATTCTCGTTCATGGCACCCAACGCCAATCATGGCGCAAACCGGTACCCTAAGACCCAAAGCGCCATTCCTTGACAACCGGTTCGGGAGATGGTTTAAACGGGGGGACGTACCAGCTCTGACTCTGAGGAGGGGAAGATGGAATACGCTCGGCTTCGGCGACGCGACTTTCACGGCCTACACCGTCTGGGCATCCTGGCGGGAGCCCTCGTCTTGCTGACGGCCTGCGGAGGGACGAGCACCAGCGGCACAACCACGAGCGCCGCTAACGCCAAGTCCGCCGCCGACGTGGGCGGGATGACGGCATTGATCGCCGCCGCCAAGAAGGAAGGCAAGCTCAACGTCATCGCGCTGCCGCCTGACTGGGCGAATTACGGCGCGATCATCAGCGGCTTCACAGCCAAATATGGGATCCCGATCGATTCCGCCAACCCGAACGGCACCAGCCAGGATGAGGTCAATGCGGTCCAACAACTGGCTGGGACCACCCGGGCGCCCGACGTGCTGGACATCGGGAAGGCCGTCACGCTGGCCAACTTGAGCCTGTACGCGCCCTACAAAGTGCAGACCTGGAACGACATCGCCGACACCCAAAAGGAGGCGACCGGCCTCTGGGTCCAGGACTACGGTGGCTACATGTCGATCGGCTACGACTCGGCCAAGGTTCCCGCGATCACCTCGCTTCAGGACCTGATGGGATCCGGCTTCAAAGGCAAGGTCGCGCTGAACGGCGACCCAACGAAAGCCAACGCCGCGCTGAATGGCGTGATGATGACCTCGATCGCCAGTGGCGGTTCCGCGGATGACATCAGCAAAGGCGTGGACTTCTTCCACCAGCTGAAAGTGAAGGGCAACTTCTCGACGGTGTCCGCAACCACGGCGACCGTCAAGAACGGGAGCACGCCGGTCGTCTTCGACTGGGATTACCTGTCGGCTGCTCACGGCGTCGCTGTGCCGACCTGGAAGGTTTTCACTCCCAACAACGCCATCCTCGGCGACTACTACAACCAGGCAGTCAACAAGCAAGCCCCACACCCAGCCGCCGCCCGGCTCTGGATGGAATACCTCTACTCCGATGAAGGCCAGAACCTGTGGCTGAAGGGCCTCGCCCGGCCGGTCCGGATGGCCGCGATGAAGAAGTCCGGAACGCTCGATGCCGCCGCGGCCGCCAAGCTGGCGCCCGTGACCGGCACTCCAACGTTCCTCACCGATGCCCAGTTCACCAAGGCGAAGGATTACCTCGCCTCGCATTGGGCTCAGGCTATCGGTTGACCGTCGCCACCAAACCGCTTGTGGAAACGGCGCGTCGCCCCCTCAGGGGCGGCCGCCGTTTCTCGCTCGATTGGCTCGGCGCCGTGCCATTCCTGGCCTATGTCGGCCTCTTTCTCCTCTTGCCGACGGCGATTGTTGTCGGCGGCGCATTCGTGGGACCCAAGGGATTAACCCTCTCCAACCTGACCGCAATGAACAAGTCATACATCATCGGCGCTTTCGTCCATAGCGTCGTGCTATCGGCAGCCAGCGCGATCATCGGCGCAGTCCTGGGCGCCGTCCTGGCCTATGCCGTGGCAACCGGAAACCCGAAGGGCGTGCTGCGCCGACTCGTGACGTCCGCCTGTGGTGTGCTGGCCCAGTTCGGAGGCGTTACCCTGGCGTTTGCCTTCCTTGCCACCATCGGCTTGGCCGGGTTCATCACCCTCTGGCTGCAGCAGCGTGGAATCAACATATACGCCAACAGTTTCTGGCTGGCCGAGTTGAGCGGGCTCGTGCTCGTTTACACCTACTTCCAGATTCCGCTGATGGTGCTCGTCTTCCTGCCTGCGCTCGACGGGATCCGGCCACAGTGGCGAGAAGCGACCGAGAGCCTCGGCGGCGGAACCTGGCACTACTGGCGCTATGTCGCCGGACCGCTACTGGCGCCGGCCTTCCTTGGCGGCACGCTGCTGCTCTTCGCCAACGCCTTCTCGGCTTACGCCACCGCGGCGGCACTGATCAGCCAGGGCAGCATCATCGCCTCGCTGCTGATCGCTAACACGCTCACCAGCGAAGTCGGGCTCGCTCAGCCGGGTCTCGCTTCGGCGCTGGCGCTCGTCATGGTCGTGATCGTCGCCGTGGTGATGGTCCTCTATACCCAGCTGCAGCGTAGAACCTCCAAATGGCTGCAGTGAGCGCCCCGGGCGCAAGCGCCGCGGAATGAGCCGAAATCGCCGGCTCAAGCTGCAGGTCTTCCGGGTGGTCGTTTTCCTCGTCTTCGGCGCCTTCTTCTTGATACCCATCGGCGCCATGTTCGAGTTTTCGACGCGGGGGAACGGTGACGCGCCGCGCACGCTGGTAGCGTGGCAGACCATCTTCCAAACCCCGGACCTGGTCGCCGCGATCCTGGCGTCTCTGGCCCTGGCCGTGATCACCTCCCTGGGCATGCTGCTTCTCCTAGTGCCGACCATGATCTGGGTCCGTTTGCGGCTGCCCAGCCTGAGCCGTATTGTCGAGTTCCTGTGTTTGCTGCCGCTAACCATTCCGGGGATTGTGCTCGTCGCCGGCCTGGCCCCCGAGTATCGTTGGCTCTCGATCAACGTCAGTGAGTCGATCCTCACCCTCGCATTCGTCTACCTGGTCCTGGTGCTGCCTTACACCTATCGAACGCTCCACACCGGCCTCGCCGCCATCGATGTCAAAACGCTCTCCGAAGCGGCGCGGAGCCTGGGGGCCGGATGGGCCACGGTCATGGGCCGGATCATCGTGCCCAACATGTGGAGCGCGCTCCTCAACGCGTCGCTGCTCTCGGTAGCGGTCGTCCTGGGCGAGTTCACGATCGCTAACCTGCTCAATTACGTCAACCTTCAGGTCTCGATCTTCCTGGTTGGCAAGGCGAACGGGGCCGTGTCGATTGCGGTCGCGGTCGCCTCGCTGATGTTTGCCTTTCTCCTGCTCGTCATTCTGTCGTTCTTCGGCCGGCCCCGGGCCCGCGTGGCTCGACTCGAGGAGGCATAGGTGACGACTGCCATCGCGGCCGCCGGCGTGGGGACCGCCACGCGAGGTGGTGTCGAGGTTCGGTTGGAGAGCCTGCAGCGCCGCTACGCAGGGGTGACGGCGCTCGACGGCCTGAATTTGACCATGGCTCCTGGCGAGCTGGTCGCCCTGTTGGGCCCATCAGGCTGCGGCAAGACGACCGCGCTGCGCCTCGTGGCGGGTCTCGAGCAAGCCGACGGTGGGCGGGTGGTCGTCGGCGGGGAGGACGTGACCGGCCAACCGACGAACAAGCGCGATGTCGGCATGGTCTTCCAGGCCTATTCGCTGTTCCCGCACATGACGGCGTGGCAGAACGTGGCGTTCGGCCTGCAGATGCGCAAGGTCAGTCCCGGTCAGCGGCGCAAGCGCGCGGGCGAGATGCTCGAGCTCGTTGGGCTATCCGGCTTCGCCGATCGGTTCGCGCACCAGTTGTCCGGCGGCCAGCAGCAGCGCGTGGCACTAGCGCGTGCGCTCGCCATCCAGCCGAAGGTCCTGCTCCTGGACGAACCGCTCTCAGCGCTCGACGCGAAGGTGCGGGCCCGACTGCGCGACGAGATCCGGCGCGTACAGCTCGAGGTCGGGATCACGACCCTCTTCGTGACCCATGACCAGGAGGAGGCGCTGGCCATCGCCGACCGGGTCGGGGTCATGCACTCGGGTCGGATCGAGCAGCTCGGACCGCCGACGTCGATCTACTCGCGACCGGCGACCCCCTTTGTCGCCGAGTTCGTCGGCCTCACCAATCGCCTGCCCGGGGTCGTGCGGCGCGGCAGCGTCGAGGTGAGGGGTGCGAGCATTCCGCTCGTCCAGCCCGACGCCGCTGACGGGCCGGCGGTGGCGTTGGTGCGACCCGAAGCGGTCACGATTGCGAGCGACGGCGCGGCGGCGACCGGGCCTCTCGTCGGGACGGTGATCGCGACCGCGTTCCTGGGCGCTACAAGTCGGGTCACCGTCGACCTGGGGGACGTGACGGTCCTGGCGCAGCTGCCGACCTCGGAAGCAACCGCCTACCCGGCGGGAACGCGGGTGCGCCTCGCGCTCCGCCCCGACCCGGTGCTGATCGCCCGCGACGAGGCCAAGGCGGAGCGCGCTTAGCGTCCATGCGCAACCGGCAGCCGCAGCCGGTGGTCGCGCCACTCACCCGCGCCGCGATCTTTCTCGTCGTCACCCTATACGCCGGTGATGATCATCGCGCGACCGTTCGGGCGTTCTGCGAAGACTTCCCCGCGCTCGTGCGGGCGGTGGCGTTCCGTGATCTCGAGGGCTACCTGTCCTGCGTGATGGGGTTCGGCTCCAGCGCTTGGGACCAGCTCTTCAAGTCGGCCCGCCCGGCTGGACTCCATGCGTTCCGCGAGTTCCACGCGGGATCGCGGCATGCCCTCTCCACACCCGGGGACATCCTGTTCCACATCCGCGCCGCGCGGATCGACCTCTGCTTCGAGCTGGCCACGCAGTTCATGGCCCGGCTCAGCGGCGCGGTGTCGCCGGTGGATGAGGTCCATGGCTTCCAGTACTTCGACGATCGCGACCTGATCGGCTTCGTCGACGGGACCGAGAACCCGACGGATCAAGCCGCGGCGGACGCGACCCTGATCGGTGACGAGGACCCCGGCTTCGCGGGCGGCAGTTACGTCATCGTGCAGAAGTACGTCCACGACATGCCCGCCTGGAACGCCCTGACCATCGAGGCGCAGGAGCGGATCATCGGTCGCACCAAGCTGTCTGACATCGAGCTGGACGACGCCGTCAAGCCCAGCTCGGCGCACAACGCGCTGACCGTCCTGGTCGAGAACGGGAAAGAGACCAAGATTCTCCGCGACAACATGCCATTCGGCGATGTTGCCCGAGGGGAATTCGGCACCTACTTCATCGGCTACGCGCGATCGCCGCGCCCGATCGAGCAGATGCTGGAGAACATGTTCGTGGGCCGCCCGCCCGGCAACTACGATCGTTTGCTGGACTTCAGCCGGGCCCTCACCGGTAACCTCTTCTTCGTTCCATCGCTGGACCTGTTGGAGTCCCTTATTTCGTAGGTGACTAGGGTTTGTCCGGCGCTCCCTCGAGAACGAGGCAGTAGCCTCGGCCTTTTTCGGTGACCAGGTTGCACCAGGCCTGAAAAGGAGACAGCTTCTGTCGCATTCGGGTGATATAGGTTCGGAGTTGCTCCGCCGACGCGTCAGTCCCCCAGGTTTGGGCGAGGATCTCTTCAGCACGGAAGTATTGATTGGGACTGGACAAGAAGAATGACAGAATTTCCCATTCGCGTTTGGTGAACCGGACCTCTGTCTCGCTCCGCTGGACGATGCGCCGCTCGGCATCGAACACCAGCCCACCAAGCTCGATCCGCGTTGCGAGTGGGACGAGTGAACTGGGACTCGGCCCTCGGAGTTCCACCTTGATGGCGCCGATCAAGGCGTCGGGCACGAACGGCTTCGGGAGGATTTGCTCGGCTCCGGCCTCGTAGGTTTCCAGCGCTCCCTTGTAGGTTTCATCGAGGATGATCAAGGGCGCCCGGGCGATGGCGCGAATCTCCTTCAGCACCTCTGGATCGATCGGGGATTCGGTATCGGCTCCAATGATCACCAAGTCAAATTTGGTTCCGTCGAGGAGCTTCCTGCCTTGTTCGATCTCTGAGACGCTGTCCCAACGTCCTCCCGCAATTTCCACCACGTGGCTGATGACGGATCGGTAGGCGGGATTGCTTTCGATAACCAGGATCCGAGGAAGCCCTGCCTGTTGAGACTTGCCGTCTTCGTCTTTGCTCATTCCCCACTCCCTCACCGGGCTTGTTCAAGCAATAGTGTGAACGATTGCACCAACGCAACAATTGTTGCGGCTCGGGTTGAACGGGCTCAGCAATGGCAATAATTGTTGCGTTCAGCCGCGGCCTGATTTTGCAGACATCTCCCCGGGCCTGTGAGAGATTTGCAGCGCACGGTTGCTATCCTTTAGGCGGGTGCATAGGCCTTCAAAATAGGCTTGGAATGGACGAAGGAAGAGGCAGGGGAGGATCGCTGGCCAGGATTCTTATCGTCGATGACGAACCGGACATCCGGTTCATGATGCGCGTGATTCTCGAAGGGGCCGGCTACAGCGTGACCGAGGCGCGCCATGGCGCGGCAGGCCTAAAGTCCGCAAAGGCCAGCCATCCAGACCTGGTGACCACGGATGTCATGATGCCAACGATGGATGGACTCGAGCTGATCGAGCGCCTCCGGTCGGATCCAAAGACCGCTGCAATCCCGATCCTGGTCGTCAGCGGCAACTCCGAACTGGGGGCGGGCGCCAACGCCCGTTTACCCAAACCCTTCACGCGGCGGGAACTCCTTCACGCTGCGGCTCTCCTGATCCGCGAAGATGGAGGCTGACATGGGACGGCTGCGAACCGGGCTTCCGGACCTCGACCTCATTCTTGGGGGCGGGCTCGAGCCGGGCTCGCTCGTCATCCTGGCCGGAGCCCCGGGCACGGGGAAGACCATCCTGGCCCAGCAGATCTGCTTCGCGAATGCCACGCCTGAGCACAAAGCGCTCTACTACACCACGCTCTCCGAGCCGCATATAAAGCTCGTGCGCCACCTCGAGCCCTTCCGATTCTTTAAGCCGGAGGCGCTCGGCAAAAGCGTGGACTTCATCCACCTCGGCGAGCTGGTGGCCGAAGCAGGCGAGGCCGGCCTCGAGCCAGTCGTCACCGAGGTCGTTCAGAAGTGCTTTGAGACCAGGCCGGCCGTGGTGGTGATCGACAGCGCCAAGGCGCTTCGCGACTTCGCAGGCGAGCACGAACTCCGGACCGCCCTCTATGACCTGGCGAGCCGGGTCGCGCACACCGAGGCCCTCCTTCTGCTGGTCGGTGAGTACACGTCCAACGAAATCGAGGGCGGGGTCGAGTTCTCGCTGGCAGACGGCATCGTGCAGCTCGCTTACGAGCCCCATGAGCCGGTGGACCGCCGCTGGCTGCGGGTGGTGAAGCTCCGCGGGGGGGATCACCTGGTCGGTAAGCACTCCTTTCGCATTGGCCAGGCGGGCTTCGAGGTCTTCCCCCGACTGGAGACGCTGGCGCCGAACGGCACTTTCGCTCCCGATGCGCCGGTCGCCAGCGGCGTGCCCCGGCTCGACGAGTTGATGGGAGGCGGGATACGTGCCGGGCAGGCGACCGTCGTGCTCGGACCGTCCGGCGCGGGGAAGACCATCCTCGGACTCCGCTTCGCCGCCGAGGGCCTCGAAGCGGGCGAGCGCTGCCTCTACGTCTCTTTCCAGGAGACGGGCGACCAGCTCATCAAGAAAGCCGCCAGCTTCGGCTGGGACATGGCGAAAGCCCTGGAATCTGGTCAGCTGGCCATCCATTACGTCCCGGTTGGAGAGCTGGACCTCGACACCATCGCGGCCGCCGTGCGCCGAGAGCTGGCCAAGGGTTCGATCCGTCGTGTGGTCGTCGACAGCCTGGCGGAGCTGGTATTTGCGGCCCGCGAGGCGGAACGGTTTCCCGCCTATTCCCGCAGCCTGGTGGGATGGATCCGCGCGGCTGGCGCCTCGGTCCTGATCACCAGCGAAACGACCACGCTCGGACCCATGACGGAGCCGATCGGCGGATTGTCGTTCCTCTTCCACAACGTGATCCTCCTCCGGTACCTGGAGATTGGTTCCGAACTTCGTCGGGCGCTGAACGTCATCAAGATGCGAACCAGCAACCACGACAAGGGCGTATTCGAGTATGTGATCGACAAGCATGGCCTGACAATCAAGGACCGCCTGGAAGGGGTCACCGGCGTTCTCGGGTGGAGCGCTCTGCGCGGCAGGAGTTGACCTCGGACAGTGCTTCGCCGCCGGAGAAGCAGCCTGAACCGGAGCCGTATCCGGGCGAGGAGCGCACGCGCCTCAGTGGCGCCTGGACGGCGGTCGTCATTGGGACGCTCGCGTTGATCCTGATCCTCGTCTTCATCCTCCAGAACCTGCAGAGCGTGCAGCTGTCCTTCCTCTTTTTTAATGGTCATTTGCCCCTGGGCGTGGCGCTGCTGTTTGCCGTGATCCTCGGGGCGATCATCGTCCTGGCGTTCGGAGGCGCTCGCATCACGCAACTGCGCGGCGTGGCCAGACGCGCGCGGCGTTAAGACGGGCCGTAGTCGAGAATCGTGACCGAATCCTCGGTCATGCGTGCCGGCCGTCCGGCCGCCGTCGGCGCCGACCGCTCGCTCGGGCTTTCCACCACCAGCGTGTGGATCGGATGAAGGGCTGCACCTAGCCGGCTAGCCGCTTCCGCTGCGGTTCCCTTTCCCACATAGATGTACTTGCGGTGCCCGCCGTGAGTCTTGGCTTCTCGCTCGACCCGCCCGAGGATGTCCTGGGCGATGGCGTCGGTGAGATACGGATCAACGATCTCCATCAAGTGTGGCAACCCCGTTCTCGGGAGGCCCTCGCCTCGATACAGGAAGACGATCGGCTGGTTGTTTGCCACTTCCACGGCAGCTTTTGCAAGCGCGACCGCGGGCTCCGGCTCGCTCGGGACCACGGCAAGGACGTTGCACGCGCCGATCCGACGAGCGCGCGAGATGAGGGTGGGCGGGCGATCATCGCGCAATATATGCGGAAAGACCGCCGGCGCGCCGCCCCGGTGGGCTAGCCGATAGGTGGTCACGCCGATCGCGACGCCTACGACTGACAGACCACCACCGAAGATGGTCGCCAGCGGCTTGGCGAAGAGGTTGGTCACCCAGGCGACGGTCACGGCCGCCGTGGTAATGACCCCGACCACCATCACGATGGTCGGGACTCGTTCATGCCAGCGGATCACGTCGAGCGACAGTGACGTAAGCATGAAGGCGCCCAGGAGGCCGAAGGCGTAGATGCCGCCCAGCGTGGCGGTATTGCCGCCGGCAAAGATCACGACCCCGACCGGGATGACAGTGGCGACGGCGATTGCCCAGTGGGGCGTATTTCGCAAGCGATTCCGTTGGGCCAGCGGCCGGGGCAGGAACCGCATGTGGGTGAGCGCGAGGAAGACGTGATAGCTGCCGATCAGGGCGGTGTTGCTGGCGAAGATCAGGAGCAGGGCGCCGCTGATCGCGACCATCCCGGCCAGTACCGGTCCCGCAGCATAGTCACCCAGCAGGGAGATGAACTGGTCGGGGTTGGCGTGGCTTCCGACGAGGGTCGTCGACCATAGGGTGAGGAGGGGACTCGTCAGCGCGATGGTGATCACGACCAAGCCCATCCCAAGATTGGCGACGCGACGGCGGGGTTCGGCCATAACGGGCGAGAGTTGCGCAATACTCTCGAGCCCGGAAAAGGCGAGGAAGGCGCCGGCGTATCCGGTCAGGACAAAAATGGGCGTCAGGCGCGGTCCGCTGAGAACCTGGTGCACCGAGTCGAACATGTGGGCCGGCCCGAGGCGCACGATGACGGCAGCGACGACCGCCACTTGCATGACCCCGGCAATCACGGCAAAGATCGCACTGGCTTCCGCGCTGGCCTTTACGCCGATGAGGTTGAGAAGGGCGAGGATGACCAGCGCCCCCACCGTCCCGAGGACAACGACGGCCCCGAGCGACTTGAACACGATGCTGAGATAGATGACGCCCGAGAGGGCACTAAGCGCCGCGGTCAAAAAGTAGTCGACGAGGATGAACATCCCGCCGACGAGGCCAACGAAGGGATGAAACGCGCGGGTACTAACCGTCACCACGCCGCCGCCTTCCGGATAGCGAATGGCCACCTCCGCGTACTTGATGGCCAGCAGGACGAAGACCAGTAGCGTCATCGTCACGAAGATCGCTGCCCGGGTGCCGAACCGTCCGTAGAGAATCCCCGGCGTGTAATAGACAGAGGTGCCGATGTCGGCGAAGACCACGGCCCAGCACAGGAATGGACCGATCCGCTGCCTTCGACGAAGGCCCCGCTTCGTCTTCCCCTGCTCCGGCATTACTCAATAGTCTCGCCCAGGCGTAGCGTTTGGTGGATGAAGATCACCCGACGCGCCCAGGCGCTAGGCGACCTCACGCCCCTTGACGCGGCTCACTTCACGGGGAAGGCGGGCTCCCACCCACTGCTGCCGGCAACAGGGCCGTTGCCACCGACATCCGCGGCGGTGGTTCGATTCGAGGCCGGCGTACGCAATCAGTGGCATGCCCACGCTGGCGGCCAGCTGATGATCGTCGTCGAGGGCGAAGGCTGGGTGCAAGCCCGGCATGCCGAGCCTCAGCGGGTCCATGTCGGAGACGCGGTACTTACTGAACCGAACGAAGAACACTGGCATGGTGCCGGGCGAGGAGGCCCGTTCGCTCATGTTGTCGTCAACATCGGCGAGACGCGGTGGCTCGAGGAGTCACCTCCACCCGATTAAGCCGCGGGCTGCTCCATTACGTCAGGGTGGTAGCGGGCTCCCCGACGGATTAGGATTGGCCGGGAGAGAGGGGATGCCCCAGGCACAAATCTGGGAGCGCGACGCGACATTGGGGGCGATCGAGCACCTGTTGTCGGAGGCCCGCGAGGGTCACGGGCGCAGCCTGTTCATCGTCGGGGAGGCGGGGCTCGGCAAGACCACGATGCTCGAGAGGGCGTCCGCGGCGGGCCGCGATCAGTTCCGAATCAGCATCGGGCGCGGGGATGCCGCCGAATCCAGTCTCCCGTTTGGCGTCATCGACCAGGCATTGCGAGGGCTCGGTTTCCGCAGTCGCACCGACACCAAGGCTGTCAGGCGATCTCCTCCGCAAGCCCGCGCGGCAAGGCTGTATGCGGCGCTTCAGTTTCTTGACGACCTGCCGTCGCCGTCGTTGCTATTGCTCGACGATCTCCATTGGGCGGACGAGGACTCCCTGGCCCTGCTCGCCTACCTTTGCCACCGGATCAGTAATCTACCCGTTGCGCTGATCGGGACCCTTCGGCCGTGGCCTGACAACGCGCTCGGTGCCGTCGGCCCTTTGACCAACGACGGTGACGCAATGATGGAGCGCCTGCAGCCCCTGAGCGACACCAGTGCCGCCGAAATGCTAAGCGACCGTACAGGCGGGATTTCTAGGGCCTCCACCCTCGAGGCGGCCAAACTGGCGGCGGCCGGGAACCCGCTCATGCTCGAGCTGGAGGCGACGAGTTTGCGGCGCGGTCGGGCCCTCCCGGAAGCGGATGGCGACGTCGGCAGCACGAAGACCCAGCTCCTCCTCGATCGCTTCATCGGTGTCTCCGCCGAACAAATGCGTTATGCGCAGGCGGCGAGCGTTCTGGGAAACCGGTTCCGGCCCATGATCGCGACGGCGATGGCGGACCTCTCGCCGGCTCACGGCGACCGGGCGCTCGAGGCTCTCCTGCGGGGAGGCGTGTTCAGCTCATCCGCACCCGGCTGGGCGCAGTTCGTCCATGCGTTGCTCCGGCAAGCCGTCTACGACGATATTCCGCCACCGGTGCGCGGCCGCTGGCATGCCACCGCGTTTCGCCTGCTGCTCGCCGCCGGGGCTGACCCGTCGGAGGCGGCCGAACATGCGGCCCGCGCAGGAGTGATCGGTGATCCGGAGGCTGTTGCGGTACTCGAGCAAGCAGGTCGCGCCGCCATGCGGGAGGGAGCGATCGCGCGCGCGAAGGAGCACCTGTCGGCAGCGGCCGAGGTGGCCGGTTCCAGGGCCGGCGCGGACCTCTTGATGGATCTCGGTGAGGTGCAGCTGGATACCGGCGATGGGCGCGGTGCCGTTGCAACCTTCCGGCGCGTCCTCGATGTGCCAGACCTGGGCGACCAGCTGCGCAGCGCGGCGAACCGCATGCTCGGGCGAGCATTGTTCATCCGCGGCTCGGTCAGGGAGGCCGGCGAGGCGTTTCGGTCAGCCGTAGTCAGCGCCCTGCCGTCCGACAAATCGGCGGCCGTTCGGGCACTCCTTGACCAGGCCTTTATCTCGTGGCCGAGCGGAGGTCCGGCCCAAGCGACGCCCATGCTGGAGCAGGCACGTGAGCTCGCGGTGGCGTGCTCGCCGACCCTCCGCCGGCGTGCGGATACCGCCTGGGCCTTCAGTACCTTTGTCAGTGGGGACGCAGCTGGGATCGGCGTCATCGACGCGGCGGTGCAAGACGCTCTCGCCAATCCCGAGGCGGACACGACGGACTTCGCCTGGAGCTGGGGGACGTTGGGCACCTACGGAAACCTGGCGAAGTGGACGGAACGATTCACGGATGCCACCCACGCCTACGAAGTCGGCATAGCGGCAGCCGAGCGGATGGGGCTCCCGGTGGCGATCGCGATGGTGGCGGTCATGCACGGAGACACGTGCCTACGGACGGGCCGGCTGCAGGAGGCCCTGCACCTCGCCGACCGCGCGACCTTGCTGGCCGACCTCGCGCCGGAGCGCGCCTTCTGGGCCGCGATCATCCACGCGTACACCCTGAACGAGATGGGCCAGATGGATGAGTGTGCGGAGTGGTGCAGGCGGTCGAGCGCACTCGCCGATCCGGACGAGAACTGGGCAGGGCGCGTCTGGCTGCTGCACATGGAGGCCGTCCTCGCGATGCATGATCGGCGGACGGCCGACGCCTGCGCGCTGTTCGACCGCCTGCGAGCCCTGGCCAATCGATTGCAAATCCTCGAGCCCTGCATCGTCCCCTGGTCGGGCGACGCCATCACCGCCTACGGCCACGGGGGCCGTATCGAAGACGCCCAGGCCGTTCTCAACTCGCTTGAGTCAATGGCAGAACAACTGCCCTGCCGATTCCCGCGCATCGTTGTACTTGGGAGTCGAGCCGGGTTCAAGCAAGCCGAGGGTGACATCGTGGGCTCCACACGGCTGCTCGACGAGGCGATTACGCTCGCGACCGAAAGTGGCATGCCGCTGCTCGAGGCACGGATTCGAACGCGCCTTGGGATACAGCTGCGAAGGTCCGGCCACGATCGGGCGGCCCGGCCGCTGCTGAAACGAGGCCTCGAACTGGCGGAGGCATGCGGCGCCGAAAACCTGGCGACGAAGGCTGGCGAGGAACTGAAGCTAGCTCATGGACGCCGACATCATCGAGAAACCGACCCGGACGCCTTGACGCCCGCCGAACTCCGCGTGCGAAAACTTGCCGAGCAAGGGGTCAAGGCCAAGCAGATTGCTGAACAGTTCTTCCTGGCTCCGAACACCATCGAGACCCACCTTCAGCACATTTATCGCAAGCTGGGGATCAACTCGCAGCGAGAGTTGATGGCCCTGGCGCGCCGCCCGGAACGGCCATGACCCGGCTTCGACCGTTACTTCTTGACCGTGGGTAGCGTTGGCGGGATATGCATGCCAGTCGGTGGTCGTCAGAAGTGACCGCGGTACGCGACCTGATTCGAGACCGCGGACCCATTGCACCGACCCGGCGGTTCGAGTGGACGGTGGTGGCCCTTTGTACGTGGTTGATGGCGGGCGCCTACCTCGACTCGTGGGCACACCGGCACCTGGCGCGGCTCGAGACCTTCTTCACGCCGTGGCACGCTGTGCTGTACTCCGGGATGCTCGCCATCCTGGCCTTCCTGGCCATCACGGCGCAGCGGAATCGCGACCGCGGATACAGCCTGGATCGGGTGCTGCCGGCCGGCTATAGCCTTTCGCTGATCGGCTGCGTCCTGTTTGGCGTCGGAGGTGTGATCGACATGGCCTGGCACCTTCGCTTCGGGATCGAGGTCAGTCTGGCGGCCTTGCTTAGTCCGCCGCACCTTCTGTTGATGCTGGCGCTGGGGTTGATCGTCACCGGGCCATTGCGGGCGGCATGGCGCCGCCCCGTTTCACGCGCCCCCTTTACGGCGGTCATCTCGGCCAGCCTGCTGCTGTCGATGTTCACCTTTTTCAACCAGTTCGACCAACCGCTGGTCAACACCTGGGCCGCGACGCACGCGGCGACGACCGACACCATCCGCTACCTCCAGCAGCTTGGCATTCTGGGCATCATGGTGCAGACCGCGTTGCTTACCGGCATGGTCCTCTACTTGCTCAACCGTTTCACTCTGCCGTTCGGCAGCATCACGCTGCTCGCCGGCCTGAACGGCGCGCTGCTGGGCTCACTCGAGCAGCATTTCGACTTGATCCCGGTCGCGATCGTCGGTGGTCTCCTCGGTGACCTGGTCATGATGTGGCTGCGACCGGGCCCAGATCGGGTGACTGCGCTTCGGGTTGCCGCATTCGTCGGCCCCGTCGCCGTTTCCTCCCTCTACCTTCTTTTCCTCGAAGTCACGCGGGGGATTGGATGGCCGATCACGCTCTGGCTCGGTTCGATCGTTGTATCCGGCGCGATCGGCGTCCTGCTCAGTTACCTCTCCGTTCATCCGCCGATCCCGCAAGTGAACACCGGCTGAGCCTTTGCCCCGACGGCGTCAGCCCATTCCGACCGCGGCTTCCGTCCGCTCCTGACGGCGTCCGCGGGGGTGCGCCGCTAAGGTATCCGCATGGCCGCGACCAGGGAAGAGATCATCGAAGCCGCCGGCCGTCGGGTGACGATCACCAATCCGGATAAGGTCTTCTTTCCGCGCACAGGCCATACCAAGCTGGACCTGGTTCGCTACTACATGGCGGTCGCAGAGGGCGCCATTCGTGGCGTCTACGGACGGCCCATGGCGCTCAAGCGATTCGTGAACGGCGCGGAAGGTGAGGCATTCTTTCAAAAGCGGGCGCCGATTTCGCGGCCGGAGTGGATCGAGACCGTTGAGCTCAGCTTTCCTTCCGGCCGAACCGCCGAGGAGATCGTCATCCACGACGCCGCCCAGCTGGCCTGGATCATCAACCTCGGATGCATCGACCTCAATCCTCATCCGGTGCGCGCCAGCGACCTCGACCATCCTGACGAGCTGCGAATCGACCTTGATCCGGTCCCCGGCGTATCGTGGGCGCAAATTCGCGAGGTGGCGATGGTGTCGCGCGAGGTCCTCAAGGACTTCGGGTTGGTGGGCTGGCCGAAGACCTCGGGCTCGCGCGGCATCCACGTCTATGCCCGGATCGAGCCGCGTTGGACGTTTCCCGAGGTTCGCCGCGCGGCACTGGCGCTGGCACGGGAGGTCGAGCGGCGTGCGCCCGAGATCGCCACCAGCCGCTGGTGGAAGGAGGAACGACACGGCGTATTCCTCGATTACAACCAGAATGCCAAGGACCGGACGATCGCCTCGGCCTATTCCATTCGCCCGACGCCAGATGCGCGTGTGTCCGCG
The DNA here is from genome assembly GCA_035602295.1 of Candidatus Dormiibacterota bacterium. Taxonomy (GTDB): domain Bacteria; phylum Chloroflexota; class Dormibacteria; order CF-121; family CF-121; genus CF-13. The sequence continues at coordinate 1,007 of DATNMN010000086.1, read as the reverse complement.
CCCCTGACCTGGGAGGAGCTGCCCAGCAGCGAGCTCGCCGCCTTCACGATCGACACCGTTCCAAAACGGTTTGCCCAGATTGGCGACCCATCCAAGGGCATTGACGAGGCGATCGGCTCACTGGAGCCCCTGATCGAGCTGTCCGCACAGCACGAGGCGGCGGGTTTCGGGGATGCCCCCTGGCCTCCCCATTTTGTCAAGCAAGAGGGCGAGCCGGCGCGGGTACAGCTGTCGCGGCGCCGGCGCGAGGATCGGCCGCCGGCGGAAAAGGGTCAGGTCCCGGCTCCCGCCCCCGGCAAGGCGGTGGGCCCCACCGGCCGTCGGCGAACCACCGCGCCGCTAATCGAGATCGCCCGCGCCGCCACCGAGGCCGAGGCGCGCGCCGGGCTGCAGCGCTGGCGGGAGCGCCATGGAGAGGTCTGGTCGCACCTCGCGCCATCCGATGTCATGGTGGATTCGATGCGAGGACGGAACACCACCTGGACGCGCATCCGGATCAACTTACGCAACGTGCCCGAGTCGGAGCGACCGCCACAAGAAGCGCTCGAGGTTGACTACGATCCCTGGGCCGGCTACCAGGGTCCCGATCGTTCCGGTCAGCTCGAGCGTCCGAAGCGAAAGCGGGCTAGTCCCAAGGACGCTTGACCTGCATGTGCTGTTTCACGCTCTTGTGGATCACCTTCCACTTGCGGCGCTCTTCGATCTGCAACCGTACGTCGGCCTTGACCTCGATCGCACGCAGCTCGCGCTGCAGCTTGCGGTAACTGGCGAAGCGATCCGCGTCCAGGGTGCCGCCCTCGAGTGCGGCGATCACGGCACAGTCCGGTTCGGTCTCATGCCGGCAATCGGTGAACTTGCAGGCGAGTGCCAGTTCCTCGATGTCCAGGAAGACCTCGGCGAGCGCCTCCGCCCCGGCCCATAGCTGGATTTCCCGCAAACCGGGCGTGTCGATGATCAGGCCCCCGCCCGGTACCTTCAGCAATTGGCGATGACTGGTCGTGTGCCGC
>DATNMN010000085.1:0-2629 GCA_035602295.1 Candidatus Dormiibacterota bacterium | reverse complement strand
CCTCTTCACGCTGGCGGTGAATGTCGTCCTCAACCTGGTGCTGATTCCGCCCTACGGCTACCTGGGCGCGGCGGCCGCCTCAACCGCGACCGAGGTCGCGCTGTTCGCAGGGGGGTGGTGGCTCCTTCGGCGGCAGCGGCTACCCCTCGCCATCGCTGGCGGGGGCGCACGGGTGCTTGCCAGCGCAGCCATTATGGGGATCGTTGTCTACTCGATGCGAACGTGGCCACTGGTCGTCGTCATCATCCTCGGGGCGGCTGTCTACGGCGTGACGCTGGTCGCGTTGCGCGCGCTCAATCAGGAGGAATGGTCGATCCTTCGCTCCGGCCTTATGCGCCGCTAGTCATCGGTCCACGCCCTCAAGCTAAACGGTGCCTAAACGTTCGGACTGTCGGACTGAGCTGCGCACGCCCGCAACGAAGAGGCGGTTGCGACTATTCGCGCACCGGCTGACGGTTCTGCGCACGGGAGGTTAGCGGGGTAGGTTGGTTCGTTGCCCTTCCTTCCGGAACTTCGTAAGGGGTTGCGCGTATCACAGAAGCTATGGTTCGGATCCCTCGCCCAAAACGTCCTTTGCTGGGCCTGCTCGTCCTGCCGCTGCTTCTGGGGCTGTTCCCCCAGGCGGCCGCGGCCGCCTCGACGTCCTATACCAACGTCCCAGTGCTGATGTACCACTACATTCGGGTCAATCCGGATCCGCGCGATCGGACCGGGTTCGCCCTCTCGGTGACGCCGGCTGAGTTCCATGCGCAGATGGACTACCTTGCCCGCAACCACTTCAACGTGATCCCGCTCTCGCAGGCGGTCGCCGCTATACGGACGCACCGGGCCCTCCCGCCTCGTCCAGTCGTGCTGACCTTTGACGACGGCTACGCGGACTTCTACACCACGGCGGTGCCGGAAATGCGCCGCTACGGGTTCACCGCGACCGACTATGTCGTTCCGAACCTGATCGGGAGGGGGTCCTTCATGACCTGGCCCCAGGTGATTGCTGCCGACCGCCTCGGGTTCACGATCGGGGCCCACACCATGAACCATGTCTCGCTCACCGCGGTTCCGACCTGGCGCGCACTAGCGGAGATGTCGCAAAGCAAGCAGGCCCTGCAGCAGATGGTGGGGCACCCGGTCATCGAGTTCGCCTATCCGTATGGCAGCTTCAGTTGGTACCTTGCGGACCGAGCCCGCGCCATGGGTTTCGAGTCGGCCGCTTCGACCATGCCGGGGGCCGTGCACGAGCCTGGCGAGCTCTGGTGGCTCCACCGGCAGCGGGTCAGCGGCTGGACCTCGCTAGCAGCCTTTGCTGGGCTGGTCGGCGGACCCTGGCCAGGCGCGCCCGTGGTGACGCCCGCACCCGTTCCGTCCGCTCCCTCCAGGCCGAGGTTCAAGGACTACATCCGGCCTGCGCCAGCGCTTCGAAAATAAGGCCGGACCCTAAACTACTCGCGTGCCGGACGATGCCGCTATCGTGCGCGCGCTCTCGGAGAAGATCCGTGACGTGCCCAATTTCCCCAAAGAGGGCATCCTCTTCAAGGACATCACGACGTTGCTCCAGGATGCCGGCGCCTTCCGCCAGGCGGTCGACATCATGGCGGAGACCTACCGGGGCAAGGCCGTCGAACTGGTGGTGGGGGTAGAGTCGCGCGGGTTCATCTTCGGTGGCGCGTTGGCCTACCTGCTGCATGCCGGCTTCATCCCCGTCCGTAAAGAAGGCAAGCTTCCCAGCCAGAAGCTCTCCGAAGCCTATGCGCTCGAGTACGGTTCGGCCGTCCTCGAGATCCACAAAGATGCAATCAAGCCGGGGCAGTCGGTGGTGATCGTCGATGACCTGCTGGCCACCGGCGGAACGGCCCGCACCACGGCGCACCTGGTCCAGCAGCTGGGCGGGCGGGTGGTCGGCATCAGCTTCCTCATCGAGCTGAAATTTCTCAAGGGGGCGGCCAACCTGTCCGAGTACAACGTCGTCTCCCACCTGAAGTTCTAGATGGATAGCCGCGTCAGGCCAATCCTCGTGGTCGGCTCGGTCGCGCTCGACGCGGTGCACACTCCGACCGAATCGGCCATTGAGATCCTGGGCGGCGCGGCCAGCTATTTCTGCCTCTCGGCGGCGATGTTCGCCCCAGTCCGCCTGGTGGCGGTCGTTGGCGAGGACTTTCCGCCGGAGCACCGGCAGCTCCTGGAATCCCGCCACATTGACTTAACGGGGATGCAGGTGCGGCCCGGGAAGACGTTCCGCTGGACCGCCCGCTACACCGGCGTGCGGCTCGAGAACCGGGAGACCCTGGAAACCCAGCTCAACGTCTTCGCCGACTTCCATCCGACGTTGCCGCCCGCCTACCGCGACTCGAAGGTCGTGTTCCTCGCCAACATCCAACCGGAGCTGCAGATCGAGGTGCTGGAGCAGGTGCCGGACGCTGAATTCATCGCCTGCGACACCATGAAGCTCTGGCTCGATACCGCGCGGCCCGGGCTCGAGCGGCTTTTTCGCCGAGTCGACTGCGTCCTGATGAATGATGAGGAGGCGGTGCAGTTCTCGGGCGAGCGGTTTCTGCCATCGGCGGCGCGCGCCGTCATGTCCTACGGGCCGCGCGCGGTCATCATCAAGCGCGGCGAGAACGGTTCGCTGCTCTTC
>DATNMN010000084.1:0-2034 GCA_035602295.1 Candidatus Dormiibacterota bacterium | reverse complement strand
ATCTCGCGGCGGATGGGATACATCCCAGGAGGAGGCGAGGCATGAGTCGGGAAGAGGAGATTCGGCAGGAGCTGTTCGATCACACGCTCAACGGACACGCGCCCGAGGTGAAAGCGCTGACCGAGGAAGCGCTCAAGCTGGGCATGGATCCGATGGACATTCTTTTCAAGGCGTTGATCCCATCGCTTGAGGAGGTCGGCCGCCGGTTCGAGAAAGGTGACTTCTTCGTTCCCGAGATGCTGATCGCGGCCCGCGCGATGCAAGGTGCATTGGTCATCCTGCGGCCGCTGATCGCGGAGACCGGTGCCAAGCCGATTGGAAAGGTCGTGATCGGCACGGTCAAAGGCGACATCCACGACATCGGGAAGAACCTGGTGGTCATCATGCTGGAGGGCGCCGGTTTCGAGGTGGTCGACCTTGGCGTCAACTGTCCTCCAGAGAAATTCGTCGAAGCTGTCCGGACCAACGAGCCACATATCGTTGGCTTCTCCGCGTTTCTTACCACCACCATGCCGATGTTCAAGGTCAATATCCAGGCCTTGGAGAAGGCCGGCCTGCGGGACAAGGTCAGCGTCATGGTGGGCGGTGCCCCGGTCACGGAGGAATACGCCAAACTCGCGGGCGCGGATCACTACTCACCCGATGCCTCGATCGCCACCAGGATGGCCAAGAAGATCGTGGGTGCCGCGCAAGCCGCGGAGAATGCGGCGCTCACCCAGGCTGTCGAGCTCATCGACAAGACGCTGAAAAAGGGGTAGGACGGTGCGCGTGGTCGAGCGCCTGGTGCTTGCCGTCGAGAAGCCACTCAAGGAGGCGATCTGGGACTGCCGCATGTGCGGCCAGTGCATCCTGCATTCGACCGGCTTGATTTGCCCGATGCGCTGCCCCAAGAATCTCCGCAACGGCCCGTGCGGAGGCGTACGTGCGAACGGCAACTGCGAGGTGTACGCGGATCAGCGTTGCGTCTGGGTCGAAGCCTGGGAGGGTTCCCGACGGCTGCCGGTGTTCAAGGATCACATCCAGCATCTGCAGAAGCCGGTCGACTGGCAGCTGCAGGGCAGCTCGTCGTGGGTCAACCTCGTCAGTGGTCGCGACCAGATCGCCCCAAAGGGTTGGCGTGCCGAACCCTAGCCGGCTGGCCGACCTGCTGCGCGACGGCCGCTTCGTCGTCACGGCCGAGCTCTCTTCCGTCAACAGCGCCGATCCGGAAGCGACCTGGCGGCGGGCGGAGGTCCTGCGAGGATCGGTCGATGCCATCAACTGCACCGACAACACCGGCGCGCATGTCCACATGTCGTCGCTGGCGGCAGCTCACCTCCTGGTGGAGAAGGGGCTCGAGCCCATCATGCAACTCACCGTCCGCGACCGAAACCGGCTGGCGCTGCAGGCGGACCTGCTCGGCGCCGCGGCGCTCGGGGTTCGCAACCTGGTGTTGATGAGCGGCGATGACGTGACCGCGGGCGATCACCCGGAAGCCCGCCGAATCTATGACATCGACTCCATGCAACTGCTCGAGGTTGCGGCCGCCATGCGCGATCGCGGCACTTACCTGAGTGGTCGCAAGCTCGAGCAGGCCCCGTCCTTTTTCATCGGCGCGGTCGAGAACCCCTTCGCGCCGCCACTGGAGTTCCGCCCGCTGCGGTTGCAAAAGAAAGCGCGGGCGGGTGCCGACTTCATTCAGACCCAGTTGGTGTTCGACGTTCCGCTCTTCGCCCGCTTCATGGCCATGGTAGCCGACCTCGGCTTGGTCGGCAAGGTCTTCATCATTCCCTCGATTGGGATTCCGCGCTCGGCTCGCGGTGCCCACTTCATGCGCGAGAAGGTTCCCGGGCTGCACGTGCCCGACTCGCTTGTGGCGCGTCTCGAGAAGACCCCGCCGTCTCGGCAGGCGGAGGAAGGGGTCAAGGTCGCCGTCGAACTGGTGAACGCGGTGCGGGAGATCCCTGGTGTCAGCGGTGTGCACTTGATCGGGATCAAGTGGGAGGAGGGCGTGGTCCAGGTCGCGGAGGCGGCCGGCTTGCTGCCGCGGCCGAC
>DATNMN010000083.1:0-9305 GCA_035602295.1 Candidatus Dormiibacterota bacterium | reverse complement strand
GCAGAGGTGCGCCGGCCCGACGGCCAGCTGGCGACGCTTGGTCCAGGGGATTTCTTCGGCGAGCTCGCAGCGCTCGACTGGGGCGCGAGCTTCGGCTACCCGCGGCTGGCGACCGTGACGGCCGTCGCGCCGGTCCGCCTGCTCGTGATCGGCGCCGAGCCTTTCAACGCGCTGGTCGCGGCGTCACCGGCGGTCGCCTCGCAGATCCAGCAGGCGATCCGCCAACGATTGCCCGGGCTCTAGTTGCAACCCGACCGCGTGGAGGTGTTCCGGGAGGTTGTCCGGAACCCGGATCTCCGCCGGCTGGAGCTGGCGTTCAGTGGTTTCAACGCCTCGGAGTGGTCGACCTGGATCGCGATCCTCATCTACGCCTATAGCGTCGGCGGCGCGTCGACGGTTGGGTTGCTCTCCATCGTCATGCTCGTGCCGTCCGCGCTGATCGCCCCGATCGCGGCGCAGCTTGGCGACCGCCTGCCGCGTCAGCGCGTGATGGTCCTCGGGTACGGCCTGCAAGCGGCCACCATGCTCGCGACCGGCCTTGCGCTCTCGCTGCATTTCCCCGCGATCCCCATTTATGTCCTAGCCACGCTCGCCGCGATGAGCGTGACATTGACCCGGCCGGCGCAGGGCGCGCTCCTTCCCGAGCTTGCCCGCAACCCGTCAGAACTGGTGGCGGCCAACGCCGTCTCCGGGACGATCGAGAACCTCAGCATCTTTGCAGGACCGGCCTTGACCGGCGTGCTGCTCCGGCTGGGCAGTCCTGGCATTGTGTGGACGCTGATGGGGGTCATCATGCTCGGGTCCACGCTCCTGGTTGCGGGTATTCGAGCCCCCACCCTGCCCTCCCCCAGAAGGGGAGGGTCGATGGCCGTCGATGGTGGACTGCTCGGTACCTCCGTGGCAGGCGTTCGAGCCCTGGGCCGGCTGAAAGGTCCCCGCCTGATCATCGCGCTGATATTCGCCCTCTCGGTGGAGCTCGGAGCGCTCGATGTCTTGCTGGTGGTGCTCGCCGTTCAGCAGCTCGGAATCGGAAGCGCCGGTTTCGGCTTTCTTAACGCAGCCATCGGCGCCGGCGGCATCGTCGGCCTCGTCATTACTGCCCGTCTCGTCGGCCGCCAGCACCTCTCGCGCCCGTTTCTCGCCGGCATCGCCGGCTGGAGTCTCGCCCTCGCGCTGGTCGGCGTCCTGCCCGCCATCATCCCGGCCTTCGTCTTTCTCGGGCTAGCCGGCGCCGGTCGGAATGTAATGGACGTGGCCGGACGCACCCTGTTGCAGCGTACGGTTCCCGACCAGGTGCTGTCCCGCGTGCTCGGTGTCCTCGAGGGTCTCTACAACATCTCAATCGGGATTGGCGCGGTGTTGGCCTCGCTCGTCATCCTTGCCCTCGGCCTCCGCGGCACGTTCATCGCGGCCGGGCTCGTCCTTGCGGCACTGGCGGGGCTATCTCTTGGGCCGCTCAGTGCCGTCGATCGCACCGCACCGCGCCCAGGCCGTAGCCTCGAGCGGGCGCGGGCGGTGGCGCTCTTCGCGCCGCTGGACGGCGTGGTGCTGGAACGCCTGGCGGCCGCATTTCGGCCGCTGACCATACCTGCGGGAACTGTGATCATTCGCGAAGGCACGCCCGGCGAGCGCTTCTACCTCATCGATCATGGCGAGGTCTCCGTGCTGAAGAACGGCGTCGAGGTCGCGCGGCTCGGCCCGGGGGACTATGTCGGCGAGATCTCCCTGTTGAAGCAGGTCCCGACCACGGCCACGGTCGTGGCCCACACGGCTGTCGAGTTACTGGCCCTCGAGCCAGACATCTTTATTGATGCGATCACCGGGAGCGCCCGGGCGCGCCGGGTGGTGGACGATGTCATGACGCAGCGGCTGGATCGCTGACCCGAAGGCTGGAATCACGAGGCCCGGCTTCACACAGCCAGCAGGCGACCGCCTGTTCGCCGACATCGAACAGGGGCGGTGGCGCGTCGCATTTGTCGTAGCGATAGTCGCACCGCGGCCCAAACCTGCAGCCACGAGGCCAGCCGAGCGGGCTCGGTACCACGCCTCGGATGGTGGCGAGCTTTTGCGCCTGGCTCATACCAAACTTGGGAATCGACTTGAGCAGCCCTTCTGTGTACGGCATCTGGGGTGAGCGGAAAAGGCGGTGGACGTCGGCCTGCTCGACGATCTGGCCCGCATACATCACGGCGACCTCCTGGCACATCTCCGCGACCACGCCGAGGTCATGGGTAATGAGCAGGACGGACATCTTGAACCGGCTCTGCAGGTCGTTCAGCAGATCGAGGATCTGCGCCTGGATGGTGACATCCAGGGCGGTGGTCGGCTCATCGGCGATCAACAACTTCGGATTGCAGGAGAGCGCCATGGCAATCATCACCCGCTGACGCATGCCGCCCGATAACTGGTGCGGATATTCATGGACGCGACGCTCCGGCGAAGGAATGCCGACCAGGTCGAGCATCTCAATCGCCCGCTCCGCGGCGGCCCGGTGCGAAAGCTTGAGATGCAAGGCGACGGCCTCGGCGATCTGGGCCCCCACGGTATGCACCGGATTGAGCGAGGTCATCGGCTCCTGGAAGATCATGGCGATATCGGCGCCGCGGAGGGCTCGCATCTCCTCCGTTTCGAGCTTGACGAGATCCTTGCCCTCGAAGAAAATGCTGCCGGCGGCGATTTCGCCCGGATGCTCGATCAGCCGCATGATGCTGAGCGCGGTGACGCTCTTGCCGCATCCGGACTCTCCCACCAGGCCCATGATCTGGCCCGGCTGGATCGCGAAGGAGATGCCGTCCACCGCTCGGGCCAACCCGGCCCGAGTCCGAAACTGGGTCGTGAGACCCTCGACGCGGAGCAGGGCCGAGCCCCCACCCTGCCCTCCCCCAGAGGGGGAGGGAAATTCAGCTGTAGCGGACACGCGGATCCAGAAAGGTGTAGGAGATGTCCACCACCACGTTCGCGGTCACGATCAGGAGCGCGCCAAACAGCACCGTGCCCATCACGAGCGGAATGTCGAGGGTAAAGATGGCGTCGACCGCTTGCTTGCCGATGCCGGGCCACGCGAACACGCTTTCGATCACGACCACGCCGGCGAGGAAATAGCCGAGATCCATCCCGAGCTGGCTGACGATCACGGTCAGGGCGTTGGGAATGGCGTGTTTTTGGATGACCTGGCGCTCGGTCAATCCCTTGGCCCACGCGGTGCGGACGTAATCGCTCTTCAGGATGTCCAGCAGGCTGGCGCGCAGCAGCCGCGCGTAATAGGCGGCGCCACCCAGGCCCAGGGTCAGGGCCGGCAGCAATAGAAATTGGGGAGCTCCGCCGCCATAGCCGCCGATCGGGAGTACGGGCAGCAGGACGCCGAACACAAAGAGGAAGATCAGGCCCAGCCAGAAAGGCGGCGCAGCCAGGGCGACAAAGGTGAACACCATGGTCGCCCGATCCCAGAAGCTTCCCGGCCGGATGGCAGAGAGAATCCCGATCGGCAGCCCGATGATCAGCTCGAAGAAGACCCCGGCAAGCGCCAGCTCGGCGGTCGCTGGAAACCGCTGCAGAATCGCTGGGAGGACCGGCGTCTGGAAACGGTAGGAAAAGCCGAAGTCGAGATGAAGGACGCGCCACATGTAATCGCCGAACTGCGTCCACAGCGGCCGGTCCAGCCCGAGCTGGTGGTGGATGATTTTGATCGCCGCGGGTGAGGCGTTGGTACCGGCATAGAGGCGCGCCGGATCACCCGGGACCAGAAAGGCCATGACAAAGGTGATGGCGGCGACGCCGAAGAGCACGAGCACCATCCACAAGAGCCGCCGGATGATGTAGGCCGTCATCGACTCAGCGACCGGGCGAGAGGAGGGCCGAGATGACCCTCCCTCCCGCGCTTGCGATCGGAGCCGTTAGGGCGAGGCACTGGCCGAGGCGCTGGCCGGCGCCGGAGCCAGGCTGGGGGCGCCGCCCGTCACCCAGATGCTGGTTGTCACGAACGGCCACACGGGATGCAGCTGATAGCCGTGCACCCGGGGGGCCGAGACGTTGGTCTCAACCGTCGAGAACATCGGGACCCAGGGGAAGTCCTTGGTGACGACGATGTCCTGGAACTGCTGGTAGAGCTTGAGTCGCTCGGCGCTGTTGACGTCGCCGCGAGCCTGATCGGCGAGCTTGTCGGCGTCCTTGTCGCAGAAGAAGGACACGTTGCCGCCGTTGGCGGTGACGTTGGCCGCGGCGCAGGTCAGGATCGGGTCGATGAAGTCTGACGGATCCGGAAAGTCCTGGATCCAGGCGTTGAAGCTCAGCGCCGTGGTGTTCGGCTTTCCCGTCACGTCGAGGAAGGCATTGAAGGCCAGTCCCTTCAAGTTGATCGTGACGCCCGCCTGCAGGAAGTCCTGCTGGATGGAGGCCGCCTGCCGGTCGGAGTCGGCGCTGGCCTTCGTGTAGACGAGATCTTGCGCCGGGAACGGATGACTGGCGTTGTAGCCCGCCTGCGTGAGGAGGTCCTTCGCCTTCTGGATATTCTGGCCGTTGGCGTCCAGGCCCAGCGGGTTGTAGTTCGGAACGTAGCCAGGCATCGGCGGCGCCTGGATGCCGTTGTTGATGACGGCGCGCCCGTTGAGGATCTTGACCAGGTTGGCCTTGTTCACGACGTTGTTGAAGGCTTGCCGTACCAGGCTGTTGTCGAAGGGCTTCATGTTGACGTTCATCGCCAGGTAGTAGATGTCGACGTTGGGCGTTTTCAGGATCCGGTTCTTCCAGGTTGGATTCGACGACAGCTGGATGTACTGCGCCGAGGGAATAGTGAGATCCGGTTGCGCGATGTCCAACTGGTTGTTCTGGACCCGCAGATACGCCACTTCGGGGGCCAGGCCGATCTGGGCGTCGACCTCATCGAGATAGGGTTTGGTCCCGAAGTAATTCGGGTTCTTCTTGAGCACGATCAGTTGGCCGGGCGTCCACTTGTCGAGCGTGAAGGGCCCGGTGCCAACCGGCTTGTGGGCGAAATCGCTACCGGCCGCCGACACCGCTTCTTTGGGGATGACGGAGCCGAAGGGCATCGCGATGATATTCAGGAACGACTGGTTGGGTGAATCGAGGTCGATCTCGAGTGTGCTCGCGTCGATCACCTTGAACCCGGGAATGCTGGTGGTCGTCCCGTTGAAGAAGTCCTGGGCGCCATGCACGCTGCCCCAGAAGGGTCCGCCGGTCATCGGTCCCGCCGTCTTCGGATCGAGCATCCGCTCCCATGAATATTTGAAGTCGTCGGCCGTGACAGTCCGCCCGTTGCTGAACTTAACGCCCGAGCGGATCTTGAACGTATAGGTCTTGCCGTCAGTGCTGATGACGGGCATGGCCGCGGCGATGTCGGGTTGCAGTTGGGTGGTGAACCCCTTGTAGTCAAGCAGCCCGTTATAGATCGAGCGCTCGATCGACCACGAGTCGGTGTCGTAGCCGATCGCCGGATCGAGCGTCTTGAGGTCGTCCTTGAAGCTGACCGTGAGCGTGCCGCCCGACACCGGCTGGCCCTCCGCGGTGCTCACCGAATTGCCGCAGGCAGAAAGCAGGATCGTGCCGACCCCCAGGACGGCCATCGCCGCTGTGCTTACACGTTTCATCAATCCCATCCCTCCTTGCTCGTCGAGTTCCCCTAGTGAAACTCCCTGTGGCCCATCTGTAAAGCCCCTAGGTAGGCTCCGCCTCCGAGTCAAGACCTAGCCGCTGGCCCGCCAGCCCAGCGCTCCCCGCCGCCACGCCGCCGATGACGCCCCGAAACAAGGCGCGCGCCCGCGGGTCGAGCGCATCGCGGAGCCCGTCTCCGATCAGGTTGAAGGCGAGCACGGTGAGCAGGATCATCAGGCCGGGAAAGATGACCAGCCAGGGGGCAACGAACATGAAGTCCTGTCCGTCGGCCACCATCTTGCCCCAGTCGGCGGTGGGGGCCTGCACCCCAATGCCAATGAAGCTCAGGATCGACTCGGTGCTGATCGACGTAGCGATCCCGATCGTCCCGTAGACGATGATGATGGGAACGAGGTGGGGGAGGATGTGGTGCAGCAGGTTATGTTGCGGACCGCCCCCCAGGGCCCGGCCCGCTTCCACGAATTCTCGCTCCTTGAGCGACAGCACCTGGCCGCGCACGATGCGAGCCACCGCGGTCCAGTAAAAGAGGGCGATGACGGCCACGATCACCAGCACGCTGCCGCGCTCGATGATCGAGATGATGGCGATCGAGAATAGCAGGACGGGAAACGCCATCATGATGTCGGTGACGCGCATCAAGATGGTTTCAAACCATCCCCTGAGGTAGCCGGCGAGCGCGCCGACCATCACCCCCACCACCAGCGCCAGGCCGTTGGCGACAAAGCCGATGAAGAGCGAGATCCGGGCGCCCCAGATGATCCGGCTGAGCAGGTCGCGGCCATTGGGGTCGCTACCCAGGAGAAACGTGCCGCCCGGCGATAACGGAGCTCCATTGGCGGGCAGCAGCTCGTAGTAGCCGTGATTTGGGTTGCGGATCGGCAGCACGGGAGCCAGCAACGCGATGACGACCAGCAAGAGAATGAAGATGCCGCCCCCGACGGCGAACCGGTCCTCGCGGAAGCGGTTCCAGATCGGCGACCACGGGCTGACACGCGGGCCGGCCATGACTCAAGGTAACATTCGGCCCCTGGGCACATCGACTCAGCCCCGAACGCCCTACGCAATACCGCAGCCGGGCGGCACTCCGCTGCTCCGCGTGCTCAAGCTCAAGAAGTATTTCCCCGTCCGCCGGGGCCTGCTCCAGCGGGTGATCGGCCACATCAAAGCGGTCGACGACGTCTCGCTGGATCTGCAGCGTGGCGAGACGCTCGGCCTGGTCGGTGAGTCAGGTTGCGGAAAGTCGACCCTGGGACGGACCGTGCTGCGACTGGTCGAGCCGACCTCTGGACAGATCGAATTCGAGGGCCTCGATATCACGAGGCTCCCTCACCGCCGCATGAAGGCGCTCCGCAAAGACATGCAGATGATCTTTCAAGACCCGATCGGTTCGCTCGACCCCCGGATGACCGTGGCTGAGATCGTCGGTGAAGGCCTGCTCGTGCACGGGATGCACCGGCGTTCCGATCGAGAGGCCACCGCGCGCGAAATGCTCGAGCGCGTCGGACTGAGTCGGGAGCACGCCGACCGTTTCCCTCACGAGTTTTCCGGAGGCCAACGGCAGCGCATCGGCATCGCCCGCGCCCTCGCGCTCTCGCCAAAACTGATCGTCGCCGATGAGCCGGTCTCAGCCCTCGACGTGTCGATCCAATCGCAGGTCCTGAACTTGCTGGTCGAGCTGAAGCGAGAATTCGGCCTGACCTATATCTTTGTGGCCCACAACCTGGCCGTGGTTGCCTACATCAGCGACCGGATTGCCGTGATGTACCTGGGGAAGGTCGTCGAGCTGGCCCCCTCGGCCGAGCTGTACGCGAAGCAGCTGCATCCGTATACGAGGACCTTGCTCTCGGCCATCCCGGTGGCCGACCCCGATCATCGGCGCGACCGGATCAAGCTGACCGGCGACGTCCCCAGCCCGTTTAACCCACCCACCGGCTGCCACTTCCGCACGCGGTGTCCGCTCGCTCGCAAGAAGGGCACGCAGAATGGGATCTGCGCCGAGGTCGAGCCACCACTTACGGAGACGGGACGCGGCCATTCGGCCGCCTGCCACTTCGCCGGAGAAGCCTTCTAACGAAGCCGCAACGGCAAACGGGGTGGGCGGCCGTTGCAGTAGGCCTGGGCTTTGTGGCGGCCGAGGCGCTCGTCCTCAACGCTCACATTCGCGATTACGACGAGGGCGTCTACTGGCAATCGATTCGCGCCATGGCGCGCAACGAGCCATTGTTCCGGTCGGTCTTTGCCTCTCAGCCCCCCGTGTTCTATGAGACGCTGCTGCCCTTCTATTGGGTGGGGCATTCGTTGACCAGCCTGCGGATCGGGAACCTGGTGCTCGGCCTGGTGGGATTGGGTGCGACCTATGCCGTCGGACGGCTCCTTGTCGGTCATGCCGCCGGACTGGTCGCCCTCCTGCTGGTCGCGACCAGCCCGCTCTACCTCCATCAATCGGCGATCGTGCAGGCAGATGGACCGGCGGTCGCGATCGGCATGGCGGCCGTCGCCCTGGCGCTGGCCGCCCTGCGAGTCGATGGGCGGCTGCGACACGCGCTGGCGGCGGGGGCCGGGCTGGCGGTCGCCTTGTCCGTCGGCACCAAGTTGTTGGGCGTCGTCACGCTGGTGCCGCTCGCGCTGGTCTTCCTCGGCGCACCGCGTGGACGCGGCCGGCTGGTAGCCGCTGCCATGGTCGGAGGTCTCGTTGGCCTCGCGATCGTGGGGTTGCCGGCACTAGCGTCGCCGGGCGCGGCATACGACCAACTGGTGCTGAGCCATCTTCGCGCGGGCCAAGGGCAAGGGAACCTTGGCGGGAATCTCAACGCCCTCTTCCTTCATCGCAACGTTCCCCTGGAACTCCTGGCCGCGGTCGGTGTCATTGGTGCGGCGCGACGGCGGGATCGCGCGATCATCATGCCGCTGGCGTGGACGACGGCGTCTGTGCTGGCCGTGCTCTTCTACCATCCGCTGTTCCCGCACCATGTGGTGATGCTGTCGCTCACCCTTGCCCTGGTGGCGGCGGTTGGCCTGCGGAATCTCCCGGCGCTGGGCCCTCGCGGCGGGCCGGCGGCCGCGGCGCTCGTCCTCGCGACCGCGACGGCCGGTGGCGTCGTCGCGTTTCGCGACGTGCAGCTGGCCCTGACTCCCGATCTTCACGACGCCGAGATGACGGCGGCGGTGCAGTCCGTCAGCCGGCCGGGCGACTACTGGATCAGCGACAACCCGTTCGCGGTCGCTGCGGCCGATCGCGACATCCCTGGGCCGCTGGTCGACACCTCTGGCCAGCGCACACGCGCCGGGTTGCTCACCCTTGGCGATCTCGAGGCCGCGCGCCTTCGTTACGACATTCGCTGGGTGCTGGAGGACAGTTTTCGGCTGGAGGCCGTCCCGGGTTTTCACGCCTGGCTCGACGCGCACTACCATGCCGTCCAGCAGCTAGGCGGCCGGGCGGTCATCTACCGAGCCATCGCCTCGAGCTCCTCGAACGTCGTCGCCTGCCCTTCGCGGAACGCAGCATCAAAAGCCGGGGCGTCGAGTTGCGCATGGATCGCGGCGAGGTCCTCATGACGAACCCGCTCGTCGGCGGGCGGTAGCACCCAGTGGCTTGATTCCAGCATGCGGTCGACCGCGCCGAATAACCGGGCCGCTTCGGTCACCTGACCCTCCCGCAAGGAGACTCCAGCTATCCC
>DATNMN010000082.1:0-29498 GCA_035602295.1 Candidatus Dormiibacterota bacterium | reverse complement strand
GGGCACGGCCGCGCTCGGCGTCACGCGTATGTCGGAGCCCACCACGAAGCTAGCATCCGCGCTCTTCTGGGCGTCATACGTCGACACCAGCAGCGCCAGGCTCGACCCGAAACCGACGGCAAGCCCGACCGCGATGACCGCGGACGCGAGCGGCAGCGATCGCCGCTGGACGCTGCGGCGCAGGACACCCGCCGCCGCGCCTTTGAACGGCCGCGCCTTGCCGTTCGAGAGCCGGTGTCCGGCGAGAAGGAGCAGCCTCACGGCGAGGAGTGTTGCACCGAGCCACCCGAGCATCGGCGCGAGCAGCGTGTAAAAGGACAGCGACACCGTCTGGCCCTCGGCGGTCGTCGGCTTGAATCCTCCGGCCACCACCGTGATGAACCAGACGAGGGCGGCCGCCCCCAGCAGGACGAGGTCAACCCTCATCCGAAGCCAGATCGGAGCCGGGGCGACTGCGAGGTCGCGGCGCTCTTCGTTGGCCTCGCGGAAGAGCGCGCGGCGGCCTGGAACGTAGAGCGCCAGCGCGGTAGTCAGCAAGCCGGCGCCGATGGCGGCCGCAGCCGACACGACAAGGCTGTCCGACGACGCGGTCTGCAAAGCGGAAGGTCCGAGCATGACGGCGACGACGGCGACGCCAAGGGCCAATCCGATGGCGGCGCCGACGACCGCGACCGCCACCGTCGTGTAGGTCAGCGCGCTCACCAGGTGACGTGGCTGCGCGCCGCGCGCCCGCAGGATGCCGCGCTCCCGCCGTTGGGCTTCCGCCAGAAGGCCGCCGGCATAACGCGACAGATAGGCCGCGAGCAGCACTCCGGGCAGGCCGAGAAACAGAAACAGAACCTTGGCGAGGATCGTGTCGCCCCGGGCCGCGGTGAGCGAGTCCGACAGGTTGTCGATCACGCCCACCTGACCGGGCGCCACGCGCTCGATCGATCGCTTGAGCCCCTGCGTCGTGACGACTGCAACCGTCGGATCGGAGTTCAGCCGTGAGCGATCCACGTGCAGGTCGAGCTCGAAATATGGCGCGGACCTGAGCTGCGGCGCGGCGGAGGCGGCATCGAGCCTGAGGGCGGGCAGGATCGTGTTCTCGTAAGTCGAGATTGGCAGCACGATCACGTTCGGCACCGGCGCGATCTCGCCCTGGGTGTCAGGTGAGCGGCTCACGAACAGAGCGTCCGCGTGTGAGAAGTCGGCGATGCCACCGACGCGAGCGGTGATCGGAGCCTGGCGGCCCGGCACCGTAAGCGTCACGGTCTGTCCCGGCGTCACGCCGAGCGCAGAAGCTGCGTCGGCGCTGAGCAGGACCGAGTCCGCGGTGTACTGGCCCGTTGAGATCGTCACCAGCTGGTAGTGCTGGAGATAGTCGGGGTTGAACGCCATCACCCTGAGCGGCTGACCAAGCGAGGCGCTGCTGCTGCGCAAGCTGCCCGGCGCGAGGTCGACCGCCCCCAGCGGGTCGGCCGACACGACGCCGGGAACCTTCAGCGTCCTTGCGGACAGCTCCTCGATGCTCAGCGCGTCCGCACCCGAGGCCAGAGGCGTGGTGAGGACGGCCTGCATGTCAATGGTGACCGGCGCGATGGAACGCTGAGTCATGCGCGCCGCAGAGGCGTCGACGAAGAATGCCGTCGCGGCGACCAGGGCCACCGCGAGCGCGACGCCGGCGAACGCAGCAAGCGTGCGCCCAGGGTTTCGCAGCAGGTCCTTGACCGCGTAGCTAAGCACGGGCGGTCTCCAGCGCGGAGTCGCTGACGACGCGGCCGTCGCGAAGAGTTATCGCGCGGTCGAGGCGAGCGGCCACTTCGACGTCGTGTGTCACGACGATCAGCGTCGCGCCCAGCTCCTCCTGTGCATGAAGAAGCAAGTCCATCGCGGACCTGGAAGACTCGCTGTCGAGCTCCCCGGTCGGTTCGTCGGCGAGGATCAGCGCGGGGTGGTGCGCCAGCGCGCGCGCGAGTCCGACCCGCTGCCTCTGTCCGCCGGACAATTGGTCGGGCAGCTTCTCTCCGTGCTCCGCCATGCCCAGGCCCCTCATCAGGGCGCTCACACCGCCGGCATCGCCTCCGCTGAGCGCGGCCTGGAACTCGACGTTCTCATTGGCCGTGAGGAAGGGCAGCAGGTCGTACGACTGGAACACGAAGCCGATCGTCTGGCGGCGAAGCTCGGAGCGCTTGGCGTCGGGAAGGGCTGACGCTTCGACCTCGCCAATCCACAGCTTGCCGCTGCTCGGCGACTCCAACGCGCCGATGAGGCTCAGCAAGGTGGACTTGCCGGATCCGCTTGGCCCCACGATGGCCACGCGGCTGCCGGCTGCGACGTCGAAGCTCACCCCGTCGATCGCCCGCACCAAGTCGGCTCCGATTCGGTAGTCGCGGTGCACGTCCTGCAGCCGCAGCGCCACACCCCCGCTCATGCCGCCCTCACAGTTCCGTCGAGCAGCGTGAGCCGGTGCTCCGCCTGGGCCGCGAGCTCGCGATTGTGCGTCACGAGCAGGATCGTCAGATGGCGCCGCTCCCACGCGCCTCGCAGCACGTCCATCACCTTGGCGGCTGTGGCGGAGTCAAGCTCGCCGGTCAGCTCGTCCGCCAGCAGGAGGTCAGGATCGTTGGCGAGCGCGACGGCGATCGACACACGTTGCGCTTCGCCACCCGAAAGCTGGCGCGGCAGATGGTTCAATCGTTGCGCGAGACCGACCTCGGACAGCAGGTCGCGCGCACGCGAGGCGTCACCAGGCTTTCCGGCGATGCGCTGCGCGAGCTGCACGTTCTCGAGCGCGTTGAGAAACGGGATAAGGTTCCCGCTCTGGAACACCAGACCCATCCGCTCCGCGCGAAGACGGGCGCGCGCCGTTTCGTCGAGCCGGCTGATGTCCGTTCCCTCGAATATCACCTGGCCGGCGCTGGGAAGACTCAACCCCGCCAGAAGGGAGAGCATCGTTGACTTACCAGAGCCGGAAGGCCCGACCAGGCTTGTCATCTGGCCGCGCGGAAGCTCGAGGTCCGTGCCACGCAGCGCCACCGTCTCCGTCGATCCTTCGCGATAGATCTTGAAAACGTCGCGCAGCCGAGCGATCGGTTCCGCTGCGGTGGCGGCGCCCCCGGCTACTGCCACTGGAAGGTGAGTGCGATGTCGTCGGCGCCCTGTGGGTCGTATTGGTTCGACACGATCCCGTACGTGACGACGGCGACCGTCGCGGAATCCTTGGGGATGTAATAGCGGACGCCAACCAGGTCAAGAGGCTTTCCTGTGACCGGACTCGTGCCCGCGTTGTACGTGAAGATGAATTTCTGGACCTTCTTTCCGTTGAGCGTTATCTCGCCCGGCCCCGCGACCAGATGAAAGTTGGTGGTGGACGAGGGCAGCGTGTTGACGTCTCCGCGGGCGAGCGCGGCGGGGTCGCCCGCGCTGGAGCCCTGGACGACCGACACGACCAGTCGCTCGGAAGGACCGATCACGCTCGCGGTTCCGTCCGCGTTTGCGGACATGCGGCCGGGTCCGTCGATCCTGTAGTGATAGTGGGCGTCGACGTACGTCACCGCGACCGCCTCGCCGTTGTTGATCGTCTCGCTGCCAGGCGTTGTCGCGGCCTGCCCTGTATCCGTAGGTGAAGAGCCGCAGGCGGCAAGCGCAAATGCACCGGCGATCAGGAAACCCGAGAAGACGCGGCGATGGAGGAGCTTAGGCACGAAATCGCAGTATGGAACCGGTACCTAAAAGCCGCCTAAAGCGCTCTGGTCACGCCACGCGGGAGCCGGCACGCGCGGGTTTGAAGTCGGTCTGAAACCCGCTGGAGCCGGCACCGGCGGTGTCGCATCGGCGGTGACGCACATCAAGTACCGAATCGCGAAGCGTCGCACCTGACCAGCTAGCGCCGGATGACGATCGAACCGGCCAGACGGTCGTACACGGTCCGATGTTGCGAGCCGATGAACATCGTGACCAGGTAAACCAGCACAAGGGCATAGAGAACCCCAAAGCCGGCGGTCACCCACCACGCGATCGAACCACCATGTGGTCCCAAAGCGACACGCCAGAGTAGGGCGTGGCTCAACTCCCAAGGCACGAAGCGCACCGCCTCGCGCAGGAGTGCTCGCCGCATGGACAGACGGAATCCATTGAGCTCGACCACAGCCAGCCGTAGGGCTCGTTTGCCGAGCGTCGCTCGCAGCGGCGACGCCTCAAATAGAGCGAAGTAGAGAACCACGGGGAGGGTCAGCAGAAAAAACCCGAGCAGCTCGGCGGTCAGGGGCTGACTCATCGCGCTGTCGAACTCCGCCTGCATCGGGGATAGGCGCAGGCTGAGGCTGACCGCGGTGAGCAGAACCAGGTAGGCAGCGATGAGCAGGTAATCCAGCAGCCATGCCGCGATACGTCGAAGGGGAGAGGCCGGGACAACCGGCCAAGCCGCATCCAACTCCTTCGAAACGTGAAGGTACTCGATGAACCGCGCAAGGTCGAGCACGAAAGGGTAGGTTGGTCAGCGTGAGCGGAATCGCAGTCACCGCGTTTGGCGTAATCGCAGTCTCTTTCATGATGGCGACGTATGCGTTCGAGAGGCGGCATCGAGCCCTGGTTCTCGCCTTCGCCGCAGGATGTCTGATGTCGAGTGCGTATGGCTTCCTTGCCGGAGCATGGCCGTTTGGAGTCGTCGAGATCATCTGGGCGGGTGTCGCCGTGCACCGATACCAAGGGCGTGCCAAGACCGACAGGTCTTAACCCCAGAAGCTTCCGAGGCCATGAAATGCATTCCGCCGAAATGTGCTACAATGTGCTACATGGAACGGGTGGGAATCAGGGAGCTTCGTCAGAACGCTTCAGCCGTGTTGCGGCGGGTAGCGGCAGGCGAGGTCGTTGAGGTGACCGACCGCGGCCGAGCCGTTGCTCGGATCGTGCCCATGCATGAAGCGAGCAGGCTTGACCAGCTCCAGGCCGAGGGCAGAGCCAGCAGCGCGACAGGGGATCTGCTCGACGTCAAGCCGATGCCGCGGATCGCCGGAAAGCCGCTTCTCTCAACGATTCTGGCTGACATGAGATCCGATGAGCGCTGAGGTTGCTTACCTGGATACCTCAGCGGCGGTGAAGCTTCTGATGACCGAGCGGGAGTCGCCGGCTTTGCGCAGGTGGCTGCGCCGCCGACCTGAGCGCGCATCTGCGGCGCTGCTCAGGGTGGAGCTCGTGCGCGTGGTGCGGCGGGCGGGTTTCGCACGGCTGATTCCGGAAGCTCGCAAGCTTCTGGCCGGCGTCCATCTCATTCGAATCGACGACGTGCTTCTCGATCGAGCCGCGGACCTCGATCCGATCGAGCTTCGGTCGTTGGACTCGATCCACCTTGCGGCCGCGGCGAGCCTCGGAGATGATCTGGCAGCCGTGGTCTCGTACGACGACCGATTCCTGGCCGCGGCTACCGCCCTCGGCTTGCCGACGGCAAGTCCCACCTAACCGCGGAACAGCAATAGGGTGGCTCCTTCTGTGTCGTGGGCGGGATGAGGCAGCTCGTGCCCCCGGTGGCCGGCGGCCTGGCCCTTCTGATCGCCTTCCTCGTACTCATCGGTACGGCGCTCCGAGATCCCCATCCACACGACATCCCGGTCGGCCTTGTCGGGCCTCCTCCACCCGTCGGGGACATCTCGCACGAATTCGACACCAACGCGCCGGGAGTCTTCCGGTTCACCACCTACACGTCCGAAGCCGCCGCCCGAGCTGCGCTCGATTCGCGCGACATCGACGGGGCTCTCGTCATCGGCGGTCCGGCACCGCGGCTGATCGTGGCCGGAGCCGCCGGAGACGGCGTCACCGGGGTCATCACGTCCGCCTTCACCAATGCATTCAAGGCTCAGGGAACCACCGTTGCAGTGGAGGTGGTGCACCCATTCGCTGCCGGCGATGCCCACGGCATCGTCCTTTTCTTCGTCGTCGTCGCGGTGATCATCTCTTCGGTGGTTGCGCAGGCCGTGCTGTTCACTACTGCGCGCGGATCCGGATTCCAGACGCACCTGGCGGTGGTGATCGCATACGCGGTTCTGGCTGGACCGATCGCGATGGGCACCGCGCAATGGATCGCCGGCGACTACGGCTCCGGCTTCTGGTCCGCGGCGGGACTGGTGACGCTCGGGTCGGCGGCTGTGGGCGCGATTGTGTGCGGTCTTGCGCGCCTGCTCGGACGCGCCGGGTTCGCCCTGGCCGCGCTGGTGATCGTGCTGCTGGACATTGTTTCGTCGGGAGGACCCGTCGGCAGCCAGCTCCTGCCCGACTTCTATCGATGGGTGGCGCCGTGGTTGCCCGCGGGCCCGCTCTATAGCGCGTTGCGCGGCGCGCTCTACTTCAATGGCGCTGGGGTTGCTGGTCCAGTCCTGGTCCTATCCGGCTGGCTTGCCGGCGGCCTCGTGCTCATGCTGCTTGGCAGCCTTGTCTCCAGCCGGAGCCGTGCACCGGAGGCATCCGCCGCACCGGCGTAGTCGCCCTTACGCAGGTCTCCAGGCGGTGGCGCCGCAGATCTTGCACTGAAATTCCATCTCGTTCTGGGCGTTGGTCCGGCCGGTTGCCTTCCAGACCAGGCTCGACCGCTTGATCACCTTGCAGACGCATGGCTTCGACGTCTCGTGCGCGGCCGAATCGTGCTTTTGGGACATTTCTATTCCTCCACAGGCCAAGGACCGTCGAACTCGACGGCGACCACATCCAACAACGCCCCGCTTGGGGCCGGAGCGTCGATTATCAGCCCGCGCAGGCGAACCAGCTCATCTCAACCGATCCACCGAACAACGCCCGCGAATCCGGCGGCGACGAGACCGATGCCGGCGATCAGGGACAGCCACCGAATCGCCTCATGCAACCACCACGTATCGGGGGTGTAACCGTTGACGTCCCCTCCGTATATCGGGTCGCGAGTCGTCACCCCCGACACCTCGACCGCCATCGGTGCGCCATAGCCGCAGGACGCCGAATCAGCCGTCAGGACGGCCACGTGATCACCGGTATGAACCGATGGCGGGAGCGCCAAATCGTAAGTGCTGAAGTAGATCGGCCTGGAGTAGGAATCAAGGATCAGGTTCGAGCCGCCACTCGCGGCCTGCACCGCGCTGACTGTGCCCGAGTGGAGCTCGATTCCATTGATGCCAAGCCACCACCCGTACGCGGAGAGGCCGATTCCGACGGCGATCAAGACGAGCGACACGAGGCCGCTCCGGGTCGGGAAGGCCCTGACCACTTTCGACCAGCGGGAACCGACCGCCGGCTCCCCTCGCTCGAATCGGGCCCACAGCGCGTTGAGGAGCAGAAGGTCCAGGGTCGCGGCTGCACTCGGCCAAAACCACTCGAATCCCGAGTTCCAGCACGTCGCCGAAACGCCACCAATCCCACTCCACATGCAGATCGCGAGATTTACCGCCTGGATGCCGATGATCAGCCGCCTGGTCCATCGCCACCTCCGGGTCGCGAACAACCCCAACGCAACGACGTTGACCACCGACCAGGCAATCAGGAGATAGCCGACTCGGATCCGCTCGGCAATGAGCGGGCTGTTTGGTTCTGTGAGAAGACTGGCGAGCGCGATGCCAAGCAAGCCTGCCAACAGCCAGAACAGACTCTCGGCCGCGGCAAGGGCGAGGATGGCCGCAAAAACGAGCCGGCGGCGCGCTGTCATGACGAGCCGAAACTCTAGCCAGCCGTGCCCTCAGTGGCTGCAACTGACGGCCGTCTGGGGGTCCCGCCGAACAGCACCAGGTCCGCGGCGGCGACCAGCTGCCACACCGCCAGCAACAGCGTGAACAAGAACCCAAATCCGATGGGGACGAGGATGATGCCCAGCACTCCGCACGCGATCGCCGTCCACGTGGCGAGCCGCCGCCGCGGGTCCGCGAACAGCGCCGCTCCGATGAGCAGAAGCGCGACCGACATCATGACGATGCCGGTCCAGCCGGCCCAGTCCGCCGCCGCGTGAGCCTGGAGGACCTGCGCCTTGAAGGTGACGGAGTTCGGGTCGATCCCTTCGCGAAGCGTCCCGACGAGGGCGAACTGCAGCGAGAGGAAGCCGATGAACGCCGGCACGGCCGCGACGACCAGGGCGCCGACGAGCACCGCGTGCAGCCGCCGCTCGGCGCCGATGGTCCAGCAAACCACAACAGTGCCGGCCATAAAGAGCACCACCGCGACGGTCAGCGCGTCGACCGCGAGCAGGAAGTCAGACTGCCCGGACGGGCTCGCCAGGTAGACCAACAGGTCTGGCGATGACGGCCCCTCGGCCTGCAGCAGCGCGATGATCCCGACGACGAAAGCGATCGCCGAAATGACTGAGCATGCAGCGCCGGCGCGGCGCATGGTCAGTTCCAGTCTCGCCAGGTCTCGCCGACTCGCATTCGGGCTTGCGGCAGACGGTCGCGCAGCAGCGCCAGGGCCGCGCCAAGGCCGAGCAGGATGATCGAAACCACGAAGAAGACGACCCACACCGGCAGCCAACCCTGGGTCAGACCCACGAATATCGCGCGCAAGGCGCTGATGCCGATGCCCGCGCTGCCGCCGATCAGCAGCACCCTGTTCTTGAAGCCGATCCCGGCCAGGACCGCCATCACGCCTTCGACGACCAGCGCCGATGTGTAGAGCCACGCGTTCGGCGGCTCGAGCACCGTCAGCACGGCGCTGGTACCGAGGATCAAGAACATGCCCGTGCCGGTAAGGATCCGCGCGATGAGACGCAGGTTCGGCAGGCGCACCCTGTCGTCATACGGCAGACGGACGCCTGAAGCGACGATGAAAGCGCCGGGGAGGATCACGTACCACTCGAGGCTTTGAGCGCCGAGGTAGAACGCGAACCACAGCCCGGCCAGGCTCATCAGCACCGCTCCGAGGTAATCGAATTCGGGCCGTCCATGACGCCGCCCGTCGACGATCACCAAGGCACCGAAACCGATCAACCCCGCCGCGGCGGCGAGCGCTCCCCAATCGTGAGGTTTCAGAAGACCGAAGAACGCGAAGCTGGACAGCGCGGAGATCGCGGCGCCTCCCAACCCGGTCAGACGATGGGACTGGATCCATTCCGAGGGTCGCGCGAAACGGGCCTCCCACGGCACCTGCAAGGCGTAGAGCAGAGCCGACGTCCCGAATGTCGCGGCGGGATACCACTCCATGGCCGCCTGGGCGGCATAGAGAAGCAGCCAGAAACCGAACGCGGTCGACAGTCCCGCGGCGACGGCGCCTTCCCAGAATTTCTCCACCGCCGAGGTCGCGTAGAGCAGCGCCGAGTAGGCGAGGATCAGCGCGCCCGCGAGCTCGAAGTACCCATAGAACAGGGCGCTGATCGACACCACGACCGTGCCCGCGCCGGCATATCCGTATAGGGGCCACGCCCACCCGCGCCCGCCGAGCGATCGGAGGCCAAGCGCAACAAGGCCGAACACCAGCGGCAGCGGTCCGTAGACGGCGACCCAGCTCCCGTCCGTCAGCGATGGGGGCCGAGGCAGGCTCTGCGCGAGCCAGTACCAATCGACCGCGAATAGGGCGCACGCAAACAGCAGCCAGGCCGAAACTCTCGAATCGCGCGCGACCCAGGCGACGATGGCCGTGGCGACCAGGAGGCTCGCCGCCTCGGCGAGATGCTCGGCGGGGTTCAGGGTCGCCACGCTGGCCAGCTGCAGCACGAGCAGCACGTACAGCCCGGCGCGGAAGAACCGGTCGCGCGTGAAGTGCGTGACCGCCGCACCGATTCCGGCGAGCACCGTCAAAGCGGCCGACGTGTACGCGAGGTCGAGACCCAGGGCGTTGATCTCGAACACCGCAGACAGCGTCACCGCGGCCGCGGTCACGAGCAGCGCCGGCTGCCGGGCGCTGAGCCATGCGTACAGCGCGTAGACGATCGCGATCATCGCGAGCACTGCGGCGATCGGACCGCTGGCCGCGAAGTGCGATGGGTCCAGGACCACCCAACCCAGGCCGAGGACGGCCACGCCGTGGACGAACCATTCGGACCAATCAGCGAAGAGAGCGCCCACGCGACCGACGCGCCGGCCGCGGAAGGTCGTCGACGCGAACACCAGGCCGAGCGCAGCGAGGAAGGTGCCTCTCCAGCTGCCGAGGTGAAGATCCTGCGCCAGGCCGGCCCAACCGACCACCAGCACGGCCATGGTGAGGATCGGTCCCTCCATCTCTCCGCTGAGCACGCTGTAGAGGAAGTACGAAGCGCTCACGGCGAAGGCCGCGACGGTGACCGACCACGGAAGCCAGGCGCCGGCCCTGGCGGTTTCCTCCGCAGCCACCAGAACGACGGTGCCCGCCGCGATGTGTACGAACGGCATCGCCAGGTCGCCGATCGTCGCGCCGACCCGACCCGCCATCGCACCGCGGTATGCGGCTAGTGAATACAGGGCCACAAGAGGCGCGACGGACGCCGGCCACCACGCGCCCGGGACGAGATCAAACGTCGCGGCGACCCACGCCAGGCCGAAGGCCGTCTTGAACAACAGGCCCAGCTCCGCGCCGCCACCGAGCCATACCGCGAACAAATACGAGGCGGCCAGGACCCCGAACATCGACGCCGCCACCCACGGAAGCCACACGCCCGCCGCCAGCAGCACATAGAAGAGGACGAGGAAGGCGAGGCCTCCGCCGGCGTAGATGAACAGCACGCCATGCCGGGCGAACTTCCGTCCCGCGTCTCCGAGCAGCTGGCCGCGATACGTGATTGCGGCGTACATGGGGGGCAGCAAGGCGATCGCGGTCGGCCGCCACTGGCCGAGCCGCAGGTCGTGTGAGGCGGCCGCCCAGGCGAGTCCGAAGGCGGCGAGCGCAAGCACCGCCATCTCCACCGGACCGCCGATGAAGCAGATGAGCCCGTAGGCGATCGCGAGGCCGAGGAACGTCGCCGTGATCGATCCCGTGAGCCAGGCGTCGGCCGCCCCGACCGAATAACCGGTGAAGATCAGCGCAAGGCCGGCCGCGGCATGCGCCCGGTAGACGCCGTAGCGTGCGAAGAGTCCGCCCAGCGGCCCGAGCCGCTTCCCGCGGTAGGTGACCAGTCCATACACGGCGACCAGCGCGGTGAGCGATGGGCCGCGCCACTGGCCGAGGTTCAGGTCGGTGGAAATTAGCGACCACGCGGCACCGAACGCGACCTGCGCCACGAGCGCGGAGTCGAGCGACCGGCCGAGCACCGCGGAAACGAGGTAGGCGGCCGTGATGACTGCGACGGTCACTGAGCCGGTCCATACGATCCAGTGACCGGCGGCGATCATGTCGCCGAAGGCGAACGCGAGCGCGGCGGCGGTCGCCGCGTGGGTCAGGTATCGCGTGTAGCGGGCGAGAAGGTCGCCGATCGGGCCGAACCGCGCGCCTCGAGATTCGATCACGGCATAGACCAATGCCAGCGGCGCGATCGCGGCACCCCGCCAAATGCCGAGGTGCAGCGCGTCGGTGGCGCAGACCCACGCGGTGCCGAGCAGGACCAGCGCGATGATCGCGGACTCCTCCCGGCGCCGCAGCGTCAGATCGACGAGGTAGGCAAGTCCGAACGGGGCGGCCGCGGCTACCCCGACGGCGGGCATCCAGGTGCCGGCCCGCTCCATGTCGACGGCGACGAGCCCGAGGGCGACTAGCAGCGTCGCGTGGGTGAAGTACTGCGTGGATACAGGGATGAATCGCCACTTGCGTGAGGCGAGAACGGAAAGGATCACTGCAAGCGGCGCGAGCGCCGGGCCGCGCCAGGGGCTGACCCCCAGAGCGTCGACAACCATCACCCACGTCACCACAAAGGACGCCAGGGCGAAGCTGCCCGAAGGCTCGCGTGCCCCCAACACCCGGTGCGCTCCATACCCGACGGTCAAGCCGCCGAAGGTCGCGGCGATGGCCCAGTCGCGCGGCACGAAGCCCGGGCTGCTGAGAAACAGGAATATGACGGCGGTCAGCGCGCCCGCGTGCACGAAGTAGTCGGCGTAGGCGGAGAAGGCTCGCCGGCCGGCCACTGCGTAGACGAGAAGCAGCGGCGTGATGGCGACGGCTCCCCAATCGGCGAGGCCGATGTCGTGCACGCCGGCGGTCCACGCGGCCCCGATGCTGGCCAGCGCCGCGATGGCTTCCGGCTCGCGACCGCCGAGCCTCCGGTTCAGCGCATAGCCGGCGGCCACCGCGGCGAGGGCGATCGCCACCGCCCATGGGATCCACTCCACCATCCGCACGAGCTCGGCGAGGAGAGCCATCAGCACCACCGCAGCGCTGATGTGGACGAAGATGCGCGCGTCCTGCGCGAACCGCTGCGCCCGCGGGCCGAGCCAGGCGGGTCTGAGCTGCACGACGGTGAAGACGACGACCAGCGGCGACAGGGCGGCCGCGCGCCAAACACCGAAGGAGCTGTCGAGGATCGCCGCCGACGCCGCAAGCACCAACGCCGACTGCGCGAGCGCCGATCCGTAGCGTGCGCCACCCAGTGCGCGAAACGCGGTGTAGGCGACGGTCACGCCTAGTGCGGTAGACGCGAACACCCACCTCACCCAACCGGTGTCGGACGTGGCCAGGGAGTAGATCGTCAGCGCGAGCGCCACGCCGGCGGATGCGTGGACGAATGGAAGCGCAAAGCGAGAGAACCGGTCGCCCGCGACCTTCAGCCGCGGCGACTCGAACAGGACCAGCGTGTACACGATGGGCAGGAGAGAAAACGCGGGTCCTCGCCAGACGCCCAGGTTCAGCAGGTCGGCCGTGCCGAACCACGCGACCGGCAGGGCGAGCATCGCGAGGACGCCGTACGCGTGGACACGGAGGCGCAGTGTCAGCGCGACATAAAGCACGCAGCACGCGAAGCCGGACACGGCAAACGCGAGATCCATGGTGATGCCCTTGGCATGGAGGTCAAGGAAGACGTACGCCGCGACAAAGACGAGCGGTGCCAGGAGGGCGAAGATCGCCACGTAGGTCTGGCCGACGATGCGAAGGCGCTTTGACCTGAGGCCGCCGACGCCCGCGGCCGCAAAGATCAGATCGAGGCCCAGCACGCCGCCGAACCGCAGCTCACCCGCGAGCTTGATCGTGTACAGCTCGAAGAGCAGCGTCGCGACGAAAAGCAGGAAGGCTCCCATGTACGAAACGACCAGGATGCTGTTCTCGCTGAGGAACTCCTGGAGCGAAGGGCGCGGTGGGCGCGGTGGGGAAGGGGGCTTGGGCGGCCGGGCCGGCCGCGAAGGCGCCGGTGCGATCGGCGTAACAGCGCTCGGGGCGGCCGTCTCCGGCACGTTGGCGACGCGGCGCTCCCACTCCTGGTCTGCGCGCTGCTGTCTCAGGTCTTCGTCCACGCGAATGCGCGCCTGTGCCTCTGCTGTCAAGCGCGCCTCCTCGTTTCGCTTGTGCAGCGCCTCCGCTTCCTGGGCGATCTCGGCCGCGGGACGGGATGCGGCCTGTTTGGCCGCCTGCGCGGTGGGGCTCCAGTAGAGCCGCATCGCGCCGTCGACCGAGTCGTGTCGGGCCTGGTATCTCGCGATCAGAGTGGCGGGCGCGTCAGCCTTCTGGCGCTTGAGGTCTTCGACGACCGACTCAATCCATGTGGCCTCCGCCTTCAGCAGGTTCACGTGCTCCATGGTTCCGCGCGAAGCGGCGATGAAGCCCGCGGCCGCGGCGGCCGCGGCGGTCGCACCTGTGCTGAGCAATTCGAGTGCGGTGTTGGCGGCGACGACCGCATTCGGCTGGAGCTGCTGGCCGTTCGCCCATTCGAACCACCGCTTGCGCGATTCGTCTGAAACGGCGGATTGCGTCGCCTCGGGCGTGACCCACTGCTCCCCGTCCCAGGTCATGCGACGCAGCGGGCTGGGCAGCCGGGCAGGGGTCATGGTTGACGCGTCGCGAAGTCGGTGGCCGGACACATCACGCCCTGGAAATCGAGACACGCGCTTATCTGATGGCCGCCGGCATCGAGGGGAGCGGCGGTTTGGGCGGCACCCGACGAGTCAGTGCGGACGGTGACCTGCACTGAGCTGTCGACGAGGATGTACACGTTCGTGTCCGGCGGGAAGCCGGTGAGCGTGATGTTGGCGTTGCCGTCCGCGGTCACCGTGACAGCCATCGCGGACTGCGCGCCGGGCTTGCCGAGCGGAGAATTCGAGCCCGAACCGCTCATGAGCCCGGCGGTGATCGCGGCCGTGAAGACCGCGGTGACGGCCATCGCGGCCACGACGATCACCCAGGTGCGCCGCCAATACGGCATGGGCGCCGTCGGTGCGACAGCCGGCGCGACGACGGGAGCGGCGACGGGCTGACCCAAAGACTGGCGTGAAGCCATGTCGGTCTCGACTGATGCGATCGCCGTGTCCAGGTTGTGGCTCGAGTCCAGCACCGCCAGCCCCTGACGTGCCGCACGAAGACCGTCGGCTGAGCTGATTCCAAAGCGCGTCTGCGCCCAGTAAGCCCACTCGGCGATAGCGATCGAAGAGGCGTCGACCGCGACTGGCCCGCCGGTTGCGTTTCGCCCCGCGACCTCCGCCACCGCACGCGTCGCGCCGCCGGACTCCGTGTCGTATGCCGCCTCGGCGGCAGCGTGTGAAGCCTCGAGGTCGCGGCCCAAAGTTGCCAGAGCCCAGGCGAACCAGCCGAGATACTTCTCGCCATCCATGGGGCGGATTGTGGGCCAGGCTCAGCCACCTGTCAGTCTCAGCCGGGTCTCAATTTCAGTGTCAAACGCACGGGGAATCTCCTCCCCACCGTGTGGGGAGGTGGCGCGCAGCGCCGGAGGGGGTCCCAAGCATCCCGAAGGGCAAATCTCCTCCCCACCGTGTGGGGAGGTGGCGCGCAGCGCCGGAGGGGGTCCCAAGCATCCCGAAGGGCAAATCTCCTCCCGAACTCGTTGGGAAGTGGCGGCGAAGCCGCCGGAGGGGGGCGAGCGAATTAACGCCTCGCCCCCCGGCCTAATTACTGCGCCGCGCCCTTGGACAGCCCGACCAGGTGACCTTGCGGGTCGGTGAAATACGCGAACGTCAGGTTGTAGCTCGGGATCTCCATGCGAGTACAGCTGAGGCAACGGCGACCAGGACGATGACCTGACGCAACGAGGTTGAGACCCGAACCAACGCTGGCTCGATAGCTTGACACCATGTTGGGCCTGCCGCTCGTAACAGATTCAGCAGGCGGGCGTTGAACGCTTCGGAGAGACTGATGAAGAAGGGGCTCGCGTCTTCGGGCGTGGGGTTGCTGATGGCGGCGATGCTGGGCGCCGCCTGCACGGCAAGCGGACCCCTCGTGGCCACCAGCTCTCCGACCCCCACGTCGTCAGGCCATTCCCCGTCACCATCCGCTCAACCCAGCCCAACTTCCTCGCCCTCCGCCCCTCCAGTTCAGCCGGGTCCGGGGGCATGGCAGCTCTCCAAGACGATGTCCGTCCCGCGAGCCGACTTCGCGGCGGTCTCGCTGCCCAGCGGCAGGGTGCTGTTGATCGGGGGCGAGACATCACCGACGACCGATACCGCGACGGTTGACATCTTCGACCCGACCACGAACACCATCAGTGCCGCGGCGCCGATGGGCAGCCCTCGCAATGGCCACTCGGCCACCTTGCTTCCCAACGGGAAGGTGCTGGTCGCCGGCGGGGATAGCGGTCCCAGTGGCCTGGCCCTCGGCTCAGCCGAGCTTTACAACCCAGCCACGAACACGTGGGCTCCGGCGGCCGCAATGAACCAGCCCCGAGCGCACCACGCGGCGGCCCTGATCGGCAACGGCAAGGTGTTCGTGGCAGGCGGCGACGGTGGGACCCAATCGCCACCACCCAACGGTTCAGAGATTTACGACTCCGGAACCAACACCTGGACCTCGCCCCAACCCGAATATGGATACCGGCCCTACGGTCCGATCGTGATCGCTCTCAACGATGGCCGGGTCATGACCTGGGGCGGTGTGCAGCAGGTCCAGCCTGGGAACGGCTACGAGTTCTACGACCCGGCGACAGGGCAGGCTTCGTACGGGACTCTTTCAGCGATTGTCACCACGAATTTCTCCACCGCCGCTTCTCTCCCCGACGGAACCGTACTTCTCGCTGGTGGCCAGCAAAGCTACCAGCCGACCGGAGCGCTGAACACCACGGCGATCTTCACTCCGTCGAAAGAGGTCGCCGGCTGTACTGGCTCGTGTGACGGATGGACGGTCGGACCGGCGATGAACGTCGGGCACTGCGAGCACACCATGACGACGCTGCGCAGCGGCCTGATCCTGGTCGCGGGCGGTCGCTGTGGGACGTCGGAATCGATCGCGGTCGTTGAGCTCTACGAGCCGGTGGGCAAGAAGTGGTGGCCGGCCGCCACAATGCAAGACGCCAGGGGCTTCCACACCGCTGCACTCCTGTCGGACGGGCGTGTCCTGGTGGCCGGAGGCCTGCTGATCGGCGGGGCGACCACGGCCACGACCGAGATCTACACGCCCGCCTGAGCCGGTCGAATGCGAGCGACAACCCTGTTGGCGGCGGTCGTGATCGGGCTCACAGCCGCGTGTTCTCCATCGACCCCGACCGCGTCGAGCTCACCCGCAGCCAGCGGCGCCAGGGCGGCGACGCCACAACCGGGCGCCCAGACGGGGAGCATCGGAGGTCTCATTCAGTTCCCGTCTGATTTCATTCCGCCGCTTGCGATTTACGCGATCGCCACCGACGCGAGCCGCTACTACACCACCGAGATCATCCAGAACCAAACCCACTACTCCATGCGTGGGCTTCGACCGGGTGACTACAACGTCTACGCCACCACCAGACCGATCCAAGTCACGGGAGCGTCCGGCGCCAGGACCCAATCGCCCGCCCGCTTTGGCGGCGGCTACACGAAGTCCGTGACGTGCGGCCTTGACGTGAGCTGCACCGACCATTCGATGATCAATGTGCACGTATCGGCCGGCGCGACGGTGGAGAAGGTGGAGCCCAATGATTGGTATGTCGGACTCGATTTCTATCCACTGATTCCGGGCGGTGGACCTCCGGCGTTGACCGTCCCGGTCGAGGAGTCCAGCTATCCGACCGCTGCTCGAGCCGCCGGCCATTTCGCGCAAGTCCGCACGGGCGCGAGGCTCGTCCAGGATCAGGCATCGTGTCCGGTCAACATCGCGTGTGTCTGGCTGGGCTCCGAGCATGACGGCACGGCGGCTGCGTACTTCCCGGCCACCGCGGGGTCCAACCGAGACCTCTACGCATGCGCGTCGTACCTCTTCCAGGACGGCGCCGGATGGAAGAACCTCGACTTTCAATGCAACCCGGTCTCAACACCCTTCCCCGCCGTCGGGGCGAGCGGCCATCTGCGGCTCGGCATGGGCGAGACCGGATGCATCAACGTCCACACCGCGCCCGCGCTGTCAGCCCGTGTGCTGGTGTGCCTACCCGACGGCACGCCGGTCACGATTGACGACGGTCCTCAATATTTCCTGGTTCCCCAACCCGGCCCGTATGAGGATCTAGGAATCGAATACTGGTGGCACGTAACGGGCCGAGGCTGGGTAGTACACCGCTACCTGAAAGCGGGCTAGCCAAACTTCCCTCTCCCCTTCAGGGGACCCAATTTTTCCTCTCCCCTTCAGGCGAGAGGTCAGGATGAGGGGCAGGGGAGCACATCTCCTCCCCACCGTGTGGGGAGGTGGCGCGCAGCGCCGGAGGGGGTCCCAAGCATTCCGAAGGGGAACCCTCCGGCACTACTGGTGAAGAGATGCGCCTCCGCCTCGCAATCACGATCGCCCTGGCCTGCTCGGCGCCTGCTCAACCCAATCCACCGCCCAGAACTCACCGACGCCCAGCCTCTCCCAAACGCAGAGCCCCGCCGGCATGACCCTCGACGAGGAGGTCAGCGCGGTCATCGTGGCCGGCTTCCAGGACCCGCTCACGGCCCCGATCGCGGCCGACTTCAAGCAGCGGCAGTTCGGCGGGCTGCTCGTGGTCAACAACAACCAGAACGCCTCCACGCCCGAAGCGTTGATGTCGCTGATCGCCCAGCTCCGGTAGGGAACACGGCATCGACTGATCGCGGCCACCCAGTCACGTCGCCTGCCAAAGGCGAGGCTGGACGAAGCGGTGGCCTCGACTGTCACGGTCGCGCCGGCGCCGCCAAAGTACTTCAGCGACTGCCGAGACACCCACCACCTGGTAGTTGTCATGGGCGATGAAGAAGGCCTGGCTGACTGACGCAGCGGTTACTGGAATCGTGAACTCTTCGATGAGAACTGGTTTGGGGTTGGCTACTTGAAACCTCCTGGAGAGGTACGGATGGCAGCTGCGAGGGTCGGGGCGTCGGCGTTTCCGCCGGAATATCCGCGTGGCTGGTCTACAGTTCGGGCGTGCCCACCTGGCTCAATCAGCTGCTCGACGCGAGGACGGTCTTGGGCTTCGCGCTGGGCATCGCTGCAGCAGCGATCGCCATCCTTCTCCAGGCCCGCATCGATCACCGGCGCTGGCTGCGACAGCAACGTCTCGAGGCCTTCGCAGCTTTCCTGAGCGCACTCGATTCGATGCATCGACCTGCCACGAGATGGCAACTCAGTTGGGGCCGACCCGGCGAGGAACCGGAGCGCGAGCGGTTCTTCGATCAGATGGAGGCGCTTGACCGGATCGGTGGCCGAATCCACCTTCTCTCGAGCACGGTCGTCAACCGAGCCGCCATCGACGTGCTGCGACAGTGGACGATCGAGATCAACAGCGCTCTGAAGACACACGATGCCGACCGCATGGCGCACGCTCTCGACGGCATACCCCCGCAGTACAGGAAACTAATCGAGTTGGCTCGGAGAGAACTTGGGCAAAAGCCCGCCTTTCTCGAACAGAAGGACTTCGACGCCTTCGAAGGTGATCGCGCCAGACTGAGAGACGTCGTCCCGGACCAGCTCCGGCCAGGTTGGAAGCTGTCCAGGCGACCTGACCCAGGTCACGAGGAAAGACCGGCGCGAGGCTGAACAGCCCGCGCCGGTCGGTTGGTTTACTTGCCGAAGCAGGGCGGCTGGATGTTGCCCTCGATGTGGAGCTGACCATCCTGCGCGCTGACGTCAGCGACGGTTGTCGAAAGACCCTTTGTCCCGCCGATAGAACCGGAGGCGGTGCCTCCGAGTGAGTCACGGAAGGTGTTGGTTCCGTTCTCGCGGTGCGCGAGGCAGCTGAAGGTGAAGCGATCGTGCATCGTGCTGACCACGCCGACGCCGCTCCATGTGAGATCGACCTGGATCGAAGGTGGCAGGCCACCGCCGCTGCCGGCCTTAGGTCCTGGTACGGGCGCGCCCCCGACAGGAGCACCGAGGCCCGGGCATACGCTGCCAGAGCTCAGGGTCGTGTGGAGTGAAGCGCTCTGGAGGTTCTTGGACACCTTGAAGTCGCTGTTCGGGATGAGGTAACAAGCGGTGCCGCCGACCCCCTTGGCGTCGAAGGCTGTGAACTGAACCATGGTGCTCGGGATGACCGAACCCGAGTCGTTGTTGTCACCGTCAGAAGGCTGGAACGCGTTCAGACCCTGGTTGACGAAGACACTGAACGAGGGCTGAGGCCCCCCGCCCTTGCCGCCGAAGAAGGCGTTCGCGCTGGTGCTGGAGAAGGTGTAGTCACCAGGGGGCAATGGGCCACCGGCGGCGACCGCCGCGGCCGCCAGGGCGAGAGAACCGCAGAAAACGATAGAAAAGACGAGTACAAGTCGACGAACAATCATGGGATTTTTCTCCGTTACAAAAACCGACTTACCCCGCTGCTGAGCGCGAGCTGGCACAGCTCAACGAATCGCCGGCAACCACCTCCCGATAGATCGATCTGATTTACGAGGATTAACGAGTCGGCCAGAGCTTGGTTACAACACTTAAGACGCTGCTAACCGCGGATTTGGTTTCAGCCGGTCAAAGGTTGAAGTCGCCAGCCACACCACCGCGCATATGTCGGCGACGACTCCTACCGTGATGAACCGGTCCCATCTGTACAACGAAATGAAGAAACGGGTCGTCGCATTGTGTGACGCCGCGAGCAACGGATAGTCCTTCGCTGACATCACAGCTCTAGAGATCCCTCATTGACACCGCGCCAAAGGGCCAGTAGGTTTGGCGCGACTCCGCAATCCGGAGCGCATCCGTTTCCTGCGAAGCACAAAGAGGGGCAAGCATCATGAGCATCTTCCGCAAGCCGTCTGCCCGGCTCCTGGCCACCGCCGCCATCGCTCTGGTGGTCCTCGCCGGCGCGACACTCGGTCCAAACCGATCGAACACAGCCCTCGCTGTCTGTAGCGGGCCTTCCGTCACAAGCATCAACCACACGTTTGGGTCAACCGCGGGCGGACTGGTCGTGAATCTCACGGGATCATGCTTCACGGGTCTCATCTCGGTTCATTTCGGGACCTCCCTCGCCTCCTGGGCCCTCATCTCTGACACCTCGATCAATGCCAACAGTCCGGCCCACGCGGCCGGCACGGTGGACGTCACGGTCACCACCAACTTGGGCACCAGCGCCACCTCAGGCGCTGACCAGTTCACGTTCCTCGCGCCGGGCGCGGCATGTACAGCCGCTTTGCTCAATCCGGCCTCTGGCTCATTCCCGGCGGGGAGTACCGTCATCTTCATCGCCGGCTCGACCGGCTGCTTGAACCCGAGCTACGAGTTTTGGGTGCAGTATCCGGACGGGACCTGGAACTTGAAACAGGTCTGGGGCGGCGCGATCTTCAGCTGGGACAGCGGATTGGCGCCGGGTAGCTACCTCGTCCACGTATGGGCTAGCTCAACTGGCGGTCCGACCTACCAGGCCATCGGCGAGGCCTTCATCAGCCTGACCGGCTGCTTCTCGGCCTCGGTCAGCCCTTCGATGGTGACCCAGGCGGCCGGCTCGACGTTCAACTTCACCGCGAGCGCGAGCGGCTGCACCACCCCGCGATTCGAGTTCTTTGTCATGTATCCCGATGGGACCTGGAACCTGAAGCAGCCCTTCAGCCCCTCACCCAATTTCAGCTGGGATACCACCGGTCTCGCGCCGGGTACCTACGTGGTGCACGCATGGGTCAACTCGTCGGGCACCGGGCATGATTCGATCGGCGAGTCCAGCGCAAACCTGGCGGGCTGTGCGAGCGAAGCGGTCCTCCCACTGGTGCAGTACCAGAAGGCCGGGACCGTGGTCAACATGTCCACGAGCTCGAGCGGCTGCCCCAACCCCGCCTACGAGTGGTGGGTCCAGTACCCAGACAGCTCTTGGCACCTGATCCGCGGCTTCAGTGTCCTGCAGACAGTCGCGTGGAGCACCGCTGGGCTCCAGCCAGGGATCTACACGGTCCACGCATGGGCCTACCAGCAGGGTGCACCCCCGACGCTCGAGGTCTATGGTGCGGCGCTCGTGGTCCTGACGTGACGTAGCGACCGTTCTGGTTTCGCTCTTCTGCCGTGACACATAAGTAGAAGGACGCGCGGGCGAGCCAACGCAAGATCTAAACGCTGCCGTTCGTTGTGCTCTCGGTGTCCGTGACCTATAAGCACGTCCTCCGTATCGCCAAGCGGGCTGCGCTGAGGTCGCCGGCCGTGGCCTGCGTAATCGGTCTGTGGGTCATGTCCGGCCTGCCGGCGGCCGCACCAGCCTATGTCCAGCTCGCGCCGACCCCGGTGGCAAACGTCCCTTGGTTGGATCGGCTGAACCAGTGGCGGGTGACCACGGGCCTGCCGGCGTTGACCGAAAACTCAACGTGGAGCCAGGGCGACTACAACCACGCGCTCTACATGGTCAAGAACAACCTGATCACCCATTACGAGACACCGGGCGTGCCGTACTACACGTCCGCAGGCGACACGGCCGCTCGCAACAGCAACATCCAGGTCAGCTCAACCACCAGTGCCACGGACGTGCAGGCGATCGATTGGTGGATGGCGGCGCCGTTCCACGCGATGGCGATGATGGATCCGCGTCTCTCGCAGACGGGGTTCGGCTCGTACCGCGACTCAACCACCAGCCCCTGGCAGGCAGGTTTTGCGCTCGACACGATTCGGGGCAACTCGTTCAGCGGCGGCCAGTACCCTGTCTACTTCCCCGGCAATGGCGTCAACGAGCCGCTGACCTCATTCGGCGGCGGTGAGTGGCCCGACCCTCTGCAGGCGTGTCCGGGATACGGTGCTCCGACCGGGCTGCCGGTGTTCATCGAGGTCGGCGGTAACGTGAACACAACGGCTGGGCCGGCGCACTCCTTCACTGGAAATGGAGTTCCGCTCAATCACTGCGTAATCGACTCGAGCAATGCCGCGCTGAACAGCTATCTCTACACGCGAGGCGGCGTGATCCTCATCCCCCAGCAACCACTTCAGACCGGCGTGAAATACGTGGTGGCCCTGACCGTGAACGGCGTGCCGTACACATGGTCATTTACAGTCGGACCCTTCTTCGGCATCACCGGCGTCTCTCCCAACGTCGGCCCGACGTTCGGCGGAACCTCGGTGACGATCACCGGAACGGGCTTCAGCGGAACGACGAGCGTTCGTTTTGGGGGCACACCGGCCTCAACCTTCAGCGTGCTGAACGACACGACGATCACGGCCGTGACCCCGGCGCACGCGGGTGGCGCAGTCGACGTGACCGTGACCGCGGCATTGGGCACCACTCCGATCACAGCTGCGGACCAGTTCACATTCGGTTGTATGACCGCCTCGCTCGCGCCATCCTCGGGCGCGTTCCCGGCTGGTGGCGTCATCCCATTCACCGCCGCCTCGAGCGGCTGCACGAGTCCGCAGTACGAGTTCTGGGTCCAATATCCGGACGGATCGTGGAACCTGAAGCAAGGCTTTGGCGGAGCGACCTTCAGCTGGAACACGACAGGTCTGGCGCCAGGAAGCTACGTCGTCCACGCGTGGGCCAGCGCGCACGGAGCCGGCCATGATGCGATCGGTGAGGCCCTGATCACGCTGACCGGATGCACGTCGTCCTCGGTCAGCCCGCCCGCGGTCAGTCAGGACTCAGGTTCGACCGTCAGTCTCGTCGCAAGCTCGAGCGGCTGCCCCAATCCTGTCTATGAGTACTGGGTCCAGTATCCCGACGGCACCTGGAACCTGAAGCGAGGCTTCGCGGGACCGGCCTTCAGCTGGGACACCACGGGGCTGGTCCCCGGAACCTACACGGTCCACGCTTGGGCCAACCAGCAGGGGGCGGCGCCAACGCTCGAGGCCTATGGCACCAGCGTCGTCACGTTGAGCAGCTGCGCCTCGGCGTCGGTGACGCCCGCCGTGGTGAGTCAGCCCGCGGGCTCGACCGTCGCATTGACCGCCGGTTCCATCGGATGCGGCAGCGCCCGCTACGAGTTCTGGGTCCAGTATCCCGACGCAAGCTGGAACTTGAAGCAGGGGTGGGGCGGAGCCGCGTTCAGCTGGGACACCACCGGCTTGGGACCGGGAACGTACCTCGTCCATGCGTGGGTCAACGTAAGCGGCACCGGCTACGACGCGATCGGGTCGGCGACGGTCACTCTGACCGGTTGCGCCTCTGGATCGGTCAGCCCGGCAAAGATGAGCCAGGCGGCCGGCACGACGGTCGCTCTGACCGCAAGCTCGACCGGCTGCCCCGCACCGAGATACGAGTTCTGGGTCCAGTACCCGGACGGGACCTGGAACTTGAAGCAGGGATTCGGCGGAGCGAGCTTCAACTGGGACACGACGGGCCTTGCGACCGGCACATATCTCGTTCACGCGTGGGTCAACTCGAGCGGCACCGGCCATGACGCGATCGGGTCGGCCACGGTGACGCTGACCGGCTGCGCCTCAGCAGCACTGAGCCCCACCGCCACGAGCCAGCCCGCGGGGACCGCGGTCAGCTTGACCGCCAGCTCGAGCGGTTGCCCCACTCCTCGCTACGAGTTCTGGGTCCAGTACCCGGACGGCAGCTGGAACCTCAAGCAGCTCTTTGGCGGCGCGAGCTTCACCTGGGACACGACGGGCCTTGCGCCCGGCATGTATTTGGTTCACGCGTGGGTCAACTCAACGGGCAGCTCGTGGGACGCGTATGGGTCGTCCACCGTGACATTGACCGGGTGTGCCTCGGCCTCGCTCATGCCGGCATCCGTGGCCCAGGCTGCCGGCTCGACGATCAGCGTCACGGCCGGCTCGACCGGTTGCCCCAACCCTCGTTACGAGTTCTGGGTCCAGTATCCCGACATGACGTGGCATCTGGTGCAGGGTTTTGGCGGGCCGGCGCTGAGCTGGGGTACCGCTGGCCTCGCCAAAGGCACCTACCTGATTCACGTCTGGGTGAACAACCAGGGCACCGGTCATGACGTAATCGGTGAAGCGACCGCAGTCCTGAGCTGACCAGATGACATCTCTGCTTCGTTGATGAAAGCACCGGTGAGAGGACTCGGGTTTTCCGTCGGCGCGACAACCGCTCTCCTCCTGGCGCTGAGTGCCGGCGGGCAGCACGCAACGGCATCGACGGCGGCATACGCGGCAGCCCCCAGCCATGCCACCGCCTCCGCACCTGCGTTGAAGACCGCGGTCACACCGAACGGCCAGTGGACGATGTACCACCACGACAACGCTCACACCGGCCTTGATGGCAGCCTGCCAGGAGCCGGTGGCGCGGCCGCGGGGTGGGTCTCGCCGACCCTTGACGGCGATGTCTACGGCGAACCGCTCGTCTACAACGGCCTCGTCTACGTCGCCACGTTGAACAACTCCGTCTACGCCATCAACCAAACAGACGGAAGCGTGGTGTGGGGTGTGAATCTCGGCGCGCCTCAGACCGGTGGCTGGGGGTGCGGAAACATCAACCCAACGGGAATCCTGGGCACCGGTGTTCTCGACCCGTCAAACTCGCGGATCTACGAAGTCGCGTTCCTGCACCAGTACGGCGCCTACTTTCTTTTCGGGCTCGACCTCGCAACCGGCAACCTGAGGCTCGAAACCGAAGTCTCACCCAACGGTTTCGACTGGACGATCCAGCAGGAGCGCGGCGCGCTCGCCATGTCGCACGACAACACGCACGTGTACGTCCCCTTCGGCGGGAGGGCCGGTGACTGCGGCTCGTATCACGGGTGGGTTGTCGGCGTGCCGACCAGTGGCGCGCAGCCAGACGAGCTGTTCGACACAGGTCCGGTTGGAAACGGAATCTGGTCGCCCGGCGGCGTGGTCGTCGACAACAACACCGGAAAGGTCTTCGTCACGACGGGTAACGGCGGATGCCCCAGCTCTTACAACCTCAACGATGCCGTCATCCGGCTGTCGCCAACGCTTGGCACCGAGGATTACTTCGCGCCGGCCGACTGGCACGACAACTGGAGCTGCAACGACCAGGACCTGGGCTCTGCCTCCACCCTCCTGATCAGCCCGAACCTTGGGTTCCAGGCAGGAAAGTGGGGGAACGGCTTCCTGTACAACCCGAACAGCCTCGGCGGGATAGACGGTCAGCTCTTCCCGACACCGTCGCCTCAGACGTATTCCAGCGTTGACGTGTGCCGCGGCAACCACAGCGACGCCACGTTCGGCTCGTTCGCGTATGCCGCGCCCTACGTATACCTGGAGTGCAACGGGAACGGCATCGTCGCGCTGCAGGTGAACACGTCCACCCCCTCGTTCAGCAATTGCGACGCGACGTGTGCCGGGCCTTCGTGGAACGCGGGCGGCGGGACGACGTTCGGTCCCCCAATCGTGGCGGGCGGGATCGTCTGGGCGGTCGACATCAACGGCGGTGGGCTTTACGGGTTCGACGCCGCATCGGGTGCGCAGCTTTATCACAGCGCAGGATTTGGTGTGACGCACTTCTCCACGCCGAGTGAGGCCGGTTCGCAGATCTTCGTGTCGGCCGGCACCGAGGTCCGCGAGTTCGACATCACCTACTGCACCGGTGCAGGTCTCACCCCAAGCTCGACCAGCCAGCTCGCCGGTTCGACCATCCCGTTCACCGCTACCTCCACCGGGTGCGCTGCCCCTCGCTACGAGTTCTGGGTTCAGTATCCCGACGGTTCGTGGAACCTGATCCGGGGTTGGGGCGGCGCGACGTTCAACTGGAATACGACTGGCCTGGCACCTGGCAATTACACCGTGCACGAGTGGGTCAACGCGCGCGGCACGGGACATGACGCGATCGGGTCCGCGTCGGTCACGTTGACCGGGTGCACGTCCGCGTCGCTCGCGCCCGCCGGCACTACTCAGCCCGCCGGTTCGGTCGTCAACTTCACCGCGAGCTCGGGTGGGTGCCCGAACCCTGTCTACGAGTTTTGGGTCCAGTACCCCGATGGGTCGTGGAACCTGGCGCGGGGTTGGGGCGGACCGACTTTCGCGTGGGACACGACCACCGCGCCGGCCGGCCACTACACCGTCCACGCATGGGCGAACCAGCAGGGCGCGGCCCCGACGCTGGAGGTTTACGGGTCCAGCTCGGTGACCTTGACGGGCTGCACCTCCGCCTCGGTGAGCCCGCCCAGCCCGAGCGCTCCCGCGGGATCGACCGTTGCCTTCACCGCGAGCTCGGCGGGCTGTCTCAACCCGCGATACGAGTTCTGGGTCCAGTATCCCGACGGGTCGTGGAACCTGAAGCAAGGCTGGGGTGGGGCGAGCTTCAACTGGGACACCACCGGCCTGGCGCCTGGCAGCTACCTGGTGCACGCATGGGTGAACCGCAGCGGCACAACGTGGGAAGCCTACGGCTCGGCCACGGTGACGCTGACCGGCTGCACCTCGGCCTCGGTCAGCCCGCCCAGCGTGACCCAGGCGGCGGGCAGCGTGGTCGCCCTGACCGCTAGCTCGGGCGGCTGCGCCAACCCTGTCTATGAGTTCTGGGTCCAGTATCCGAACGGCTCGTGGAACCTGGCGCGGGGCTGGGGCGCGGCGACCTTCAACTGGGACACCACCGGCCTGGCGCCCGGCATGTACACGGTCCACGCCTGGGCCAACCAGCAGGGCGCGGCGCAGACCCTGGAGGTCTACGGCTCGTCGACGGTGACTCTGACCGGCTGCGCGACGGCCTCGCTCAGCCCATCGAATCCGAGCCAGGGCGCGGGCACCACGGTCGCCCTGACGGCCGGCTCCACCGGCTGCCCCAACCCGCGCTATGAGTTCTTCGTCCAGTACCCGAGCGGCGTGTGGTATCTGAAGCAGGGCTGGGGCGTGTCGACCTTCACCTGGGACACGACAGGTCTGGCGCCGGGGATCTACACAGTGCATGTCTGGGTCAACAACCAGGGCACTGGGCACGACGCGATCGGCTCGGCGACAGTGACTCTGACCGGCTGCACCTCAGCCTCGTTGATTCCATCCAGCGGCTCAGCGGCGGCGGGCACCTCGGTGCTGTTCACCGCGAGCTCGGCGGGCTGCCTAAGCCCGGTCTACGAGTTCTGGCTCCAGTACCCGGACGGGAGCTGGCACTTGATGCGGTCCTTCAGCGCGACGACGACATGGACGTGGAACAGCACAGGCTTCGCCAAAGGGACGTACACGATCCACGTCTGGGCCAACAATTCAGGCGCCGATACCGGCAGGTACGAAGTGATCGGTTCGGCGGCCTATTCGCTAAGCTAGGGCGTCTTGCGTTCACTGGCCTGGGCCCGTGCGCTTTGCGTGCTGCCCATCGTGTATGCATCGGTCGCTATTCAGCCGGTCTCGGCCGCCGCGCCTGTCCACGCGTCCACGAACGCGAGCGTCTCGCATTCGTCGGCCGAAGCCGTCAAAGCACAGAGAACGACTGGCGCGCCGGTGAACTCTGCCCCGAGCTACAACAGCTTCGGTCTCACCCGTGAGGTCTTCGGCTACGCGTATGGGGGAAGCCTCGGCGATCCGAACGTCGGCTATCCAAGCTGGAACTTCAACCTGCTGTCCACTGTCGCCTTCTTCTCGATCCGGGTCGATTACAACGGTGTCCTCGTCGCGGACTCGAACTGGACCGTTTGGGATGGGCCAACGCTTGCAGGTCTTGTCTCGACGGCACACCAGCACGGCGTCAAAGTTGTCGTGACTCTGACCCCGGTCTACCACGACCTCGTCGACTTCTGCAACATGCTCTACGAGGACAACACGACGGTCATTCAGATCGTGAAGCAGGTCCAGCAGAAAGGCATCGACGGCGTGAACATCGACTACGAGAATCAGCTCGGCCAGTGCAACCCGACGAACCCCGGGCTCACTCCGATGACGGACCAGGCGCTGCTGACGCGCTTCGCGAAAGATCTGCGCGCGGGTCTCGACGCCGCGAAGCCTGGTTACTACCTTTCGATCGCGACCTACTCGGGATCGGCGTCAGGTCCCGACGGTTTCTTCAACATCCCTGCCCTCAATCAGTACGTCGACTCGTTCTTCGTCATGGCGTACGACATGGATTACGCAAACCAGGGCTCTGCACCGTTGAACTGTTCATCGTTTTGCATGGCGCCGGTTTCGCCGATGACGGGTTACTACTGGAACGACACGACGTCGATGAATCAGTACGCGGCGGTGGTGGGGCCAGGCAAGACGATTCTCGGCCAGCCGTATTACGGGCGCGTGTCCTGCGTCTCGAGCCCTGCTGCCCACGCCACGGCGACGAGCTCGGTGGATGCCGCCACGTATATCGGGGCAGCCAACGTGGTCAGCTCGAGCGACGTGCGTCCCGGCAGCTATTCGATCAACCGCGACCCCAACGATCCAATCGGTCTGGATCGGTGGGACGCGTGGTACGACAACTATTACGGGTGCTGGCGTGAGATGCACTGGTCGGACACGACGACTCTCGGCGCGCGGTACGACCTCATCAATCAGGACAACCTGCGCGGCGTGGGCATCTGGACGCTCAGCTACGGCGGGAGCTCGGCCGAGCTCTGGAATGCGCTGTGGACTCACTTCGTGCTCTGCGCGAGCGGAACTCTGAGCTCGAACGTCACACCGCCTGCCCCGGCCGGTTCGGCCATCGCCTTCACGGCCGGGACCAGCGGCTGCCTTTCTCCGCAGTTCGAGTTCTGGGTCCAGTACCCCGATGGCAACTGGTACCTGAAGCAGGGCTGGGGCGGACCGACCTTCAACTGGGACACCACCGGCCTGGCTCCGGGGACGTACACGATGCACTCGTGGGCGAACCGCAGCGGAAGCTCTTGGGAGACGTTCGGCTCCGAGACGGTGACGTTGACCGGCTGCACGACAGCCTCGCTAACCCCGAGCAATCCGACCGCGCCAGCCGGAACCGCGGTCGGACTCACAGCGACCTCAGGGGGTGGCTGCCCGACCCCCGTCTACGAGTTCTGGGTTCAGTATCCCGATGGCTCATGGAATCTGAAGCAGGGCTGGGGAAGCGGGACCTTCAACTGGGACACGACCGGCCTCCTGCCCGGCACCTATACCGTCCACGGCTGGGCCAAC
Organism: Candidatus Dormiibacterota bacterium; assembly: GCA_035602295.1. Lineage (GTDB taxonomy): Bacteria > Chloroflexota > Dormibacteria > CF-121 > CF-121 > CF-13. The sequence goes on along the minus strand of DATNMN010000082.1, from coordinate 275 downwards.
CAGCAGGGAGCCGCGCAGACTCTCGAGAGCTACGGATCGAGCACGGTCACGCTCACCGGATGCACGTCCGCGTCGCTTACGCCACCGGGCGGAACGATCGCCGGCGGCACGGTCGTCAACTTCACCGCCCAGGGTTCGGGAGGCTGTCCCACGGCCGTGTATGAATTCTGGGTCCAGTACCCGAACGGCTCTTGGAACCTCAAGCAGGGCTGGGGCGCCGCCACGTTCAACTGGGATACGAGCACCGTCGCCCCGGGCACTTACACGATCCACGC
>DATNMN010000081.1:0-11167 GCA_035602295.1 Candidatus Dormiibacterota bacterium | reverse complement strand
ACATCGAGTCCGGGAAGATCTCGGAGGAGAAGATGAAGGCGTTCATCTTCGACAAGTTGAAGAGCGGCCATTCATCGCCGCGCACCCAGATCTATTTCACGTTCGCCGTCAGCGGCCTTTCGCGCGCCGCCAGTCACCAGCTGGTGCGGCACAACAATGGGATCACCTTCGACCAACAGTCCCAGCGCTATTACGCCTTCAAGGAAGCCGATTTTCCGTTCGTCGTGCCGGAAACGTGGGAGCAAGCCGGCCTGCGCGATGAGTACCTGGCGTTTATGCACCGCGTGGGCGAGCTCTATGACCAGGCGCTCAAGGCGGGCGTCCCCGCGGAGGATGCCCGCTTTCTCCTGCCCAACGCGGCGTCGACGAACCTGACCTTTACGGTGAACTTCGAAGAGTTCCTCCACATCGCGGATCTGCGCCTCTGCTGGCGCGCCCAGTGGGAGATCCGGCACATGTGGGCCAAGGCGCGTAACGCGCTCAAGGCACAATTCCCGGAGCTCGCGAAGCCGGTGCAGCCGAAGTGCGGGGATCAGCGGCTCGGTTACTGCGATGAGCCGATGGCCGAGTACCTCAAGTGTCCACTTGGTGCGCGCCGGATCCGGCTGCACAAGGACGAGATCGTGGCAGCGGCCAAGGCCGGCCAGACGCTGGAGTCGAGCCCGCTGAGCGAAGAGGACCTCTCGCTGCTGACGCCTAAATCCGAGTTGGAGAAGGTTCTCGCCGGAACAAATTAGCAACTTCGCTTGACATTCTAATAAGTCTGGCTTTATAGTCTTGCAATGAACAAGACTGATCGGCGTGAAATCTTGAGCCGGGTCGCCGCCGGCACGATCAGCCCGGAGGAGGCTGCCGCAGAGCTCGATGGTCTGCAGGACGAGCCGTCGACCGAGGGCATCGAACGGGTGCGCGTCGGACGGCAGTTCGGGTCGGTCGACATCGTCGGTGACCCGACGGTCCGTGACGCCGTGGCGGAGGGTCCCCACCAGGCGCGCATCGACGGCGCTGTGATGGTGATCGATTCCGAGCCAGATGACGGCTCTGGCGGCTTCACGTTTGGGTTTGGGGTGGGACGCCCGTTTGGGATCGGTATCGATAAGTTGCTCGTGCGGATGAACCCGAAACTGGCTCTCGACCTCGAGCTCCAGGCCGGGAGCTGCCGGGTGCGCGGCGTGACCGGCCCCATCAAGGCGGACGTGCAGGCCGGCTCGGCGACCATCGACGGCTTCCAGTCACCGCTGAACCTCTCGGTCCAGGCGGGGTCGGTGCGCGCCAATGGTTGCCTGCGTGACGGCTCGTCGACCATTACGTGTGAAGCGGGCAGTGTCGGACTCCACCTGGAACGCGGCAGCAGTGTGCGTATCACGGCTGACTCGGCGCTCGGGAAGGTGTCGCTGCCGGGGGCGGATACCGGAAAGGGACGGTCAACCCGAGAGGCGGTTGTTGGTGGCGGCCTGGCGACCCTGCAGATCCACAGCAGCATGGGTTCCGTCAATGTGAGCGCCGACGCGTGACGGCACTGCGATCCGCGCCCCGCGACTGCCCCGTGTGCGGCGGCAAACTGGCGTTGACGCGACTGAGCTGCCGCGGGTGCAGCACCGAACTATCCGGTGGGTTCGAGACCTGCGAGTTCTGCTCGCTTGGCGCCGAGGACCGGGACGTGCTGCGCGTGTTCCTCGCCTCGCGGGGGAACATGAAGGACCTCGAGCGGCACCTCGGCGTTAGTTATCCGACTGCTCGGGCGCGCTTCGATGCCTTGCTGGGCAAGCTCGGCCTGGGGGAAAAGGCGGCGCCCGATCCACGCCTACAGATGCTGGAGCAGCTCGCGCGCGGTGAGATCGACGTCGATGAAGCCGATCGCCGGCTCCCCTGAGAGGAGGCATCATGATCAACCTCGACGCCATGTGCCGGCAAACATTCGACCATCATCAACAACAACTCGCCGCGGCGGCGCGCCGGCGGTTGCTGTCGAGTAGCGCCCGCAGGCCCGCAAGTCACAGAGCGGCCCGGCCATGGCGCATCGCCGTCGCCGCCCGGTTGCGTCACGTGGCTGATCGGCTGGAGCCGGTGGCCGACCGCCCCCAGGTTGCCATGCTCGGCGATCGTCCGACGCGCTAGGATTTCCGCGTGCGGCCCGCATCGGCGACCACTACGCTTGCGCGTCACTGGATTCCGGAGCGCTCGTTTCTCAGCGACCTCGGCCTGGTCGTCGGGTTCAGCCTCTTCACCGGGCTCATGGCCCACGTCGCGATTCCGCTGCCCTTTACGCCGGTCCCCATCACCGGGCAGACGTTTGCGGTGTTGCTGTGTGGCGCGCTGCTCGGCGCCCGGCTGGGCACCGCGACGATGCTCCTCTACATCACTGAGGGGATGATCGGGCTGCCAGTGTTCGCGGTCGCCCCGGCCAATGCCGCAACCTACGGCTACCTCGCGGGCTTCGTGGCGGCGGCGTTCGTCGTGGGATGGTTTGCCGATATGGGGTGGACGAGAGACCTGCCACGCACGGTGATCGCCATGGTCGCCGGGGAAGCGGCGATCTACTTTTTCGGGCTGCTCTGGCTGGCTCACTTCGTCCCCGAGTCGAAGGTGCTCGATTTCGGGCTCTATCCCTTCTTGATCGGGGACGCGTTCAAGCTGGCGGCGGCGGCGATCGTCGTCCCCGCCGGGTGGCGCCTCAGCCGCAGCCGATGATCGTGTACTGCTCCAGCTGCGGATCGAAGACTGAGCCGCGGCTGGTGGCGAAGCAGCACCTGCGGGCCTGTCCCAACTGCGACCGGATCTTCTTCCGCAATCCCAAGGTGGTTGTCATCGCGTTGATCGAAGATGGCGGGCGGGTCCTTTTGGGTCGCCGCGATATCGAGCCGGGTCGAGGGATGTGGGGACTGCCCGGCGGCTACGTCGACTGGAATGAACATCCCGAAGCGGCGCTGGTACGCGAGTGCACCGAGGAAATGCAGGTGACGGTCGAACCAGTCGAGCTGTTGCCCGTGCAGCACATCGTCGTGGATGACGAAGGCATCGTCTTCCTTCCGTACCGCGCCCGGTTGGTCGGCGGTCAGCCCGCGGCGGGCGATGAGGTGCAGGAAGTCGGATGGTTCAAACCCAATGGCTTGCCTCCTGTCGCCTTTCCTAGCCATCGCCAGGTGCTGCAGCGCTGGGCGCAGGACGTCGCGACGCGCGGCGTCGCCTGAGCCCGCCGTCATGGCGCGCAAAAGCATCGTCACCAAGACAGGAGATGGGGGAGAGACCGGTCTGCTCTACGGCGGCCGCGTGTCAAAAACGGACCCGCGCACCGAGGCCTACGGAGCAGTCGATGAAGCGATCTCGGCCCTCGGTGTGGCGCGGGCGCTGATCAAAGATCGCGGCCGGCACGCCATCATCCTGCGGGTGCAGAGCGAGCTCTTCACGGTCGGCGCCGAGCTGGCAACCGACGCGGCCGAGTACGACAAGCTGCAGCAGCATTTCATGGTCGTGACACCGGAGGTCACCAGCCGGTTGGAGGCCGAGATCGACGACCTCGAGCGCCGGGTACCGTTGCCGGATGCGTTCGTCATCCCGGGTGGCACACCGGCGGCCGCGGCCCTCGACGTGGCCCGCGCGGTGATGCGCCGGGCCGAGCGCCGGATCGTTGGCCTGCAGCAAGCCGGTCACCTGCGCAACCCCGAAGTGGTGCGCTACGCGAACCGGCTTTCGGACCTGCTCTTCATGCTGGCTCGGGCGGAAGAAGGCAGCGCGGTTAAACCGCTGACGGGACGGCGAGTGGCCCGCACCCCTGCAGCGCCAGCCCGCACTCGTCCCGCACCCAGGCGTCGGCCTCGCGGCTAATCGCTCGCTGCAGGGCGGCACCAGCGGTCCTGCCGCCGAGCCGTCCCAGCGCCCAGGCCGCGTGTCCGCGAACGAGGGGCTCCGGGTCGTCGAGCGCGCCGGCCAACGCTGGCACGGATCGGCGATCGGCTACGTTGCCGAGCGCGATGCATACATTGCGCAGCAGCCCCGCGCGTCGCGTCCGCCACAGCGCGCTCTCGCGAAAGCGGCGCTGGAACGCTGCGTCGTCGAGCGTCAACAACTCCTCGAGCCGAGGCCGCGCCTCGATGGCCGGACCGAAGGCGGCCAGCGCGGTCTGGTCAGGCGCTGCCGGCCGTGCATTGACCGGGCAGATTTCCTGGCACAAGTCGCAACCGAAGATCCAGTCACCGATCAAGGGGCGGACATCGACTGGGATGACGCCACGGTGTTCGATGGTCCAGAAGGAAATGCAGCGGCGATTGTCCAGCACGCCAGGCGCGACCAGTGCCCCCGTGGGACACACGCGCAGGCAGGCATCGCACGCGCCGCAGTTTTTCTTCAGTGGCGCATCGGTGTCGAGCGGCGCCGAGGTGACGATCTCAGCCAGCAAGACGTTGGAACCGATGCCGGGAATGAGCAGGTTGGTGTTCTTGCCAAGCCAGCCGATGCCAGCCCGCGCCGCCACCGCGCGGTCGAGCATCCAGCCGTGGTCGACATAGGTTTTGGCCGTGTAGCCTCGCTCGCGCAGCATCACCAGCAAGGGTTGCATTTGTTCGACCAGGACCTCGTGGTAATCGCGACCCAACGCATAGGCGGCGATTCGCCCGCGGGGGCCATCAGTCGCGCCACCCCGACCCTCCTCCGCAAGGGGGGAGGGAGTCGGGAAGGCGAGGGCGATGACCGTGCTCGCATCGGGCGTCCCGCGTCTCGGGTTGGCACTGGCACGGACCCTTGCCTCGCTCCACCAGGTCAGGCCATCCATGAGACCCTCGGCGGTGCGGTGGGCCGCCACCCCCTCGGCCTCGTCGAACGGGTCCGCACTCGTGATCCCGATCGCGCTGAACCCGAGAGCTTTGGCCCGGCTTTTTAGCGCCCCCGTGAGGTCCATTTGGGTCTAGCTTAGGGGCCATCCCGGGAGTAGCATTAACAGTAATGCAGGGGAGTGCAGTCTGGCGGGAGCTTCAGCTGCTATTGAGCCTGAACCTGCCTGACACTGCCTATTACCTCTGGGAGGGTACCGCCACCTGCTGCCACTGCGACGAGCAGCGGCTCGTGATCGGGGCCCCCACCGAGCAGTCGGCCCGACAGCTCGTTCAGGCGTACCTGCCGGTGGTCCGGCGCACACTCCAGGCGATCCCCGATGCGCCCAAGCGGGTCTCCGTGGTCGTCACCACCGGCCCGCTCGCGCACGCCTAGCCTGGCGCCACCCGGCCGCCGCCGCCTCAAAGCGGAAATCCTCGGCGATGTCCAGGGGGTCGGCTTCCGTTATTTTGCCCAGTCGCACGCCCGCCGTCTGGGCCTTGAGGGCTATGTCCGCAACCGCTACGATGGCGCCGTGGAAGTGGAGGCGGAGGGGAGCGCCGATGCGCTCGAAGGGTTCCTCGACCTGCTTCGAAAAGGCCCGCGCGCGGCCCGGGTCCAGGATGTCGTGGTCGACTGGTTGCCCGTTCGCGGCGACCTCGGTCCGTTCGGCGTGAGAGGATGAGCGAAATGAAATTTGCCCGCCGCATGAGCGAGATCGGGACCGAAACTGCCTTCGAGGTACTGGCCAAGGCGCGCAAGCTCGAGGCCCAGGGCCGCAACATCGTGCATCTCGAGATCGGCGAGCCCGACTTTCCGACGCCGCCGAATATCGTCGAGGCCGCCGAGCGCGCGCTCCGCGATGGCTACACGCACTACACGCCGGCCGGCGGCCTGATGCCGGCCCGGCAGGCCGTCGCCGACTGGATCCGACGCTGGTACGAGGTCGAGGTCAAGCCGGAGCAGGTCGTCATGGTGCCCGGTTCCAAGAATGTGCTGTTGTTCACCATGCTGGCTGTGGTGGACCCGGGTGATGAGGTCATCGTCCCCGACCCCGGCTACGCGATTTACGCATCGGCCGCGATTCTTGCCGGCGGAACGCCGGTAGGAGTCCCACTACGAGAGCGCAACGACTTCCGGCTCGACATCGAGGAGCTCAAATCGAAAATCACGCCACGGACGAGGCTGCTGGTCATCAACTCGCCGCAGAATCCCACGGGCGGCGTGCTGTCGACGCGCGATCTCGAGCAGATCGCGGAGCTCGCGATGCGGCACGACTTCTATGTCCTGACCGACGAGGTCTACGGCCAGATCACCTACGACGGTCATCACGCGTCGATCATGACCGTGCCCGGAATGCTGGAGAGGACCATCTACTCGGACGGGCTCAGCAAGGCGTACGCGATGTGCGGTTGGCGCCTCGGCTTCGCGGTTGCGCCGCTGCCGCTGGCACAGAAGTTCGAGACGCTGATGATCAACAGCAGCTCGTGCGCAGCGGCCTTTACGCAGATGGCCGCCATCGAGGCGCTCTCGCCGCGATCGGACGGCGCGGTCCAGGCGATGGTCGCCGAGTTCAAGCGTCGGCGCGATCTCGTCGTCGATCGGCTGAATGCCCTTCCGGGCGTGAGCTGCCACAAGCCGCTCGGCGCCTTCTATGTGTTCCCGAACATCACCGAGACCGGCCAGGACGAGCGACAGCTCGCCGACCGGATGCTCAACGAGGGCGGCGTGGCACTGCTTGCCGGGAGCACGTTCGGCGAGGAGGGCAAGGGATATTTGCGGCTGTCCTACGCCAACTCCATCGACCAGATCGAGGAGGGCGTCAAGCGGATGAAAGGAGTCCTGGAAAAGACCGCAGCTCGCGCCTAGCCCGATGGCTACCCGAGCCGCCCCCATCCTGGAACGCATCCTCGAGTCAAGGCGTGCGGCGATCGCGGAGCTCAAGGCCGACGGCATCGCCGCCGGACTCGCACGATCGGTGGCCCAAGCTCCTGCGCCCGCGGATTTTCGTCGAGCGCTGGTGGCGGACAAGGTAGCACTGATCGCTGAGTGCAAGGAGCGGTCGCCGTCGGGTGGTTGGTTGCAGCGGCCCTACGATCCTGTCGGGTTGGCGCGGCGTTACGCGGCCAACGGCGCCGCGGCGCTCTCGGTGCTGACCGAGCCGGAGTTCTTTGGTGGAAGCCTTGACCATCTGCAGGCCATCCGCGCGGCGGTCGCCGTTCCGCTCCTTTGCAAGGACTTCATCGTCGATCCGGTGCAGGTGATGGCAGCGCGTGCGGCGGGCGCCGACGCGGTGCTGTTGATCGTGGCCATCCTCGACGAGGCTCTCCTGCGCGACCTGCTCGCTGTGACCCGCGGCTACGGTATGCAGGCCCTGGTCGAAGTCCACGACGAGGCCGAGGTCGAACGAGCGCTGCAGGTTGATGCCGCGATCATCGGCATCAACAACCGGGACCTGGTGACGATGCGCACGGTCAAGGAGACGACGGCACGGTTGCGTCCCTTGATTCCGGCCGGCCACGTCATCGTCAGCGAGAGCGGTATTGGCAGTCGAGCCGATATCGATGCGCTCCAGCTGGTGGGCGTCGACGCGGCGCTGGTCGGCGAGTCGCTCCTGCGGGCTCCCGACCTCGAGGCGAAAGTCCGTGAGCTGAGCGGGCAATGACGAAGATCAAGATCTGCGGTAACACGCGGCCCGAGGACATCGAGCTCGCGATCGAGCTCGGCGTCGACTTGCTTGGCTTTATCTTCACGCGAAGTAAGCGTCACGTTGGCGTCGATGATGTGAAGGCGGTCATCGCCGAGATCCCGAGCGGGGTCGAGCGAGTGGGCGTCTTCATCGACGAGTCCCCCGAGCAGATCGCTGCCGTGGCTAACGCCTGCCGATTGACCGCGATCCAGGTCTACCGGCCGCTGACGGAGGAGGATCGGGCCCTCGGCCTCCTCAACCTGCCGGCGTTCCGTGTGCAGGACGGGGAAGACCTGACGGCGCTCCCGCTCGGCCGCGGGGACCATCCGTTGCTCGACACCTGGGCGCCGGACAGGATTGGCGGCACCGGGCGCGCCTGGGCGTGGCTGCAGGCGAAGGCGGTCGCTCGTCAGTATCCGGTCGTCGTCTCCGGGGGATTGACGCCGGAAAACGTCGACGGCGCCGTGCATGCACTCCATCCCTGGGCGGTCGATGTCTGCAGCGGGGTCGAAGCCGGGCCCGGGCGCAAGGATCACGCGAAACTGCGGGCGTTCGTCGCCGCGGTGCGCGAGGCAGACCGGTCATGAGCCAGACCGAGAGCCCCCACCCTGCCCTCCCCCAGAGGGGGAGGGGACCCGACGCGCGTGGGCGTTTCGGCCGCTACGGTGGGCAGTACATCCCGGAAACCCTGATGGCCGCCGTCGAGGAGCTGGCCGCCGCATTCGACGCGGCGCGCCAAGACGCCGTCTTTCGGCAGGACTTTGAGTACCTCTCGCGGACTTTCAGCGGCCGGCCGACACCGGTCTATCGTGCCGATCGCCTCACGGAACACGCCGGCGGCGCCGAGATCTGGCTGAAGCGTGAGGACCTCTGTCACACCGGCGCGCACAAAATCAACAACGCCTTGGGCCAGGTCCTGCTCGCTCGCCGGATGGGAAAACGCCGCATCATCGCCGAGACCGGTGCGGGTCAGCATGGCGTTGCGGTCGCCACCGTCTGCGCGAAATTCGGGCTCCAGTGCGAGGTCTACATGGGCGTCGATGACATGGCGCGCCAAGCGATCAACGTCTACAAGATGCAGTTGCTCGGCACTACCGTGACGCCGGTCGAGAGCGGCAGTAAGACGCTGAAGGACGCGACCAATGAGGCGATTCGCGATTGGGTGGCCAACGTGCGCACCACGCATTACGTGATCGGATCGGCGGTTGGTCCGCACCCCTACCCGTTGATGGTCCGCGAGTTCCAGTCGGTGATCGGGCGGGAGGCCCGGGCGCAGATGCTCACCGAGACCGGGAGATTGCCGACGGCGGTGGTCGCCTGCGTCGGCGGCGGAAGCAACGCGATCGGGATCTTCGCGCCGTTTTATGAGGACCCGGTCCGGCTGATCGGGGTGGAGGCGGCCGGTCGTGGGCTCAACAGCGGGGCACACGCAGCCTCCATCGTGGGCGGCCGCCCCGGTGTGCTGCACGGCTCGTTCAGCTACTTATTGCAGGACGAGGACGGCCAGGTGATGGCGACGCATTCCGTCTCCGCCGGATTGGACTATCCCGGGGTCGGGCCCGAGCATGCCTACCTGCACGACCAGCAGCGGGCGGAGTACGTCAGTATCACCGACGAGCAGGCACTCGCGGCCTTCCATCAGACGTCGCGGCTGGAGGGCATCATCCCGGCGCTCGAGAGCTCGCACGCGATTGCCTACGCGATGCCGCTGGCGGCCGAGCTCGCGGCGGAGGCGATCGTGCTCGTCAACCTGTCCGGCCGAGGGGACAAGGACCTCGACATCGTCCGGGGTGCGAGCGGCGGGTGAGTCGGATTGCCCCGACCTTCTCGCGGCTTAAGAGCGAGCGTCGCCTGGCGCTGATCGCCTACCTCACGGTCGGCTATCCACGGCTCGACGTTACGCCATCGCTGGTGGAGGCGGCTGCCCAATCGGGGGCCGACGCCATCGAGCTCGGCATTCCCTTTTCCGATCCGCTGGCCGATGGACGCACTATCCAAGCGGCTTCCCAGCTGGCGTTGAAAGGAGGCATGACGGTCGCGCGGGCGCTGGAGGCGGCAGCGACGGCGCGGAAAAGGACCGACGTGCCGCTGCTCTTCATGACCTATCTCAATCCCATCCTCGCCTTCGGTCTCGAACGGTTTTGTCGGGCGGCGTCCGAGGCCGGCATCGACGGTCTGATCGTGCCCGACCTGCCTCCGAGCGAGTCCGGTGACCTGCGACGCGCCGCCGATGCCAGCCAAATCGATCTGGTGTTTTTCGTCGCGCCCACCAGCAGCGAGGCGGGGATCGAGGGGGCCTGCCGGGCGGCGACCGGGTTTGTTTACTGCATCGCCGTCACCGGCGTCACGGGCGCGCGCGCTCATCTCGATGAAGCGGTGCTGCCTCTCATCGCGTCGGTCCGCCGCCACACGACCCTGCCGGTGGTGGTCGGCTTCGGCATCTCGAAGCCCGAGCACCTGGCGGCACTGGAAGGCAAGGCTGACGGCGTGATCGTGGCCAGCGCCCTGCTGGATGCCATTGGGAAGGCTCCGGCGGACCCGGCCGGCCAGGTCAGCCGCTTCCTGCGCGAATTGCGCCCAACACCCGCCAGGTAGCGTCCGTCGCAAGCCCATCCTCGGGCTAGCGTCACACCGTCGGGTGGCCATGGTCCAGGATGCCCCCTCACCCGAGGGGGATGCCGAAGAACGTCGGTTGATCGATCGGAGCGCCGCGGGAGATCAGGAAGCCTTCCGCCAGCTGGTGCTCCGCCATCACCGGCTGGTGATCAACGTCGCCTTCCGGGCGCTGGGGGAGCTCGCCCTGGCCGAGGATGTCGCCCAGGACGTCTTCATCAAGGTCTACAAGGCCCTGCCCAGCTATCGACACGACAAGCCCTTCAAGCACTGGCTGCACCGCGTAGCGGCGAATGCGGTGACCGACGCGCTGCGCCGCCGCCGGCCCATCGTCTCGCTCGACGGCATGGAACAACCCCCCGCCAGCCGAGACGGCGACCCGCAGGACATTGCCGCGCGCCACGATCTGCAGCGCGCGGTCCGTCACGCGATCGCGAGCCTGCCGTCACATTATCGCGACACCATCGCCCTGCAGGCGTTTGGCGAGCTCAGCTACGACGAGATCGCCAAGACCCTCGACATTCCACTGGGCACCGTGATGTCGCGATTGAACGGCGCCAAGAAGCTCCTGCGGGAGCGCCTCGGGAGCCTCGCGCGTCCCGAAGAGGAGGCGAATACGGCATGAATTGCCTCCGTTTGATCAGTCAGAGGCCGGAATCAGAATGTTGAGTCACACAACGACCCGCGATTGGCTCATTCCCTATGCCGATGGGATGCTCGCCGCGGACGAGCGCCGCCGGATCGATAGCCACATCGCCACTTGCGCTGATTGCGCGGCCGAGCTGCGCGAGGTCCGCGAGCTCAACCTGCTCCTGGTAACCCTGCCGCCGGCTCCGCCGGTCGCTTTCGCGCCCTTCTGGCTCAATCTTCAGGCCGTTCTTCCGCAGCGCCGCGTTCTGCGGATGCCAAGCTTCCCCATCTATCGCCGGTACGGCCTGGCGCTCGCGGCGGCGACCGTCGCCATGCTGGCGGCCGCCGGTTCTGCCTTCGCGGCGCCGTCGGCCCTGCCCGACAACCCGCTCTATCCCGTCAAGCAACTGGAAGAGAGCGTCCGGCTGA
>DATNMN010000080.1:0-2510 GCA_035602295.1 Candidatus Dormiibacterota bacterium | reverse complement strand
CCTGCTGAACTCCATGTTTGAAGTTCCGTCACGTCCGGAGGTCAAGCGATGCGTCATCACCGAGAAGTCCGTGCTTTACGGCACCGAGCCCGAGATGTACGCGGAAGGGCAGCTCAAGGAACTCGCACCCGAGCAAATCGCATAGCGTTTCCGCTGGTCACCTGCCGGCGGTGACGGCAATCCCGTTGAAGGGCGGCAAAAACTCGATCCGGTTCAAGCGGCCCGAGTGTAGAGGGCACGTCGTCAAACTTGAGCCCGCGTTAAGCCCATACCTACATATGTGCCAGGTCGCTCTCACTGGACCCTCTGGATCGCTACGCTGACCTGTCTTCTGGCCGGGGCCGCGGCCGGCGCTGCCTTGTTCATTGCCTGGCGCCCCGGCGCTCCGCTCGTTGCCATCCTGCTCGTGGGAGCAGTGATCGCGGCGGCCCGCTTATCCTCCAAGAATCAGGAGGTGGCGTAATGGAGTTTGGCGACCTGGTACGGAGGCGACGAATGATTCGAAAGTTCGAGCAGAAGCCGATCCCGGATGACGTCCTCAGGCGAGTGCTGGAAGTTGCGCGGCACGCGCCATCCGGCGGTTTCAGTCAGGGTTTCGACTTCGTCGTGCTCGCGAAGCCCGCAGAACTCGAGTGGTTTTACCGCACCACCGATGATCCGACGGACCTTGAATGGTTTCCCGGTAGAGAGCCGGCCCTGGCTCCCGCATGTCTCATCCTGCCGTTTACGAACAAGCGTCTGTACCTTGACCGCTACGCGCAGCCGGACAAGATCCAATTCGGGATGGATAAGGAAGAAAACTGGCCGATCCCATCCTGGACGGTGGATACCTCGATGGCGATCATGCTGATACTGTTGGCTGCTGTGGACGAGGGTTTGGGCGCCTGGTATTTCTTCATCAGTCGCGGCGAGGATGACGTCATGCGGGACCTTGGCATACCCTCGTCCTGCCAACTGCTGGGGGTCATCGCCCTGGGATACCCGTCACCAGAAGACGTGCCCCGGGGCTCGGTCTTCGCGAAACGCCGGCGGCCGTTCGAAGAGATGTTTCACTTCGGGCGATGGTGAGCCGCGGAGCGATGAATAATGGGGCGATGGACGATCGCGTCCGGGACTACATCGCTGCCATCGACCCAGCGTACCGGCCCCTGTTCGACCGTCTCCAGCGGCTGATTCTGGACACGCACCCCGACGCCGCGATCATGCTTTCGTACGACATCCCGACCTATAAGGTCGGGCGCCGCCGCCTTTTCCTCGGCGTGTGGAAGCACGGCGTCTCGATCTACGGCTGGGACCAGGGCCGCGATGCCGGCTTCATCACTCGCCACGCCGAGCTCAAGAAGGGGCGGGGGACCATTCAACTTCGACCCATCGATGCCGCTCGGATCACCGACGACGAGTTTCGCGACCTGATACGCGCCGGGCTCGACGCGTAATCGAACGCGATGCCGCGATGAGCGGCAGGTCGCTCCTACAATATTGTTGATGGCGCGCGTATCCCCCGAGGAGTTCCCTGATCCGGTCGTCGACGCTTCGATCGCCGAGAAGGCGGGGCAGAGCCGAGCAATCCTTGCCGGCGGATGCTTCTGGTGTGTGGAGGCCGTCTACAAGAACCTCGACGGGGTTAGTTCTGTCAAGTCCGGCTATGCGGGCGGCACGGCCGACACCGCCGACTACGAGACGGTGTCGAGCGGCACCACGAACCACGCCGAATCCGTCGAGGTCGTGTACGACCCGAGCCGGATCAGCTACGGGCAGATTCTCAAGGTCTTTTTCTCGATCGCCCACGACCCGACGCAGCTCAATCGCCAGGGGCCCGACACCGGCCGGCAGTACCGCTCGGCGATTTTCCACGCCGACGATGAGCAGAAGCGCGTGGCCGACGCCTACATCGACCAGCTGAACAAGGCCCACGTCTTCGATCGGCCGATCGTCACCGAGGTGGTCCCGTTGGAACGATTTTTCGAAGCCGAGACCTATCACCAGGACTACGCAGCTCGAAATCCGTTGAACCCTTACATCGTCATCAACGCCCAGCCCAAGGTCAGAAAGCTGCGCTCTTACCAGGCGTCCAGGCAAAAGGTCAGCAAGCCCTAGGCCGCGGATCAGCCGCTTGGACGAATAGTCCAAGTACCAGCCTGCTGTTCGGTAAAAGTAGATGTTGACTATTTAGATTGTTATGGTCAACAATGGTCAATCACGCGCTCATCCGCGCAATTGAAGAGGAGAGGACACGACTTTGCCAGTTCCCGAGCAGCGACCGTTTGAGGCCACTCCCGGTTCGACCATCTCCCTGGCGGAGCTTCGCGAGCGGCTCGACGACCCCGACCTGACCATCGTCGATGTTCGGGCCCTGCCCGCCTACAACGGCTGGCGCTCGAGCGGCGCGGCCCGCGGGGGTCACATCCCGGGAGCGGTCGCCTTCCCCAGCGCCTGGCTCGATAGCGTCGACGAACCCGAGGTGGAACGGCTGGTGCAGGCCAAAGGCATTCTCCAAGGTCGCGAAATAG
>DATNMN010000079.1:0-4664 GCA_035602295.1 Candidatus Dormiibacterota bacterium | reverse complement strand
CCGTTCACGCCATCGAGATAGAGCAATCGCTGGTGGCCGTTGAGGGTGTTGAACCGGCGATCCCCCTCATAGCCGAGCGACTCGAACAGTTTTTGCACTGATGCCTGCTGCTTGGAGGACGCCACAAAGTCGAGGTCGCCGTACTTTCGCTTGAGCGGCGCCTGCCTGGCGCTCGCCGAATGCAGGTTGACGGCCGCGCCGCCCACCAGCTTGACCGGGACCTTCGTCGCGCGGGCCGCCGCCGTAATCCGCTCGGCTTCGGCGATGACGTCGGCGACCGGGACGCGCGCGTCGGTGGCCAGCTCAGTGCTCCTTGACGTCCACGATGATCGTCTTCAGGTCGGTCATCTGCTCGATCGCGCGATGACCGCCGACGCGGCCAATGCCACTCTCTTTGCCCGCCCGGCCACCGAACGGGATGTGCGCTTCCCAGTAATTGGAAGATTCGTTGACGTTGACCCAGCCGGTCTCCAGCTGCTGGGCGAAGCGCAGCGCACGATCGATGTCTTTCGTGTAGACGGATCCGAGCAAGCCGTACGGTGAGTCATTGGCGATGGCCAGTGCATCGGCCTCGTCCCGGAAGGGAATCACAGGGGCGATCGGGCCGAAGGTCTCTTCCTTGCTGACCCGCATCTGCGGGCTCACCCCGCGCAGCACCGTCGCCTCGTAGTAGAGGCGGGTGGGGAAGCTGGTCGCGCGATGGCCGCCGGTAACTACCTTGGCGCCCTGCGCCACGGCGTCGGCGACATGCTCGTCCATCTTGGTGGCGACTCCCTCGTTGTTCAAGGGGCCCATCGTCGTGCCATCGTCGAAGGGATCGCCCAGCCGGATCTTGTTGACCGCGCCGGTGAGCCGTTCGATGAAGGCATCCTGGAAATCGCGTTGCACCAGGATCCGCTCGCCGGCGGTGCAGCTCTGCCCGGCGCAGAGGAAGCAGCCGACGATCACACCCTCGACCGCCCGGTCGAGGTCAGCATCGTTGAAGATGACGATCGGGCCGTTGCCGCCGAGCTCCAGCATGACGTGCTTGCCCGCCGCACGCCGCGCCACCGAGCGCCCGGTCTCGGTCGAGCCGACGAAGCCGACGCCGGCGATCAACGGGTGGCCGGCGATCTCATCGCCCACCACCGACCCGGGGCCCGTGACGAGGTTGACGGCGCCGACCGGCAGGTCGGCCTCGGCCAGGCATTCCATCAGTTTCACGGAGATCGCCGAGGTCGATGAGGCGGGAGCCCAGACGATCGTATTGCCGCCGGCCAGTGCCGGGGCGATCACTTCGGTGGCCATCGTGAGCGGCCAGTTCCACGGTGTGATCACGCCGTAGACGCCCCGCGGGACGCGCAGCGTGAAGACGAGCTTGTTCTTGCTCATCGATGGAATGACATTGGTCTCCAGCCGCTTGATGTCTTCGGCGGCGATCCGGAAGTACTCGATCGCCTCACCCACCTCGCCGACGGCTTCCGCCTTGTGCGGCTTGCCCTGGTCGAGGGTCAGCCAGTGGGCCAGCTCCTCGCGGTGGCGTTCCATCGCCTCTGCCACTCGATGCAGCAGGCCCGCGCGGTCAAAGGCGCCCAGCGCCGCCATCGCCGCCCGCGCCTGGTGCGCCGCCTCGACGGCGCGCGCGGCATCGGCGCGGGTCCCTTTGGGCAGGGTGGCGATCACCTCACCGGTTGCCGGGCTCGTCGCGTCGAAGGTCTCCTTACTGTCTGAGTCGACCCATCGCCCGCCGATGAACATCTTGAGTGTTTGCGTTTTCTCGACGACCTTCATGAATGTTGCCAGCCTCCTCAGACTCTCGCGTGCAGTATCGCGTCTTTGCGCACTTCGATGAACGTTTTGAGTTGCTCATCGACGGCGGAGTCGATCCCCGGGTCCTGGTAATCGGCCAGCAGTTGCTTCCACTTCTCGTTAGCCACCTTGTCCGCGGTGCGCGAACCCATCCGCTGCCAGCGGTCGTAGTTTTCGGTCGATGAGATCAACGGCCGGTAGAAGCCGGTGCGGTAATGCCGCATCGTGTGCTCGGAGCCGAGATGGTGGCCGCCGGGGCCGACCTCGCGGATGCCGTCCATGGCGAACCCCTCGTCGTCGAAGGGGATCCCCTTGGTCAGGATCCACTCGAACATGCGCAGGGTCTCGACGTCGATGATGAACTTCTCGTAGGAGGCGAGCAGCGCGCTCTCCAGCCAGCCCGCGGCATGAAGGACGAAGTGAACCCCGCCCATGACCGTTGGCCAGAGGCACATCATCGATTCGTAGGCCGCCTGGGCATCCGGACTCTTCGACGAGGTCAGCGCGCCGCCACCCCGGAACGGAATGCGGTAGTGGCGCGCCATCTGGGCGCTGGCGAGGATCCCCATCGCCGACTCCGGGGTGCCGAAGGCCGGGCTCCCGGACTGCATGTCGATATTGGTGAGGAACGAGCCGTAGATGCACGGCGCCCCGGGGCGGATCAGCTGAATGAGCGCGATGCCCGCGAGCGCTTCGGCGGTCTGCTGGGCGATGGTGCCGGCGAGGCCCATCGGCGACATCGCGCCCGCCATCAGGAAGGGGGTCGCGATCACCGGTTGGTTGGCCTCCGCGTAGGTCATCAATGCCCCGAGCATGCGATCGTCGTAGCGCAGCGGACTGTTGACGTTCACGAGGGCCAGCAGCGCGGGTGTCTTTTCGATGTTGGCACGCCCCCCGAACAGGATCGAAGACATCTCGATGGAGTCACGCGCGCCCTCCTCCGAAATCACGCTGCCCATGTAAGGCATGTCGGTCCAGCGGATGTGGGAGTACACCATGTCGAGGTGGCGGGTTTCCAGCGGGAGATCCTCCGGTTCGACGGTCGTGCCGCCCGCGCAATGGATCTGCGGCGTGGCCTGCGCCATCTTGTCGAAGTTGGTGAAGTCGCCGATGGTCGCGCCCCGGCGGCCGCGGTCGAGGTCCGTGATGAAGGGCGGTCCATAGACGGGCGCGTTGACCATGTGGTTGCCGCCGATGGTGACCGTGCTCTTGGGATTGCGCGCCTGCACCTGGAAGGTCGCCGGCACCTTCGTGATCTGCTCCTCGATGAAGGCCGCCTCGAAGCGAACCCGGTTCTCCTCGATGCGAAGCCCTGCCTTACGAAACAGGTCGATCGCCCGCGGGTGGAGGAAATCGACGCCGATCTCCTGCAGGATCTGCATCGCGTGGTCATGGATCTGCTGGACCTGTTCCTCTGACAGGATGTCGGTGGGCTTCAGCGTATTGGTCCACATAGGTCAGGAACTCGCGTGCGCCAGCTGTCGCGTGACCTTCCGGTGCCGCCCCGCCTCGAAGGCGCGAGCGTAGATCTTTTCGTAATTGTGGGCATCGACGTCCCGTGGATTACCGATGCTCTGCGAATCTTCCTCCGCTTTCTTGGCGAGCATGGGAATCTCGTCCTCGGCAAAGCCGAGCTCGTTGAGTGACGGGATATCGAGGTCCTCGGTCAGCTGGTAGACGTACTCGACGGCGACCTCGGCCGCCTTCCAGACGGTCTTGTTGGTGGTGTCCAGGCCGAGCGCCTGCGCGATCCGAGCAAAGCGCTCCGGCTCGCCGGCGTAGTTGTATTCCATCACCGGTGCGAGCAACCGGCCCGTCAGCGCGCCATGCGGCGCGTCGTGCACACCGCCGGCGCTCTGGCTCATCGCGTGCGCCGCGCCCGCCGAGTCGGTGCCGTAGGAGAGTCCGGCCAGCATGGCGGCCATGCTCATGTGGTAGCGCGCTTCGAGGTTGTGGCCCTGGGCGTAGGCGACCCGCAGCCAGCGGCCGCAGTATTCCATCGCGTGGATGGCCACGGCATCGGTGAATGGCTGGTGATAGGCCATGGTGTAGCACTCGATCGCGTGCGTCAGGGCGTCCATGCCGGTCCCGGCCGTCACGCCCGGGGGTAGGTTCACACTCAGCTGGGGATCGATGAGCGCCACCCAGGATGCGATGTTGGGGGTGCCGCCGACGTTGAATTTGATCTTCCGATCGGGGTCGGTGATCACTGCCCAGAGCGTGACCTCGCTGCCGGTCCCGGCGGTTGTCGGGACGGCGACTAGCGGTGGAATGCGGGAGTGGATTGGATCCTTGCCCCACTCGTACTGGACGATGCTGCCGCCGTGGACGGCCACAACCCCGATGCCTTTCGCCGAGTCGATGGAGCTGCCGCCGCCGATAGCGATAAGTCCGTCGCATCGCTCTTTCTTGTAATAGGCAGCGCCTGCATCGACCAGTTGAATCCCGGGGTTCGCCCGCACCTGGTCGTAGACGACCGGCTCGAGCCCCGCGGCCCGAAGCGGCTTCAAGGCCTCGTCGAGCAATCCCGCCTTGACGATGCCCTGGTCGGTGACGATGAGCGGGCGCTTAATGTTGAGCGCGGCGGACTCCTGGCCAAGCGCCGAGATGGCCCCAATCGCATGCACCATTCGGGTCGGCGACTGATACGCCTTTAGGACACTGTCAAGCACCAACGGATCTCATCCTCCTTCCATGGTTGAGCGGCGACGTTTGGCGTACGCCGAAAGTCTCGTCTGCAATACGAACTCTGTCAAGGGCCCTCGCGTTGCGCCTGCCGCAACCAGCCTTCAAACCGGTCCGAGTCCATTACCGCAAGCGCCCGGTTCCATCGCGCCGTGTAGTAGTCGATGAAATCGAAGTCCAGCGTCGAGATT
>DATNMN010000078.1:0-24342 GCA_035602295.1 Candidatus Dormiibacterota bacterium | reverse complement strand
CGCGACGGCCATCTGCTCCGCGGTCGCGTTGACCATCTATGGGCATCGGAAGGTCCTGCTCGGTGCGGTCCTGCTGCTCCTGCTCGGGATCGCCATCATCGTGATACGCCGGTTCCGGCGAACCAGCCGGGGTTGAGCTCGGTTCGGGCCCTCGCCCGATGGCGTCCCGAATTCAACGCCTGATAAGCTGTATTGGCTTGAGACTCCTGCCCATCAGGGAGCCTGCCGATGGCACCGCCCAGTAACCGGAAGCTCTTCTCCTCGATGGGACTCGTGACCGGGCTGGGATTCTCGGCCGTTGGGAGTCTTCTTGTTGGAATTCTTGGTGGCTTGTTCCTTGATCGAGTGCTGCACACGACGCCGCTGTTCCTCATCATCGGCATTTTGGTGGGCATCGCTGCCGCCGCATTGGGTATCTACCGCCTGGTGATACGGGAGTTCAATCGATGATCGAGCGACCGCTTCAGGCGATCACCGTTTCGCTGATCGGGTGGGCCGCACTCCCAGTCGTGGCACTGTGCCTGGTCATGGTGGCGGGCGGCCGCGGGGTATGGGCGCTTGGAATCGTAATCGGTTGGCTCGCCGGGAGCCTCAACGCGATCCTGCTGGCGCTCCGGGTCAGCCGGCTCAATAGGCGCTCGACCGTGGGCGGCTTCCTCTACGGTGCCGCAAGCCGGTTCGCGCTGATCGGCCTGCTCGCGATCGGGTCCTATCGCTTGCTCGGGGCCTCGCTTGTTGGCTACGCCATCGGCATCGCCGTGGTGCTGCTCATGAACGTGCCGGTGTCGCTGGTCTGGTCAACGCGGCAGAGGGCGGCGCAATGACCCGGTTGGCGCTGGTCACTCAGCCTCAGATCGAGATCGGCCAGCACGTCCAGGTCCAGGTCTTCGGACTGACCATCTACGTCGACACGGTCGTCATGATCGTGATCGTCCTGGCGATTATCGGTGGCCTGGTGTTCTGGGCGCGCCGACGTGGACTGACGGACGAAGCGCCCACCGGGGTGCAGAACATCCTCGAATACGCGGTCGAGTTCGTCAGTGGCCTTGTCGAGGATACGATCGGTGAGCGGGGCCGGGAGATCGCACCCCTCGCCGTGACGATGTTCCTCTTCATCATCGTGGCTAACTGGCTAGGTCTTGTGCAAATTCCGGGGATTCGTTTCACTTCTCCAACTGCCGATTTGAACAGTACCCTGGCACTCGCGCTCGTGACGTTCGTTCTCGTGGAGTACTACGCGATCAGAAACCGGGGCCTCGGCGGATACCTGAAACACTTCCTCGAGCCGTTTCCCGTGCTGGCGCCCATCAACCTCATCGAAGAACTGTCGAAGCCGGTGACGCTCTCCTTCCGGCTCTTTGGCAACATCCTGGCCGGCGAGGTGATGCTGTTGGTGCTCGCGTTCTTCGGCGGCGGCTTCCTGCTGGGGGTTGGGCAACTGGTGCAGGGCCACCTTCTGGTCGGTGCACTGGCAATAGTCGGCGTGATCGCGATCTTTGTCTTCGATATCGTCTGGATCGCCTTCAGCATCTTCATCGGCGCGATCCAGGCCTTCATCTTCACTATGCTCACCATCGCGTATTTCGGACAGGCAATGGAACATCACGAATCCGGGCAACCGACAGTCACATAAGGAGGAAGACGTGGAACACGCAATCATCATTGGGGCCGGTCTGGTCGCGGCCGGCTTGATCATGGCAGGCGGTGCGATCGGGGCCGGCGTTGGCGACGGGCTGGTGTCCGCGCGCACCGTGGAGGGCGTTGCCCGCCAGCCTGAGGCCCGCGGCCAGCTCCTTCCGCTGATGCTGATCGGCATCGGGCTTATCGAGGCGCTGCCGATCATCACGCTGGTCTTCGCCCTGATCCTCATCTTCGCTAACCCAGCGCACTAGGTCTCCAGCATGTTCGTTGTTCCGAACCTGACGCTGCTGATCCAGGACATCGCATTCTTCGTGCTGCTGTTCCTGATCGCACGTTATCTGTATCGGCCGATCGTGCAGGTGCTGGAAGCCCGCACAAAGCGGATTCAGGAGGGCCTGCGCGCCGCAGAGGAAGCGCAGAAGGACCGCGAGGCCGCGGAGCGCGAGTATCAGCAGCGGCTGGACCAAGCGCGCAAAGAGGGTCAGGCGCTGCTCGACCGCATCGCCAAGCAAGGCGAGGACCTGCGGAAAGAGCTCGAAGCAAAGGCACGCGGGCAAGCCGAGGGCTTGATCGCCAAGGCCCGTGCCGAGATCCAACAAGAGCGCGAGAAGGCTGTACAGGATCTCAGGGGCCAGGTGGCTGACCTGGCGGTGCTGGCCGCGGGTCGCATCATCGGCGAGAGCCTCGATGCGAAGAAGCATCGTGAGCTGATCGAGCGTGCCATCGAGGAGGCCGAGATCCGTGCCTGACGCCAGCAACGTGGCGCGAAGGTACGCCGCCGGTATTTTTCAGCTGGCCCAGGAGGAGAAGACGATCGACACCTGGCGAGCCGAGCTGTCGAAGCTGGACGAGTTGCTCCAGGACGATGTCCTGGTCGCCGCCTTTCAGAATCCGGCGGTCGGCGTCAAACGCCGGATGGAGCTGGCGAAGCTTCTTGCTCCCGAACTTAAGCCCGAGACCGAAAACCTCCTTCGGTTGTTGGTCGAACATCACCGCACCCGGTACATCCATGAGATCCGGGAGGCGTTCGAGCGGCTCGCCGACGAGGCGTCGGGCATCGTACACGCCACCGTCGCGACCGCGATTGACCTGGATCAGGACGACCGCCGGCGTTACGAGCAGGAACTGTCACGCAAACTAGGCCGCAAGGTCACCGTAAAGTTTCTGACCGACCCAGAGATTGTCGGGGGCGCGACCATCCAGATCGGGGATCACCTCATTGATGGCACGGTGCGGACGCAACTCGCACGGTTGCGGCAGGAATTATTGAGCTAAAGGGCGAGGGAAAGCATTGGGCATCAAGTCAGACGAGATCAGCAGCCTGATCAAACAGCGCATCAAGGAGTTCGACGTCCCGATCCTCTCGGCGGACGTCGGCATCGTCACCGAGATCGGTGACGGCATCGCACGGATCTATGGACTTCGGAACGCCCAGTCTCTGGAGCTGCTCGAGTTCAAGGGCGGGGTCAAAGGCATGGCGCTCAACCTCGAGGAGGACTCGGTCGGCGCCGTCATTCTCGGGCCCTACGAGGAGATCCGCGAGGGCGATGAGGTAAGGACCACTGGCAGCGTCATCCAGGTGCCGGTCGGCGAGGCGCTCATCGGCCGGGTCGTCAACGCGCTCGGGGAGCCGATCGACGGCAAAGGACCGATCCAGACGACCGAGACAGCCGCCGTCGAGAAGGTTGCGCCGGGTGTCATCACCCGGCAACCCGTCGATACGCCGTTGCAGACCGGGATCAAGTCGGTCGATGCGATGACCCCCATCGGCCGGGGTCAGCGTGAGCTGATCATTGGTGACCGCCAGACTGGCAAGACCGCGATTGCGCTCGACACCATCATCAACCAGAAGGGGCAGGACGTCATCTGCATCTATGTGGCGATCGGCCAACGCGCCGCCACCGTCGCCCAGGTGGCTGCCGAGCTCGAGGAGCGTGGCGCGCTCGAGTACACCATCATCGTCTCCGCGACCGCGAGTGAGCCGGCGCCGCTCTGGTACATCGCGCCCTACGCTGCAACGTCGATGGGCGAGTACTTCATGGACCAAGGCAAGGACGTGCTGGTCGTCTACGACGATCTCTCGAAGCACGCCTGGGCTTACCGGCAGATCTCGCTCCTGCTGCGCCGGCCACCCGGCCGCGAGGCCTATCCCGGCGACGTCTTCTACCTGCACTCGCGGCTGCTGGAGCGCTCGGCGCGCATGAACAAGAAGAATGGCGGTGGCTCGCTGACGGCCCTGCCGATCATCGAGACACTGGCGGGTGATATCTCTGCCTACATCCCCACCAACGTCATCTCGATCACCGATGGCCAGATCTACCTCTTGACCGACCTGTTTTACGCTGGCATCCGGCCGGCGATCTCGACCGGCCTCTCCGTTTCGCGTGTCGGTGGGGCCGCCCAGATCAAGGCGATGCGGCAGGTCGCCGGCAGGCTCCGCCTCGACCTCTCGCAGTATCGGGACCTGGCGGCCTTCGCGCAGTTCGCCTCCGACCTGGACAAGCGGACGCGGGACCAGCTGGAGCGTGGCAAGCGGATGGAGGAGCTGCTCAAGCAGGACCAGTACCAACCGATGCCGGTTGCCCAGCAGGTCATCGTCCTCTTCGCCGGCGGGAATGGCTTGCTCGACGACGTTCCGGTCGACAAGGTGCGGCAATTCGAAAAGGAGCTGCTTCGCTTCCTGACCAGCTCGCATCCGGGGATCGAGCAGGCGATCGCCAAAGAGAAGGCGTTGTCTGCGGACGCGGAAAAATTGCTGCGGGGGGCGATCGACGAGTTCAAGCAATCGAGCCCGCTGGTTCAGAAAGCTGAAGAGAAGCCGGCCGCAAAAACGGACGAACCGCCATCGGAGGGAAAGGGTCCGTTGCAGGCGGCGCGCCGGGCGACCGAGCGCGAGACCAGAAAGGAGCGCTAGCGCCAGATGGCCACGCTCGCCGAAATCCGTCGCCGGATCGCCAGCGTGAAGAACACCCAACAGATCACGCGCGCGATGCAGGCGGTCGCCGCCTCCAAGCTGCGCCGGGTACAGGCACGGGCGGAGGCGGCTCGTCCCTATGCCGATCGTATGGCCGACGTCCTGGTCGAGGTGGCGAGCCGGGTGACCAGCTATCAACATCCGTTTCTCACCGAGCGGCCGGTCAAGAAACGCTTGTTGATTCTCGTCTCCTCCGACCGCGGCCTCGCGGGCGGCCTGAACGTCAACGCCTTTCGCGTAGGGCTCGGCTACATCCGGCAGGGCGACACCGTGCTCGACACGATCGGCCGAAAAGGGCGCGACTACTTCCGGAGGTTAGGGGTTCCGATCCTGGCCGAGGTATCGCAGATCGGCGACCGCCCGCAGTTGAAGGACATCTTGCCGGCGATCACCGTGGCGAGAGATGAGTATTTGCAGGGCAATGTCGACGAGGTTGCGCTGCTCTATACCCACTTTGCCTCGGTCAGCCGGTTGGAGCCAACGGTGAAGGTCCTGATCCCGGTCCGCGTCCCCGAGCGGAAGGAGGGGATCCGGATCGACTACCTTTACGAACCGGAGGCCGAAGAGGTGCTCTCGCAGTTGCTGCCACGGTACGTCGAGGCACAGGTCTACGCGGCGGTACTCGACAACCTGGCCAGCTTCTATGCGGCCCAGATGGTGGCGATGCGGAACGCGACCGACAACGCCGGTGAGCTAATCGAAGACCTGACCCTGCTGCGCAATAAGGTGCGGCAGGCGACGATCACGAAAGAACTGAGTGAAATCGTGGGAGGCGCCGAGGCGCTCACCGCCGGCTAGCAGGAGGCATCAATGGCAATCGCAGAGAAGGCAGAGAAAAAGCAAGGGAAGCCAAAGAAGGAACGAACCGGGCGCGTCGACCAAATCATTGGCCCGGTCGTCGATGTCGTCTTCGAGGGGCAAGATCTTCCGGAGATCTACCACGCGCTCGAAATCGATCGCGGCAAGCAGGGCCGCCTCGTACTGGAAGTCCAGCAGCATCGCGGCAATGATGTGGTGCGAACCATCGCGATGGACTCGACCGACGGTCTGGTCCGAGGCACCGAGGTCAAGGACACGGGCGGTCCGATCACCGTGCCGGTCGGCAAAGGGACACTGGGCCGGATGATGAACGTCATCGGCGACCCGATCGACGGCAAGGGCAAGATCGAGTCAGACGTCCGCCTGCCGATCCATCGCGCGGCGCCCCCGGTCAGCGAGCAGGCCACGGACACCGAGGTGCTCGAGACCGGGATCAAGGTCATCGACCTGGTCACCACCTTCGCCAAGGGCAGCAAGATCGGCTTGTTCGGAGGCGCCGGCGTGGGCAAGACCGTCATCGTCATGGAGCTCATCCGCAATATCGCCACCGAGCACAGCGGCTTCTCCGTGTTTGCCGGTGTCGGTGAGCGCACCCGCGAGGGCAACTCGCTCTGGCTTGAGATGAACGAATCGGGAGTTATCGACAAGACGGCACTGGTGTTCGGGCAGATGAACGAACCGCCGGGGGCGCGTGCCCGGGTCGGGTTGACCGGCCTGACCCTGGCGGAGTATTTCCGCGACGAGTTTGGCCAGGACGTGCTGCTCTTCATCGACAACGTCTTCCGCTACATGCTGGCGGGCAGCGAAGTCTCGGCCCTGCTCGGTCGCCTGCCCTCGGCGGTCGGCTACCAGCCCACGCTGGCCACTGAGATGGGCGATCTCGAGGAGCGCATCACGTCCACCAAGAAGGGTTCGATCACCTCGGTGCAGGCGGTCTTCGTCCCGGCCGATGACTACACGGACCCCGCGATCGCGACCACCTTCGCCCACCTGGGTGCCACGGTCAGTCTCTCCCGTGCGATCGTCGAACGCGGCATCTACCCCGCGGTCGATCCCCTTGATTCCTTCTCGCGATTCTTAACCCCCGAGATCGTCGGCGAGGAGCACTATCGGGTGGCTCGCGGGGTGCAGCAGGTGCTGCAGCGCAACAAGGAGCTCCAGGACATCATCGCCATCCTCGGCCCAGACGAGCTGTCCGAAGACGACAAGCTGCTCGTCTCACGGGCGCGGAAGATCGAGCGCTTCCTGTCGCAGCCGTTCTTCGTGGCCGAGATCTTCACCAACCGGCCCGGCAAGTACGTGCCGCTCAAGGAGACGATCCGCGGCTTCAGCGAGATCCTCGAAGGCAAGCACGACGACCTGCCGGAGCAGGCCTTCTACATGGTGGGCACCATCGACGAGGCGGTGGAGGCGGCGAAGGGCGAGGCTGGCACTCGCGATGAGGGGAAGCCAAAAGAGGAGAAGCCAAAGGCCGGCGCCGCGGTCGAGGCGGCGAAGGGCGAGGCTGGCACTCGCGATGAGGGGAAGCCAAAAGAGGAGAAGCCAAAAGCCGGCGCCGCGGTCGAGGCGGCGAAGGGCGAGGCCGGCACCCGCGATGAGGGTAAGCAAAAAGAGGAGAAGCCCAAGGCCGGCGCCTCGGACGATCAGAGGCCGAAGGGCGAGCAAAAAGAGAGCAAGGACGGCGAGGCCGAGCGGGGCCAGCGAACGAAATAACGGTGGCGGACAAAAACAAGCTCCACGTCGACATCGTGACGGTCGAAGGGCGTCGCTTCAGAGGCGATGCCGACTTCGTCGTTGCCCCCGGGTCGGAGGGGGAGCTGGGCATCCTACCGCGGCACATTCCGCTGTTGACCCCGCTTAAGCCCGGGGTGGTCAAGGTGCGCAACGACAACGAGGAGCAGTTCTTCTTCGTCTCCGGCGGATTCCTGGAAGTGCGGCCCGACGAGGTCACCGTGCTGGCTGACGCCGCCGAGCGTGCAGAGGATATCGACGAATCCCGGGCGGAAGAAGCCCGCCGCCGAGCCGCGGACCTGCTGCAGCAGAAGCTCTCCAATGCCGATCAGGCAGCCGCCTCGGTCGCCCTGGCGCGCGCCGAGGCGCGCTTGAGGCTCGCCGAACTCCGGCGCCGGCGCCGCACTTAGGACGCGGCGCGGCTGCTACCCTAGGGGGTCAGTGGCCCAACTCCTGATCGAGGGGGGAACTCGATTGGTCGGGCGAGTCCCGATCAGTGGCTCCAAGAACGCGGTCCTCCCGATCCTGGCTGCCTGCCTGCTGACCGACGAGGAATGCCGGCTCAAGAACGTACCTCGGCTCGAGGACGTCTCGACCATGAAGGGCCTGCTGGAGGGGATGGGGGTCCAGATCCGCTGGCTGGATCCGCAGCAGCTCCAGGTCAACGCGGAGCGGCTGGCCCGGAGCGAGGTGTTGGCCGCGATGGCGAATCGGATGCGGGCATCTTTTTTACTGATGGGGCCGCTGCTGGCGCGCCGAGGTGAGGCGCGGGTGGCCAAGCCGGGTGGCGACGATATCGGCATGCGACGGGTCGAGCAGCACCTCCACGGTCTACGCTTGATGGGCGCCCACGTGGAGCTGGTCGACGGTGAGTTTGTGGCTCGGGCCGACCGCCTGAAGGGCGCCACCATCCACCTCGACATGCCAACCGTGACCGGGACCGAAAACCTGATGATGGCGGCCGCCACCGCCGACGGCATCACCACTATCCACAATGCGGCCCGCGAGCCGCACGTCGTTGATCTGGCGATGTTTCTCGGCAAGATGGGCGCGCAGATCAACGGGATCGGGACTGATGTGCTGCAGATCGAGGGCGTTCCCGAGCTGAGCGGCGCGACCCATCGCGTCATCCCTGACAACATCGAGGCGGGAACCTACGCGTTTGCGGTCGCGGCCACCGGGGGTGAGGCGGTGCTCGAAGACGTCGCGACCGCGGACCTTCGCGCGGTGATGCTGAAGCTGCGCGAGGCCGGCGTCGAGGTGGAGGATCAAACGCACAGTCTCTGGGTGCAGGGCAACAGTCGCCTCCAGCCGGTCGACGTCACGACCTGGCCGCATCCCGGATTCCCAACCGACCTGCAAGCGCCATTCGTCAGCCTGATGACGCAGGCGCAGGGGAAGTGCGTCATCTCCGAGGCCGTCTTCGAGAACCGCTTCCAGCACGTACCGGAGTTGCGCAAGCTTGGCGCCGATATTTACGTCGAAGGCCGCAGCGCGATGGTCTCTGGCCCCAGCCAGTTGCACGGGGCACCGGTCAGCGTGCCCGACATTCGATCAGGGGCGGCGCTGGTGGTCGCGGCACTCTGCGCCCGGGGCACGACCACGCTCGACAACATCTATCACCTGGATCGCGGTTACCAGGACATCGTGACCAAGCTCGAGCGCCTCGGTGCGCACATCTCCCGTGTGGAAGGGGACAAGGGGGACGTCAGCCCTTTTGACCTCTCCCGGGTCGTGGGGGATTAAGGCAGAGTGCTCTCCAAAAAGATTGGGATCGACCTGGGGACCTCGACCGTCCTCGTCTACGTCAAGGGTGAGGGCGTCATCGTCAACGAGCCGGCTTTGATGGCGACCGATGGCAATGGTGGCCGGGTGCTGGCGATCGGGCGGGCCGCCTCCCAGCTCGTCGGCCGCGGTGGAAAGGCGCGCACCGTCCGGTTGGTTCGCGACGGCAACGGGGTCGACTACGGCGTGGCGGGTGCCATGCTCCAACATCTGATCGGCCGCATCGTCGGCCGGCAGCGGATCTTCCGGCCGGATGTCATGCTCTCGGTGGCGCCGATGGTCACCGGTGTCGAGCGCCGGGCCGTCCTCGAGGCCACCATGCAGGCCGGCGCCAAGACTGCCTACCTGATCGACAAGCCGATGGCCGCCGCCATCGGCGCGAAGGTGGCGGTCTCCAGCACCGACGGTATCGTCGTGGTCAACCTCGGTGCCGGCTCGACCGAAATAGCCTTGATCGCGCTCGGCGAAATGCTTGCCATGGAGTCGATCCCGATTGGCGGTGAGGCCCTCGACCGCGCCATCGAGGCATCCATCGCCCAGACCCGCGGTGCACAGCTCAATCCGGGTGACGCCGAACGCCTCAAGCTGGGAATCGGGTCGGCGATCGCCCCTGCCAACGAGAGCTCGATCGAGCTCAACGGCGAAGGCGAGCCGCGCCGCACCCCGCTTCGCGTATCGAGTAGTGAAGTGCAGATGGCGATGCGTGAGCCGCTCGACGCGATCGCTGCCGGCTTGCAACGCCTGCTGTCCCAGGTGCCGGAGGCGCGGCGCGCCGCGGTCAATCGCAACGGCCTCGTGCTCTCGGGAGGCGGGGCCCAGTTGCCGGGCATGGCGGAGTTTCTGACGGCCCGCGTTGGCATCCCTGCCCGTGTGGCGCATGACCCGCAGAGTTGTGTCGCCGTCGGGACGGGTATGGCGCTCGACAACATGCAGGTCGTCCGCCGAGGACAGCACTACATCACATGAGTACCGAACGGCGCGCATCATCCGACATCGCGATCCTCCTCGGTGGCGGTGTCCGGGAGGCACTCATGGCGCAATCGGTGCTGATCGCCTGCGAAGGGGCGACGGTGTTCGCGGCGGCAGACGCCGTCGGGACCGTGCTCGGCCTCCCGTCGGTCGGCCGCACCTCCATCTTCGATGATTCGCCAGCGGAACTCCTTCGAGTCTTTCGGCGATTGCGGGCGGGTGCGGTCGGGACGGTCGTTATTCCATACCCGGCCCATTACATCCATCTGGCGTTGGCGTACTTCGCCGCTGTGCCACGCCGCCTGGTGGCGGCGGGGGTCCACGATTGGGTGGCGACGGAACGGGTTCCGACGGCAAAGGATCTGCACCCGGTCGAAGCCAACTGGCGCCTGGCGGCGGTCGCCAGCCACCGGCCGATGCTGGCGCCGGGCGATGCGCCCACCGTGCGGCCCCCGGACGCGGTGCGAGCGCAGGCCATGGCGCGCTGGCCGGCCTTCATCGGGAGCGGCCACCATCCGCTGATCCTGATTCCGGGTGGCGGGGGATGGTCATCCGAGCGGCGGGGGCCGGTGTGGCCCGCCGAACGCTTTGCCGTGGTGGCCAACCAATCGACGGCGGAACGCATCGTCATCCTCAGCGGCGCCGGCGATCAACAGGCCGTCCGGGAAACGCGGCTCAGCATCGCCAAGCCAACGCTCACGCTCAAACTCGCCGACATGACCGTTGACGAGGTGGCAGTGCTCAGCGAGCTCAGCCTTGGTGTGGTCGGTCACGACGGTGACGCGCTCCATGTCGCGGCGGCCGCTGGAGCCCTCGTGCTCGCGACCGCCCGCAAGCCGGACATCCCGCCGATGGGCGACCGCGTCATCACCCTATGGGCCGACGATTTCGAACGGTTCCCCGCCCGGCACGTGCTGGAGGCCCTCTCGAAGCAGGCACGGATCGATACCTACGCCTGAAACTGTCGGATCCGGCCGCGCAAGGCTCCGCGTTGCCCTGGATACGCGGGCGCTGGGGGAGGGCGATGCGACCGGCGTCGGCCGATATATCCAGGCACTGATCGGGGCATTCCGGGAAAGCCATGGCGTCGATCTCGCCCTCTACCCGGACCGCGGACCGCGAGTGGTCGGGCCGCAGGTCGTGATGCCGCTGCGCATGCGCGGCGATGGCGTACAGGTGGTCCACGGTCCGGCGAACTCCCTACCTCTGCTCGGATTCGGTCTGCCGGGTGTGGTGACCATTCACGACCTCGCCATCTACGATCACCCGGAATGGTTTCCCGCGAGACAGTGGTTCGCGACCAGGGTCGTCGTGCCGCAGTCGATCCGCCGGGCCCGCCTCATCATCTGCCCGTCGGGCTCGACCAGGCACGCGCTTGTGCGGCACTTTCATGTTGACCCGCAGCGATGCCGCGTGATCCCGCATGGCGTCGAAACCGAGTTCAGCCTTCCCACGTCGACCGAGGTCCGCGCTGAGCTCACGGCGCGCTACGCGCTCCCCGATCGCTACCTTCTGCAGGTGGGGACGGTGCAGCCGCGCAAGAACTACGTCACCAGCCTGCGCGCACTGGCGCATATCCCGGCAAAGGATCGGATTCCCCTGGTCGTGGTCGGTGGGTTTGGCTGGAAATATGACGACGTAGTCGACGCGGTGCGCGCGCTCGACCTGGACCACTGGGTGCGATTCGTTGGCTACGCCCGGATGGCCGAGCTACCGGGCCTCTACCAGATGGCCCAGGCCGTTCTCTTTCCCTCGCTGGACGAGGGATTCGGGCTGCCCGTCCTGGAGGCGTTTGCGGCCGGAACGCCGGTCGTGGCCTCCGACGCGGGCGCCATCCCAGAAGTCGCCGGCGACGCCGCGCTTCTCTGCGCGCCTGGCGATGACGACGCGCTTGCGGGGAATCTGCTCCGTTTGCTGACGGATGGCGCCGTTCGCGAGCGACAGGTCGCGGCGGGCCGGGCGCGCGCCGCGCTCTACACCTGGTCGGCGAGCGCCGCGGCGCATCGCGCCGTCTACGACTCGGTCGTCAGCGGCTGACCCTTGCGGGCCACGGCGTCAAGCACCCCCCAGGTCTTGGCGGCGGCGGCTTCCCAGGTGAAGTCGGCGCTGCGGACCGTGCCCGCCACGATCAGGCGACGCTGCAGTGCCGGGTCGTGGGCGAGTTCGAGCATGGCCTGGCTCCACGCGCCGGCATCGTCGGGACTCAACAGGATGCCCGCCGTGCCGACGATTTCGGGCAACGCACCCGCCGTCGATCCGATCACGGCCGTGCCACAGCGCATCGCTTCCAGCGCCGGAAACCCGAAGCCTTCGAAGCGGGACGGCAGTGTCAGCGCGATGGCGCCGGCATAGAGGGCCGGCAGGTCATCGGGAGGCACGTAGCGCACCATCCGGACCGCACCGGCCGATTCCCCCTCGTGACCGGGCCCCGCCAGGACCAGCTCTGCCTCGAGGCCGCGGCGGCGCGCCTCGTCGAACGCGCGGCGCAGCATCGCCAGGTTCTTGCGCGGGTGGTTGCGGCCAACATAGAGAAAGTAGGCGCCGCCGATCCCGAGCCGCCCGAGCACCTCCTCGACTCTCGACGGGTCCTGCGGCCGCATTCGCGGGTCGATGCCGGAGTGCACCACGCTGATGCGCCCACGCGGCACGTTGTAAAACCGAGCCAGGTCATCGGCCGTCGATTTGGAGACGGCGATCAGCCGGTCGGCGCGGCGCGCCGCGTACCGGGTCGTGGCTTCGAGGTACCAGCGCGCGGTGCGTGAGTAGGACTGCGGCTCGCGACGGTATCCGATGTCGTGAATGGTCACCACGGATTTCAGGCCGAGCGCGAACGGCAAGACATGGCTTGGGATAAAGCTCACGTCGGGCCGCTCGCGGCGGAGCGCCTGCCGCAAGCGCCAGTGCGTCCATCCACGCGGAAACGGAATGCCGCGCCACTCGACACCCGCCGGCAGCCACGGAGGGGCCTCGATGGCATTGGCGTAGACGCGCATCGTGCGCGCGCCTCGCGATACAGCGAGCGCCTCGATAATGCTGCGGGCATAGACTTCGGTTCCCGTCGCAAAGCGACGGATCGCGGGCGTTCCATCAATGGCAACGATCATCGATGTGGCAATCCGCTAGCATGCACGCCGTGTCTAGCGGTAACGCGGTGCCGGATGGCATCGCGGTCGATCTCCTCTTTGCGGCTCGGCCATTCACGGGTCTCGAGCATCACGCGCTCCACATCCTTCGCGGATTGCACAGGGTCGGCGCGTCGGTCGATGTGCTCGCCCCGGTCGATGTGATCCCCGACCTCAGCGAGGCCGCAACCGGACACCGAATCGTGCCCTTTCCGAGGGTGCCGCGCGGGCTCAGGCTGGGCCGCGAACAGTGGGCCTTGCCCTGGCGCTTCGGGGCCTATCCACGTGCCCTCGTGCTCCTGCACTCAGTATTGGGTGTTGCGCCGATGCTCAGCGCCGTGCCGTTGGCGCTCACCGTGCCCGACCTCGCGTACCGGATCCGCCCCGAGGACATGCATCCACGTGCGCGCTGGTACTTCGCGATGCTGGGCCCACGCAGCATTCGCCGGGCGCGGCGTGTCATGGTCTCATCACAAGCCGTCAGACGGCAAGTCATCGACCTGTACCATATCGCGCCGGACCGGGTGGCCTACGTCCCGCTGGCCGCGGATCCGATCTTCACCCCGCAGCTGGCGAACGACGTGGCCCGGGTGCGAATGCAGTTCGGGCTGCCCGAGCGCTACGTCCTCTACGTGGGGACGATCGATCCCCGCAAGGACCTGGGGCGGTTGCGGGCGGCATACGAGCTGCTTCCATCCGACCTCACCAATGACACGGCGCTCGTCTTTGTCGGCCGCACCAACCGGGGAGCGGACCGGCTGGCTCGAGAGCTGCTCAAGGGCGGACCGCGTGGCCACGTCATCGGGCTCGATTACGTCCCACGCCAGCTCCTGCCGGCGATCTACAGCGGCGCGTCGATCTTCGTGTATCCGTCCCGCTACGAAGGCTTTGGCCTGCCGGTGCTGGAAGCGATGTCATGTGGCGCGCCGGTGATCGTTTCCTCGGCCGACGCGCTCGCCGAGCTGGTCGATGATGCGGGCGTCGTGCTGCGCACGGAGAGCGTGGAGGAGCTGACCCAGGCCATGGAGCGGCTCCTTCGCTTCGATGCGGAGCAGGTGCGGCTGCGGAATGCCGGGGTTGAGCGGTCGAAAACGTTCAGCGTCGAGCGGCTCGGTCGCGAGACCGCGGAGGTCTACCGGCAGGCGCTCGCCGCGTGACACGCTTCACCCTCCTGGGGGTGCCGGTCGACGCGTTGACAGAGGCAGAGGCGGTGGACTGGGTGGCGCGCGCCATCGCTGACGGGCGTCCTCGCCTGGTGATCAGCGTCAACCCGGAGCGGATCATGCATGCAGGACGCGATCCCGCCTTTGCGGCGGTCCTTCGCCAGGCCGACCTCGCCCTCGCGGACGGGGCCGGCGTGCTCTGGGCCGCGCGCCGGCTCGGGCATCCATTGCCCGGGCGAGTCGCGGGCGTGGACTTCGTCAGGGCGCTCGCGGCGCGCGGCGCCACGGCAGGCTGGCGGTTCTTCTTCCTGGGTGGCAGTCCGGGGGTGGCAGAAGCGGCCGGCCGGGTGCTCCAGGACACCTATCCCGGGTTCATTCTGGCGGGGGCGCAACCCGGCTCACCGGACCCTGGGTCCGACGCCGCCACGGCGGCAGCGGTCCACTCGAGCCGGGCACAGGTCCTCCTGCTGGCCTACGGGGCCGCGGCTGAGGAGGCCTGGCTGGCCCGCAACCTGGAGCGTTCGGGCGCAATCATCGGGCTGGGAGTAGGCGGCGCCTTCGACTTTATCTCGGGGCGGGCCCGGCGGGCGCCACCCTGGATGCGCGAGCACGGGCTCGAATGGCTTCATCGGCTCGCCCGCCAACCGTGGCGCTGGCGCCGCATGCTAGCTCTGCCACGCTTCGTGGTGCGGGTGCTGGTTCAGGGCAGGCGGGACGTCCCGAACGAAGGAAGTCCGTGACCGGGCCGTTACTCTCCTGACCGTGACCGCCGCCGCAGCCTTGCTTCGCCGCGTCACCAGCACGGTCGTGCTCCGCTTGCTCCTCTTCACGGCCATCTTCAGCGTGGCTGCGGTGCCGCCGCTGGACCCGGATTTGTGGTGGCACCTGGCAAACGGACGGCTGATCCTGACGGCCGGATCGATCCCCCACGTGGATCTCTACTCGTTCAGCGCCGCCGGCCAGCCCTGGGTGATGCACGAATGGCTCGCCGATCTTGCCATGTACCTGCTCTACCAGCTGGGCGGCCTGCCCTTAATGGTCGCCATCTTCGCCGCGGTCGTCACGGCGTCCGCCGTCTGCCTTTACCTTCTTCTGCGACAGACTGGACTGGCGGCGAGCGCGGCCGCCGTCCTCACGCTGGTCGGTGCCCTCGCCGGCTCGACCGCCTGGGGGGCGCGGCCCCAGCTGCTCAATGTGCTCTTGTGCGGCCTGTTGCTGCTCGGTCTGTCGCGCTACCGAGCCGGCCGGCTGTCGGCGTTCGTGTTGCCCCCCTTCATCTGGTTGTGGGCGAACCTGCACTCCGCGTTCCTGGTCGGGGTCATCATCAGCTTGCTGTTTCTCGCCGGCGAAGTCTTCGACAGCTGGCGATCGCGGCCGGATGCGATGCCGAGGCGCCGGCTGACCGCGCTGGGTTGGGGGATTTTAGCCGGCGCCGGGCTCGCGTTCGTCAATCCGTTCGGCATCCAAACGGTTCTCTTTTCGCTGGGGACGCTAACCTCGCCACTGATCCAGAACAACATCCAGGAGTGGGCCTCGCCCGACTTCCATTCGCTGCCCGGCATGATGTTCGAGGGAATCGTCTTCCTGCTCCTGGTCGGGCTCGCGACCGGCCGGGTCAAGGCCCGCACCAGTGAGTGGCTGATCGCCTTTGCGCTCCTCTATCTCGCGCTCGCCTCACAGCGGCATATGCCGCTCTTCGTGCTCGGCGCCGCGCCGCTCATGGGGCGATGCGCCCAGGCGTCGCTCGCCTGGTTGGCGACGATGCTACCGCCGGTGCACGACCGGCCCGCGGCTCAGGCGGCCTTCCGCTGGGCGCCGTCGCGCCCCGGCGCCCCGGGACTGGCGCTGGGCGCCATCAACTTGTTCTTGCTGATCGTGGTCGGGGCCGGCATGGTGGGCTACCGTGCGCTCCCCAACCTCCAGTCCGGCCGCGAGGGCGAGGCGATCAGCGCCGCACTCCCCGTCGGGGCGACCGATGCCTTGCAGGCGCTCGGCCGGCCGGTGCGGGTCTTCAATTACTACGACTACGGCGGCTACCTGGTCTGGCGTCTGTTTCCAGCCGGTGGCCGGGTCTTCATCGATGGCCGGGTCGAGGTCTACGGCTCGGCGGTCTTCAGCCGCTACCTGCAGGTCAGCTACCTGACGGCCGCCTGGCCAGACGTGATCGCACAGGCCCACCCGGACGCCATCATCCTGCCCAACGCCCATCCCCTTACGGGCATCCTGCGGCATGACGCCACCTGGCAGGTTCTGCGTCGCGACCGGGTGGCCACGGTCTTCACCCGAGTAGGCTTCGCTCCATGAGCCTGGCGTCGTCGGTGGAGATCAGCGCGGTGATGCCCGCCTTCAACGAGGAGGCCAACCTGGAGCAATCGGTGGGACGGATGGCCGCCGCGCTCAAGGATCAGGCCCGGGCCTTCGAGGTCATCGTGGTCGACGATGGCAGCCGGGATGGAACGGCGGCGGTGCTGGAGCGGCTCAAGGCGATCCATCCGAGCGTGCGGGTCGTCCGCCATCCGGTCAACCGCGGCTACGGCGCCGCGCTGCGATCCGGCTTTGCGGTGGCCCGCTTTCCCTGGGTCTTCCTGATGGATGCCGACAACCAGTTCGACCCGGCCGACGTCGCGGGGCTGCTGGCCCGGGCAGCCGATGCCGACATCGTGGCCGGCTATCGCAAGCAGCGCCGTGACCCGCTGCCTCGGCGCCTGAATGCCTGGGCATTCTTTTCGCTCGTGACCATCTTGTTCGGTCGCCTGGCTCGGGATGTGAACTGCGCCTTCAAGCTGATGCGCCGCGACCTGCTCGCTCGCATGGAGCTGCACTCGGAGGGGGCGTTGATCAATACGGAGGTTTTCGTGCTGGCGCGCCAGTTGCACGCGCGCGTGGTGGAGGTCCCGATCCAGCATTACCCCCGGACCTCGGGCCGCCAGACCGGAGCCAACCTGCGCGTCGTCGTGCGGGCCTTCAGCGAGCTGCTCGCCTTCAAGGCCGAGATGCGCAAGGTGGAGAAGGCGGCGTGAACCCCGAGATCTCGATCATCATCCCGGCGTTCAACGAGGCGCTTCGGCTTCCCGCGACACTCGACCGGGTCGAGAGCTTTCTCAAGACCTACGGGCTCACCGCCGAGGTGATCGTGGTTGACGACGGTAGCCGCGACGCCACCGCCGAGGTGGTACGGCAGCGAGCGGCGGCGTGGCCGCAGCTCAAACTGGTGGAGTCCGCCCGCAACGCCGGGAAGGGCGCGGCGGTGCAGCTCGGGATGGCGCAGGCGCGCGGTCGCTATCGGATCTTCAGTGATGCCGACCTAAGCGTGCCCATCGACGACCTGGAGAAGCTGCTGCGACCGCTGCGCGGCGGCGCCGGGGTTGCGATCGCGTCGCGGGCGCTCAAGGATTCACAGGTCGAGCTGCATCAGCCCTGGTACCGGGAGACGATGGGGAAGATCTTCAACCGCCTGGTGTGGGTCTTTGTGCTCAGCGGCGTCCATGACACGCAGTGCGGCTTCAAGGCGTTTACCGCGGAGGTCGCCGACCGGGTCTTCCCGGCGCTGCAGACCCGCGGCTTTGGCTTCGACGTCGAGGTGCTCTATCGCGCGCAGCGCGCCGGCTATCGGATCGCCGAGGTGCCGACCCGCTGGATCAACTCACCGCAGAGCCGGGTGCACCCCATCCGGCACTCGACCATCATGTTCCTCGAGCTGCTCGCCATCCCGGGGCGCGTCCGCAAG
Source organism: Candidatus Dormiibacterota bacterium (assembly GCA_035602295.1). Taxonomy (GTDB): domain Bacteria; phylum Chloroflexota; class Dormibacteria; order CF-121; family CF-121; genus CF-13. Next base: position 6,411 of record DATNMN010000078.1, on the reverse strand, counting down.
CATCCGACTACGGGCAGCGGTCACCAGGACGCAAACCGGGCGTCAGCCTGAGCAACTGGTAGGGGCCGACCTGCGACCGCGCGATCGTTCGGGTGGCCAGCCACTGGTCGAGAAAGGGTGATCCCGGAACCGAGCTGAGGTTCCACGGCTCTCCGGCGCTGGTGGGGCCGAGCACGGCGAGAGCTACCCCCGCCCGTGCCAGCTGGCAGGCGATGGTGCGCTCTCCAGACTCGGTGTTGGTCAGCCCGGGTAGTGCCTCGTAATAGATGGTGCCGGGGTTTCGGGCACTGAGAAAGTAGAGCGTGGTGTCGTTGAAGGTAACCAGGTCATTGCGCTGAAGCCCGACCCAGATTGGACCGCCGTCCGGCGTAGCGGCATCGATGTCGCGAATCACCTCGGCCAGCTCCGCGGTTGGCATCCAGGCGCGCTCGCCGCTGAGGCCACTGCGAGGAACGCCGGCCGCGGCGTGCGGCTGCGACAGGTCGCGAAAGACCAGCCCGCCCGCCGCCACGCTCAACATCAAAATGCCCGCGATGGGCACGAGCGCCTGGAATGCGCGGCTGGGAGGGGTGGACCGCAGGCTCCGCCGCTCGAGCAGGAGCGCCAGCAGGATGGCGGTCACCGGCCAGGCGTCCATCGCGTGGATCCCATCGGCGCGGGTGCGCACCCAGGTGAAGAGGAGCACGCCGCTGACCAGGAGCGCCGTCAGACGCGCGCGTTCGTCGGCGGATGACCGCAGGTGGTAGGCGCGAACCAGCCCCCAGAGCCAGATCAGCGCGAACGCGATGCCGAGCACGATCACGACCGCCGCCTCGTCGCCGCGGCCGAAAGGAATGCGACGAGCCTGCGGGTACAGGCTGGTTGCATAGGTGACGAGGTCGAACCATACCGGCGTGATCCCGGCCATCACGACGGTCATGCCCCATAACCCCGTCGCGACCCCGCCTGCGCCGAGCAGGTAGGGCAGCAGCCGGGCCCGAAGGACGCGGCCCGATAGGCCGGTCGCCGCGTACCCCGCGCACAATCCGATCCCGAGCGCGATGGCGAATTCGGGGCGAGAGAACGACGCCAGGCCGGTAAGCGCCCCTGTCAGCATCGGCCATACTGTCCGGTGGTGGTCAACGCTGTAGAGGAACGCCAGCACCGCCGAGACGCCGACCAGATTCGCCAGGAACGCGGAGTTGAACGCGGGGACCGAGATCGGGACGACGCTGATGAGTCCGGTGAGGAGAAGACGCATCCCACCGCGTAATCCGAGGCGGCCGGTCACGGCATAGGCCACGCCGGCGAGCAGCGCGAGCACGACCACGCCGAGCGCCCGTTCGACCACCACGTTGACCGCGATCGCCTTGAAGGCAGCGGCCAGGATGTAGGTGTCGAGGGGACCGTAGGTGATCCAGTATTCGCGAAATGGAATCCGTCCGGCCGCGGTCAGTGCAGCTTTGGTCAGGGTGACACCTTCGTCGTAGCGGTCGAGCGGCGCGACCATGAAGCGAACCGTGGCCAGCGCAAAAAATAGGCTGACCGCAATCGCCTGAACGATCACCGCCGGCGAAGGCGTTCGCCCACGAGCCGGCAGGCGCGAGGCGGTGAACTCAGGTTGGAGCAAGGCCACGGCCGGCTAGCTCCCGGTGACCCGGTAGATCGCGACGGCGCCATGTCGGTAGACCGGATGCAGATAGGCATGGTCATCCGGGTGGAAGCCCGTCGCCGCCTCATCGGGTCCCCAGTAGAGCAGGGTCAGACGATTGGCACCAAGAAAATTCTGCATGGCGCTGTCGGGCTCATCGGGACTGAGGATGGCCGAGACGTTGCGGATCTTCTGGAAGTAGTCGAGCGTCTCGCTGTAGTGGCCGACGTAGACGGGCACACCGGCCCAGGCCGGGAGCAGCTGGCCCGCCGCTGGAGCAGAGAGGGCCCGGTCACCAGCCTGGTGATGGGCGGATAGCCATTGCATCGCCTGCCAGGCGTCGTCGTTGATATAGGCTTCCGGGAAGGCTCCTGACGCGAATCGAAGGGCGATCGCCAGCACGATGGCGGAGGACATACAGCAGACGGTCATCAGCACCGCCTGGATGCGGCGCGCTCGAGCCCGGCGCAGACGACCGGTGAGGCTTCCCAGCCCGACCGCCGCCAGGATGCCAATCGGAACGAAGAGCGCATCCAGCAGCCGGCGCTGGATATTCGCGACGTTCGGCAGGTAGAGCAGCACCGCCACCAAGGGCGGCCACACCAGCAGCATCGCGAGTCCCTGGTCCCGGCGCCGCCAGGCGACCACCATGCCAACGATGGCCGCCAGCAGCGGCAACCCGAGACTCAGGGCGAGGCTCACCGGCCCGGGAGCCTGGTGCCGCCATTGGCGCGCCCATTCCGCAATCGTGGGATCGCGGAAGAGGATCCAGGCATTGTATGCGAGGAGCGGCAGGGTCGTGGCAAACGCCGCCGCCTCGGCGGCGAGCGCCCGCCACGATGGGCGCTGTCGCCAGAGCAGCAACAGGGCCCGGTAGGCAACCCAGATGACGGCGAGCACCGGGATCATCTGCGGGTGAATGGCGGTGAGCGCAATCAGCGACAGCGATGTCAGTGCCAGCGGCCGCCAGCCGGGCGCCTCCATGATCCGGAGCAAGCCCAGCAGTGCGATGACGATCAGGGCCGTGGCCCAGGCGAAATGGGGGATAGCCAGAATCGAGTACCAGCCGCTCAGCTCGGGAAGGTGCAGATCGAGCGCCTCCACGCGGCTGCCCAAAATCGCGGGGTTGCCGGCGGCTTGCGCCAGGAACCCGACGCCGGAGCCGAGGATGACGAGGACCAGCGCGAGGTTTCGTTGTTGGGGCGGCAGCAGCCGGCGGCAGAGGCGCTCGACGGCGAGCACGAGGGCGATCGCGCCAGTGATCCGTGCCAGGTGATAGGTGGCGATCAGCGGCAGATGCAGCAGCGCCGCCAGGTGGCCGAAGAGCAGGTAGAAGCCAAAGAGGAAGACGCCGCCGTGCGGCTCGCTGGTGTATGGGTCGTTCCAGAGCCACGACCCATCCGCGCCCTGACGCATCTTGGCCAGATAGGTGGTGGCATCGTCGGCGATGAAGAAGAAGCCGGCGAAATGATGACCCGCCGGCGCCCAGAGGTAGGCGAGCACGTAGGGGAGAAGGGAGAGGGCCGCGATCGCGGTCGCGAAAATCAGCGCGAATCGAATGCGCCGCGCCCGGGGCGCGGGTGCCGGCGCGGGCTGGGTTAGCGGGAGCGCAGCAGCCATGGCGCGCTAAGGAAGAGGATCAGCGTGGCAAAGAAGAGCGCATTGGCGGCGAGGAAGACCACGGGATCCATCGTCTGGGCCGTGCGGAAACCGGCCTGCCCGAATGCCGGTCCCGCGGGCCACCGCGAAAAAAAGCTGAAGACCAAGAGGACCCCGGAGAGGGCGATGGTCGGCAGCGGTGGCCAGTCGCGCTGCGCGAGCGCGATCACGCTCATCCAGATCACAGGCAGCACGATCACCAGGTGATGCGTCCAGGTCACCGAGGAGAGCAAAGGAATCAGGGGGATGAATGCGACGGCGCGCGCCTGTGGCGTGTGCCGTCGCGTTTGCCACCACCACCACAGGGTCAAGATAGCGGCGGCGGCGATGAGCAGCACCGACACCCACGGCACTGCGATCCAGGGTTGGGTGTACGCGTTGGAGCTCAGCGTCCGGTCGAACACGCCGGCGAGCGACTGGTTGGCGTAGAAGGCCGTACCCGACGCGAGCGCCGGCAACACCTGCCCGAAGTACGCGACCGTGTCCTGGAATCGGAGCAGCGCGCCGGCGGCAGTCACGATCGTAAATCCGCCGAGCACGAAGGCAGCGGCGCGAAAGCGGCGATGGAGCAGCAGCCAGATGACCAGGATGAGTGGCGTCAACTTCAGCGCTGCGGCCGCACCGATGGCGGCGCCGGCTCCCGGTCGGCCCTTAAGGATTCCGACGATCCCGACCGTGACCAGCAGCAGCACCAGCAGGTTCGCCTGACCCTGCACCACGTCGACCCACAGCGGATAGAAGGTAAGGGTCGCAACGAGCAGCACCGCGACCGCCCAGCTCGTCGGCCGCAGCCAGCGCAGCACGACCACGACCGCGACCGCGAGGGACGCCTGCTCGATGGCCATCCAGACGGCGGCGGCCACGCCGTCCGGGAGCAGGCCGAGCGGCGCGACGAGCAGCGCAAAGCTGGGCGGGTAGATGTAGGCGGGGCGGAGCGTCGCGTCGGGGAAGGGATGATGGAGAAACGCGGAGTAGAGGGGCTGGCCGTGCAGGATGTCACGGGCCGCGTTAAGGTACACGCCGAAGTCCTGATGATGCAGGCCACCCTGGCTCAGGACGAGGCCATAGATGGCGATCGCCGCCCCCACCAGCGCAGCCTGTGCGACGAAGGCCGGCCGAACCCGGCCAATGGAGGACGAGCCCGGGGTGGCCCGGACTGTGGAGCGAGGGGTCGACACTGCCCACCTATAACGGCCGGGAGAAGGGGTTCCTCACACTCGGCGTTACACCGTCGTCATGGCTGGTGATCTGCCGCCCGCCGGCAGACCAAGGGCCTCGCTGACCCGGGTCGCCGCCCGGTTGACCAACCCGTTTGCCTACCTCGCCGTGCTCGGGGGGCTGCAGGTTTTGCTGCTCTGGACGCTGCGTGCACACATCGGGACCTGGCTCGCCGCGGTCAGCACCGCTTATGTCCTGGCATTGCTCGGGCTGCTCGTCGTGGTCGAGGGGCGATGGCGGCTCAAGCTCGGGGCTGTCGCGTTGCTTGGGGCACTGACCGCGGTCGGACCGACGCTGGTCGCCGTGGTCGAGCGGCCGCGGATCGGCCTGACGATGGAGCACGATGGACTGCTCCAAATCGAGTTGGCCATCGACCGGCTGCTCAATGGACAAGGCATTTACGGGGTCGATTGGTCCAACACGCCGATGGCCAGGCTTCCATGGGACCTCACGCCGGGCGCCAACCCGGCTCTGCACCACCTGGCGTACTTCCCCTTGACCGTTCTCATCGGCGTGCCATTCCGCGCCATGACGCGCGCGCTTGGCCTGCCCTTCGACTACCGCGTCGTGCTAATCGGCTTCGCGCTGCTGGGCCTGCTGGCGGTCATGGCGTTGCCGATTGCGCCCGAACGCCGTTTCATGGTGATCAGCGCCGTCTTTGTCAGTCCCCTGATCACCCTCTACCTATGGGCGGGCCGCACCGACATCGAGTTCCTGGCGGTCGTCCTACTTAGCCTGGCGCTGCTATCGCGCGGTCATCTGATCGCCGCCTCGTTCGCCCTCGGGATCGCCGTCGCCCTCAAGCCCTTCGCGGTGCTGGCCGTTCCCTTCCTGCTGCTGTTGCTCGCCATCCGATGGCACGCCCGACCGCAACGGCGCGACGTCGCGCTCAGTCTGGCCGCGCTCGCGTTCGCGCCCGTCGTCACCGTCATCCCGTTCTTGATCGCGAACCCGCCGGCCTTCTGGACAGACGTGGTGCTTTATACGAGGGGCGGCGTTCGCGATGCCTACCCGATCGCGGGCTTCGGCTTCAGTGAATTTCTCTACGAGGCGCACTTCGTCGCCCACCGCAGCGACAGCCTGCCCTTCGGCTTGTTTCAGCTCCTCGCCCTCGTGCCTGTGGTGTTGATCACCGGTCGTGCCTTTCTGCGCCGCCCGTCGATCGGTCGCTGGATGGCGGGCTACGCTCTTTGCCTGCTGGCGTTCACCTTCTTCGCGCGCTTCTTCAACGACAACTACGTGGCCGTCGTCATCACGCTCCTTCTCTGTATCCGGCCGCTGGGCGACCGGCGCCTCGATCCGGCGCCAGCCGAGCGGGCCGTACGGCTCGCCGCCTGATGGCGCTCGCCCAACGGCGTCCGGAGCCCCGATCGCAGGACCTGGAGCCGCGCCCGCGGAGTATCCGCTGGCGCTGGCCCGCGTTCGTGATCACCGTCCTGTCCCTGATGACCGTGCCGCCGATCTTGCTCAACAGCATCGACTACGTGCTGACGACGAGCTCGGAATTTCGCGCACGCGTGAGCAGTGACGCACCGCTCCTCCTGGTCGACAGCCAGGGATCCGCTGCCCTCTTCAAGGTGGTGCGCTAGTGTCTGCGCCGATGAGCGCGCGCTGGCAGCGATGGACGATCGCCGCGATCGCCGCGTTTTTCATTGCCGGCGTGGTCGTGGTCGGCCATCAATCGGGTCGCGCGCGGCGGAGTGCGGACTTCACCATCAACTATGCAGCGGCGATGCTGATCCGTCAGGGCCACCCCGATGCGATCTATCAGCGCGACCAGCTCGGGCCGCTGATGCTGCGTCTCTCGGATGACACCATCGATCCCCGGCTGCCATTCGATGCGCCACTGGCGCTCGCGCTTCCCTGGGTCCCGCTCACGTTTCTGTCCCTCGAGCTGGCCTTCC
>DATNMN010000077.1:0-2424 GCA_035602295.1 Candidatus Dormiibacterota bacterium | reverse complement strand
ACGCCGACCCTGACCTATCCCGCCCCGTTGATCGGCGCGCTCGGACAGGACGTCAACACGGCATCCGCCGAGTTCCTCGATTGGCTCAGCTTTACGCATCCATTCAATGGCACGGGCCAACCGGCGATCAGCCTGCCGCTGGCTACGTCCAAAAGTGGGCTGCCAATTGGCATCCAGCTGGTCGGCCGGCCCCGGGATGAGTACAGCATCCTGTCGCTCGGCGCCCAGCTGGAGGCCGCTGTGGCGCCCCCGGTAGCTGTCGTGAGATCGGGGTAATCGGCGTGGCTACCGACTGGCTCTTGATCGACGGGTCGAGCGTGATGTTCCGCGCTTTCTTCGGTATCCCGGTCACCGCCTTCAAGGCGCCGGATGGCCAGCCGGTCAACGCCGTGCGCGGCTTCCTCGACATGCTGGGGCGGCTCGTCACCGATCGCAAGCCGCGCGCCATCGTGGTGGCGACGGACAAGGACTGGCGCCCGGCGTTCCGTGTCAAGGTGCTCCCCAGCTACAAGACCCATCGCCTGGTACAGGGCAACATGCCGCCCGAGCTGGAACCGCAGGAGCCAATCATCCACGCGGTGCTGGCGGCGATCGGCGTCGAGGTAATCGGCGCCGATGGGTTCGAGGCCGAAGACGTCATCGCCTCGCTGCTGCCGAAGATCAGCGGCACGGTCGAAATCGTCACCGGCGACCGCGATCTCTTTGCCCTCGTGCGCGATCCCGATGTCCGCGTCCTTTACACGCAGCAGGGAATCGGCCGCCTGCTTGTTGTCGACGAGGCCGAGGTCGAACGGCGCTATGGGATCCCCGGCCGCTCCTACGGCGACTTCGCCGTGTTGCGCGGCGATCCGTCGGACGGTCTGCCGGGCGTGACGGGGGTGGGGGAGAAGACCGCCGCGCAGCTGGTCCGGCGATACAAAGATCTGGACGGGATCGTGGCCAGCGGAAAGCTTGGCGAAGCGGCCAATGCCTACATCCAGCGGGCTCGGCGAGTCGGCGTCCCGGTGAGCGTCGCGCCGGTGCCGACGCCGAAGGGAACGCGCCCGGCTAAGGCAACGGACCCAGTCGCGTTGGCCAAACTGGATAAGACGTACGGGATCGGCAGCGTGACAGAGCGCCTGCTGCGGGCGCTTGCAGGTCCGCGGACGGCCGTTCGCACGCTCTAAGGTTGCGGCGTGAGCTGGTCCAACCGCGAGCGCCGCCGCTTCCTTACCGACCCCGCCGCGCTGCAGCGCCTCGAAGGTGGCGTGCTTCTGGCGGTCTCCCTGCTCATCTATTGGAAGTTGGCGGGACCATGGCTGTGGTACCTCCTGCTGATTCTGGCGCCGGATCTCTTCATGCTCGGTTATCTCGGTGGGCCGAGGCTTGGCGGCGCCATTTACAACCTGGGCCACACCTGGCTGCTGCCCGGCATCCTCGCCGCCGTCGGGATCATTGGTGGGACGTCGTTCGCCCTGGACGTCGCCCTGATCTGGTTCGGTCACATCGGCGTCGATCGATTGCTCGGCTACGGGCTCAAGTTACCAACCGCGTTTCAGGACACACACCTGGGGCCGATTGGCCGCCACCGCTGATACGCTTGGCTGATGCTTGACCCCACGCATCGCGTCACGATCGAATACTGCGTTCCTTGAAACTACCTGGAGCAAGCCGTCGGTCTGGCGGCTGAGATCCTCGGGGCCTGGGCGCCGATCATGATCGACGTCTCACTGCGCTCGGGCAGCAAGGGACGTTTCGAAGTCTCCCTCGACGAGCGGCTTCTCTTCAGCAAAGCGAAACTGAAACGGTTCCCAAAGGCGGGCGAGATCCTCGCGCTGGCTGAGCCCACGCTCGGACCCCCAATCGCCTGGCGCTAGGGCACAATTCACTCGTTCGCCGTCCACTTCCGTACCTGCTCGCCCTGGTGCTGGCCGTCGGTGCCTTCCAGTACTTTCGGCCGCTGCCTACGACCACCGCAACCTCGATCGCGCCGGCGTCGGAGCGGCTGGGAGTAGCGCCCGTCCTCCCCTGGCCGACGGCCGGAGAGGCCGCCCTCTTTATCGAGGGTGCCGGCGAGGTCGGGAACTCGGGCGGAAAAACGTCAGTACCGATGGCAAGTACCGCCAAAATGATGACCGGGCTGCTCGTGCTCGAGGATCATCCGCTGGCCCTGGGCCAGCCTGGCCCGGTGACCACCGTGACGCAGGCCGACGTCGCGACCTTTATCGCGGAGCGAAACCAGAACGAGTCGGTGCTCCCTGTGGCCGTGGGTGAGCAACTCAGTGAGTACCAGCTGTTGCAGGGCCTCCTGCTGCCCTCGGCCAGCAACTACGCCGACATGCTGGCGAAGTGGGACCTCGGCGATGTTCCCACGTTCGTCAATCGCATGAACGCACGCGCGGCGGCGCTCGGGATGAGCGCCACGCACTACGCGGATGTCAGCGG
>DATNMN010000076.1:0-2437 GCA_035602295.1 Candidatus Dormiibacterota bacterium | reverse complement strand
GGATCACGGCCGCCGCTAACAAAACAAGCGTGTGCGTTAAAAACCGGCTCTGTGCCAGATCACTTCCCCCGTGATAGCTCAGTTGGTTTTTTTGGATGGTAGCACAGCTTAGGTCCGGACAAGTGTCCAAAACCGCTTCCGGGAAAGGTGGAACCAGGCAAGGGGTGACAAAAAGGTGAAAATAGGAGACAGTAGGGGGCGGGCGCTCAGAGGAGCGGGCTGAGCGGTTGCCGAATACGAATCGGGCGGGAAGGGCCCGCGGAGGAAGGCGATTTGGGGTCGGACGAGGCAAGCAATACCAGCCTGGGCCTTAACAGTTGTAAAGATTTTCATAGGGCGGTAAACTCTCCACCCCGCGTGGTGGCGGGCACCTGGTCGCGCCGCAGGGTGATGATCGCCGCCATGAGCCTCGCCGGCGGGCTCGGCCTGCTCCTGTCGCCGGCCGGGGCGCTGGCCGATTCCGCGGCGCCGCTGACCGCCTCACCCACGGCCTCGCCGTCGGCGAGTTCAAGCCCGGCCGCCAAGCCGGTTGCCCCGTCCCCGAAGCCCTCGGCCAGCCCGACCAGTCCTGGCCTCCAGAACCGCCAGGCGCAGGGCCAGTTGATCGGCGTTCTGACGGCCTCGGAGGCGCACGCCCTGATGCTGGAGAAATCGCTCAGCCAGTCCCAGCTCGGCCTGGTCGCGCTCGGCCAGCAGATCCTCGACGCCGAGGGACAGATCTCCCAGCTCGACTCCAGGATTGCCGCCGTCACGGCCCAGCACGCCGAGATCAGCGCGCGCTTGGCGTCAGATCGCAACCAGCTCGCCACCACCGTTCGGGGGCTGTACAAGCACAAGGACACGTTTCTGGTCACCCTGATTCGGGCCGGGGGCTTCGGCCCCCTGCTGGAGACGATCGGATATAGCGACGTTGTCGTCGACCGGGAGCGGGAGATGGTTCGAGCCGTCCAGGCCGATGAGGTCGCGCTCGCCCATGCGCAGACGACGCTGGCGCGGAGCCGCGCGACGAAGAACGATGTGCTTACCGCGCTGGTTCTGGCGCGGACGACGCTCGCCCAGGCGATCGCCAACGAGCAGTCCCTCCAGACCCAGCTTCAGGCCACCATCGACGAGGCCCTCACCGCGCTCGATGCCATGCAGAGCGATTCCCCCGAGATGGCGGCTCGGCGGGCGGCCCTCCTCCGGGTGAAGACGGACAGCATCCTCAGCCAGATCGAGCAGGCGGTGTTTGGCCAGCAGAATATTCAGCTCACCGCGGAGCTGGTCGCATTGGATCCCGAGCTGACGGCGACCGGCAAGCTGCTCTGGCCGATCCCGCACGCGACGGTTTCGCAGGGCTTCGGGCCGACCCCGTACGCTTTTGAAGCCGCCTACGCCGGGTTCCCGCATTTCCACACGGGCATCGACCTCTCGGTGCCACTCGGGACGCCCGTGTTCGCCGCGGCCGACGGCGTCGTCGTGCTGGCCCGACCGATGACCGACGCGGCGGGGGCGCTGGTCGGCTACGGGAATTACGTCATCATCCAGCACGAGACCGGACTCAAGACCCTCTACGGCCACCTTCTCGCGATCGGCGTCAAGGAGGGCGAGCAGGTCAAGCGCGGCCAGCTGGTCGGCTTAGTCGGATCGACAGGGAACTCGACCGGACCGCATACTCACTTCGAGGTGCGGATCGATAACAGCCCGGTCGACCCGCTGCAGATGCTGCCGGACGCGCGGTCCCAAACAGCGGCGCCGGTCCCCGCGACCGCGAATTGACGAAACCCGCTCAGTAGACCGGCGTATAGCCGGGCTTGGCGCTGGCACTCGCCGCCGCGGCCGCCGCCAGATCGGATGTGGCGACGAACCACTTTCCACCGACGCCTTGCCCATAGACGTCAGCGGCGTCACCGTCCTTGACGTATGTGTAGAGCGGGTGCCCGTTGTAGAGAACCTGGTTGCCATTGGCGCCGTTCAGCACCGTGAGCTTGCCCGGAAGCGCCGGGTTGCTCGACGGAGTCCCCGAACTGGCAAGAAGCGGCGGCCAATTCGACGCGCATCCGCCGGTGCAGGCGATTGTTGTCGCCGTGTCGGGCATGAAGTAGTAGAGCGTCAGCCCCTTGGCATTCTTCAGGACCGTCTGCGTCTTGTCGCCAACCTTCAGGGAGGCGGTGTGGATCAGCGCATTGCTGCTCGCGGCCGGGCTGCTGCCGGCGCCCGAAACGCTCGCGCCGCCGCAGGCGGCCAGCAGCAGGGTGGCCAGCGCGCCGATGGTGAGCCCAATCGAAAGCCGAATCGACCTCATGATTGCCTCCTGGGGGGAAAGATCCTGGATCTGAATACGGCCCCTGGTTACGTTCGGCCCTTGCCAAACCCGTGTGCCCGTTGTACGATGCCGGGCACATGACGGGGCGGGTTCGCTTCGCGGGCTTTTACTTTTACGCCTACCTCGGGCCGG
>DATNMN010000075.1:0-17564 GCA_035602295.1 Candidatus Dormiibacterota bacterium | reverse complement strand
ATGCTTTGCCGCCTGGAGGACCCGGAGTTATTTCGTGGGTGACCGTGTCGCGCTCCAGACTGAACCAGCGCCGGCAACCGGCGGTGTGGACCCAGCGCTCGGCCATCTTCCCCTTCGGATTCGAACGGAAGAAGACGTAGCGCGCCCAGGCCGCGTCATCGGCTGAATCGGGGTCGTGCGGATAAGCAATCTGCGCCGCGCCGCCGTACTTGAACTCGATGTCCTCACGGTCGCCGCACCAGGGACAGGGAATCAGCATCAGTGCGCCACGCCGGCCGCGCCGTGCTCGTCGATCAGGGCGCCGGTGGTGAAGCGCTCGAGCGCAAAGGGCGCGTTCAGCGGATGCGGCTCGCCATTAGCGATCGTGTGCGCATAGACCCACCCGGCACCGGGCGTGGCCTTGAAGCCGCCGGTGCCCCAGCCACAGTTGATGAACAGGTTCTCGATCGGCGTCAACCCCATGATTGGCGACGCGTCCGGCGAAACATCGACGATGCCGGCCCAGGTGCGAAGCACGTGCGCGCGGCTGAAAATCGGGAACAGTTCACAGGCCGCCGCGAGCTGGTACTCGATCACGTGCGGCGAGCCTCGCTGCGCATAGGAGTTGTAGGGATCGATCCCGGCCCCCAGGACCAGCTCGCCCTTGTGGGCCTGGCTCAAGTAGACGTGGACCGCGTTCGACAACACCACGCAGTTCAGGACTGGCTCGAGCAGCTCCGAGACGAGGGCTTGGAGCGGGTGGCTCTGGATCGGCAGATCGAGTCCAATCATGTCCGCCAGCACGGTGGAATGACCTGCCGCGCAGAGCGCGACCTTGTTCGCCGCGATCAATCCGCGGTTCGTATGGACGCCGTGGATGCGGCTGCCCTCGAGGTCGAATCCCGTGACCTCGCAGTTCTGGATCAGGTCGACGCCCATCTCATCCGCCTTGCGCGCGAAGGCCCATGCGACGTAGTCGTGCTTCGCGATGCCGCCCCGCCGTTGCAGCGTGCCGCCGATGATGGGGTAGCGCACGCCCGGCGAGATATTGACGATCGGGCAGAAGGCCTTGACCTCCGCGGGGGTGAGCCATTCGGCATCGATCCCGTTGAGCCGGTTGGCGTTGACGCGCCGCAGCGATTCGCGACGGTCGCCCAGGCTGTGCACCAGGCTGAGGACGCCGCGTTGGCTGAACAGGATGTCGTAGTCGAGCTCTTCTGACAGGTGCTCCCAGAGCTTCAGTGCGTGCTCGTAGATCGCGGCGCTCTCGTCCCAGAGGTAGTTGGAGCGAATGACGGTGGTGTTGCGAGCCATGTTGCCGCCCGCGAGCCAGCCGCGCTCCACCACGGCGACGTTGGTGATGCCGTGGTTCTTCGCCAGGTAGTACGCCGTCGCCAGGCCGTGGCCACCCCCGCCGACGATGACTACGTCGTACGAGCGCTTCAGCTCCGGGTTACGCCAGAGATGGTCGGGGTGTGGGTGTGGTTCGCCCATCCCCCTAGCGGATGACAAGCACCGGGCGGTCGGCGTGCTGCAGGACCTTGTGGGTCACGCTGCCGAGAAGCAGGCCCTCAATGTCGGACAGGCCACGCGATCCCATGATGATCAGACCGGCATTCTCGTCTTTCGCCGTGTCGACGATCGCGTGGGCGATCTTCCCCGGCGTCGTCGTGACCACTTCGCCGCGCACCGGAATGCCGGCGCTCTTGAGTGCTCGGACTACGGTCTCAGTCACCCGCTTGGCCTCCTCCGGTGCCTCTGCCCTGGCGACCGGCCCACGCGGGTGCTCGTGCTCGATCGCGTGCATCACCACCACCTCGGCCTTACGGGTTTTCGCGATGTCGATCACCACCGGTGTCGCCTTGTTCGCATGATCCGAACCATCAACGGCCACCAGAATCTTCTCGAACATCCCTCGTCCCTCCTTACGAGCCCCCCTGCTGACGATGCAATCGTACGCGCCCTAATGAGAAACTGCCGCCGCCGCCAACTCGGACACCAGCCGCCGATCCCAGAAGCGCGAGAGCGCGAATGGTTCGATCAGCGCGGGCGTCTTTCCGGTCGCTACCAACTCCGCCATGCAGACACCAGAGACCGGCGCGGCCTTGAAGCCGTAGGTGCCCCAGCCTCCATCGATGAAGAAGCCGTCGACCTCGGTCTTGCCCATGATGGGGCTGTAGTCGGGCGTTACGTCGCAAAGTCCGGACCACGACCGCAGCACCTTCACCTGACTCAGTGCGGGCAGCAGGTCGAGGGTGTGCTGGGCGCTCGTTTCGAGGAAGCTCAGGGTCGAGGCCTGGCTGTACGTCGAATACGGCTCGATCTCGGCCCCGATCAGGACCTCGCCGCGATCCGTCTGGCTGACATAGATGTGGAGCGTCGCCGACACCAGGATCACGTGGAGGAAGGGTTTAAGCGGCTCGGTCACGAATGCCTGCAGGACATGCGTCGTGATCGGCAGCTCGACGCCGGCCATCCGGGCAACTTCGGTCGACCAGCCGGCGACGCAGGCCACGACGGCGGGTGCCGAAATGTCGCCCCGGTTCGTCTTGACACCGGTGACGCGAGCCCCCTCCCGGACGATGCCGATGACCTCGGTGTAAGGGTGGATCTCCACGCCCAACCGCTCGGCGGCTCGCGCATAACCCCACACGACCGCGTCGTGACGGATGACTGCGCCGGGCGGATGGTAGAGCGCCGCCTGGATCGGGTAGGGGGGACCTGACGAGAGGTCGAGGTGCGGGCAGAGTTTCGCGATCTCCTCGGGGCCAATGACGCGGCTGTCGACACCGAGCAGCGTGTTGACGGCGGCTCGCTCGACCATGATGTTCACGGCCCGATCCGTGTGGGCCAGCGTGAGATGCCCCTGTTCCGAAAAGAGCAAGTTGTAGTCGAGCTCCTGGGAGAGCCCCTGGTACAGACGCAGACTCTCGCGATAGAACGCCACGCCTTCGGGCGTCCGGTAGTTGGCCCGGATGATCGTGGTGTTGCGGCCGCTGCCGCCGGAGCCGATGTAGCTCTTCTCGAGTACCGCGATATTGCGCACGCCGCGCTTCGCCAGCTCGTAGGCAGTGGCAAGGCCGTGCACGCCACCGCCGATGATGACGACGTCGTAGCTGGGCTTGAGGTCGTGATGCTGCCACATCCGCCACGGCTTGAAGTACTTCAGCGGGTCCATCAGCGCCAGCCTTCCGCGTGAAGCGCGTCAAGGCCCACCGGTTCAGGGCCGAGCGGGTGGGCGGCCTTGAAGATCGCTTCCCACGCGTAGTTCGCGTACTCGGACGGAAGGTAGGTTTCAACCACCATCAGGGGTAGCTCACGCCGGAGCAGGATCGCAGGAAGGCGGAGCAACTGCGTCGCGAGACAAGAGCCGTGCCGAAGCGCGGATGGATCTGTCGTGATGAGCCTCGACAGCAAGTCCGGCACGCGCGGCCCGAGCAACGCAAACCCGGCATAGATCGACGTCGCGTCGGTCACCATGGTGTCCTGGCTCGCCGAGCCCGCCATCAGCCTGAGCCCATCGGCAAGACCTACGGAAGGCGTGAGCACGAGCGCCCAGCTCCGGCTGACGCGCGCCAGTGCCGCCGCCCGGGCTTGCGGCAGGCTCGCGAGCGCCGAGTCGACATCGCCGCGGATGTCGATCTTGCCGCGAGCGGTGATATCGGCGATCGCCAGGCCGTTTCGAATTGCGGCTCGCTCCCGTTCGGTGTCCTGATAGTGACGTGGCACCTCCCAGCCGTCCTCGATGCTGAGCGTCGCACCCTGCTGGTGATGACGGGCGCTGATCGGGGAGCGCATGACTGGCATTGGACGCGATGACGCCTCAGACAGCGGACGGTCGGCGGTCATGGTCTCAGTCGTGTCGCTCATGACCGCAGCCGCGTCCCTTCGGGATCGTAGAAAGGCTTGAGCACCACCCGGGCGCTGGCGCGGTGCCCGTTGTAAGCGATCTCGAAGGTCTTGCCATCCTCCGCCAGCGGCGCCGGTACCCAGGCCATTCCCACGACCGTCTTCATGACGTCGCTCCGCCGGCTGGAACAGACGCGGCCAACTGGCCGGCCCGCATCGACAACGGCCGATCCCTCGGGGGGCACCTCTGCCGCGTCGACCGTGAAGCCCACCAATCGCTCTGACGTCCCGTGGTCACGGGTTTCCTCGAGGGAGCGCCGCCCGAGGAAATCGGCTTTATCGAACTTCACCATCCATTGGAGACCGGCGCCGTACGGATCGGAAAGGGCGTCGGTGTCCTGGCCGACGATGATGTGCTGCTTTTCGAGCCGCAGGATGCGCTGCGCCTCGAGGCCGAAGGGCTCGATCCCGAAGTCCCGGCCGGCCTCCATGATCGCGTCCCAGACATGCTGTCCGTAGGCGCTCGGCACGTGAATCTCGTAGCTCAGCTCTCCGACGAAGCCGATGCGCAGAATCAAGGCGGGCGCCCCAGCAAGGTCGCCGCGCGCGGACATCAGGTAGGGCAGCGCTTCCTTCGAGACGTCCATGTTGGTGAGGCGTTGCATCACCTCTCGGGAGCGCGGGCCCGCGAGGTTGACCGCCGCGTAGCCGCCGCTCACATTGATGACACGCGCGTCGAGTGCCCAATCGGCCAGCCACCATTTGATCCACTGATCCATCGCGGAGGTGCCGCCGGTGGTCACGGTCACGAAGAACTCCTCGTCGCCGAGGCGGCAGACGGTCCCGTCGTCGAGGATGACGCCCTGGTCGTTGAGCATGGCGCCATAGCGCACCCGCCCGATCTTGAGATCGGCGAACTTGCTGGGGTAGAGCCGCTCGAGCAAGGTCACGGCCTGGGATCCGGCGATGCGGAACTTCCCGAGGCTGCTGACGTCGATCAATCCGACCCGCTGGTGGACGGCCTCGCACTCCAAGCGCGGGTCGCGGTAGTGGTGCGGGCGTTGCCAGTCACCGGCCCACATGAATTCCGCGCCGGCCTCGAGGTGGCGCTGATGGATAGCGGTCTCCTTACGCGGCACGAGGTGGCCGGCGGCGAGCACCCCGAGCGGTATCGGGGTCCATGGCGGCCGCGCGGTCGGCCGGTCAACCTGGGGCAGCGGGCGGTCGGTGAGCTCAGCGCACAATCGAAGCGAGCTCATCAGGCACGCCTTTCCCTGGCAGGGCCCCATGGTGAGCGTGGTGTAGCGCTTCAGAAGCTCGGTGGAGTCGAAGCCTTCGTTGACCGCCTGGCGCATCTCCTTCACCGTCACATCCATGCACTGGCAAACGAACTGCTTGCCATCCGAGGGCGAAGTTGGGGCGGGCAGGATCGAGGCTTCGCCCCCAGCCACGGAACCCACGGCCCGCATACCATCGGGGAGCTCGTCCGGGAGATAGGCCTCGAGCGAGGCTTCGTAGCGCAGTCGCGCACCCGCCTGGGCGAGGAGGCTGGTGGCCGGGACGCGAGGGCCGGCGAGCACCAGCAGGTCGCAGTCGAGCTTGGTTGACGCTTCCTTAGTTCCAAGGAGCACGCCTTGCACCCGGCGTTGCCCCATGGCGGAAAGTACCGGCTGGCGCGCCGGGTCGACGACCGTGACGTGCGCGCCGGCCTGCTCGAGCGCGGCCGCTGTGTCTCGTCCCTGCGACCCGTAGGCGACCACCACCGCTTTTACTCCAGGTCTGACTCCGTAGAGGGCCAGCAGACGATCGACGGCTTCCGAGAGCATGACGCCGGGCAGGTCGTTGTTGGTGAAGACGGAGCCCTGCTCGAGGCTGCCGGTGGCAAAGATGATTTGCCCGGCGCGAATCCGCCAGAGCGTGTGTGGCCCAGCGGCCGCCACCAGCGGACCCTCGAAGACGCCGAAGGCCGGTGTGGAGGCCACGATCTGGACGCCCGCGGCGTGCGCCGCCTGGCGGAGCCGTTCGGCGGCCACCGGGTCCTGGGTTCGCAAGCGCCCACCAAGCTCCGCGCGCTGCTCGAGCAACATGGTGCGGCGGCCCGCGCCAGCGGCCTCGGCCGCGGCGGTAAGGCCGGCACGTCCGCCGCCGATGACGAGCACATCGGGGAAGACCGTCAGCCGTTCCGCGTGCTGTCCTGGAGATGGTGGCTTCGGAAGTCGGCCGAGGCCGGCCACCCGCCTAACGATGGGCTCGACGAGGGGCCAGACGAACTGTGGTTTATGAAAGATCTTGTAGTAGAACCCCGCCGGCAAGGCTCCACTGAACCGGTCAAAAGTCCGCAGCAGATCGTGCTCGGCCCCCGGCCACGCGTTCTGCCGCGTGACACGCATATCGCGCGCGACCTGGCGGGTGCAGGCCCGGACGTTGGGTTCGCCGTCGACCGTCACCAGGCAGTTCCCGCAAGCCCCGGTCATGCAGTAGAGGCCGCGCGGTCGGTGATATTTGAACGAGCGCCCGGTGATCATGACGCCAGCGGCGGCGAGCGCAGACCCGATCGTGTCGCCCTCGAGGGCAGGAATCCGACGATCGTCAAGCGTGATCGACAGTGACGTCGCGCGGTCGATCAGCGCTCCGCCCTGAGGAACGCGCGTCATATGTGCGCGGCGGCCCGTTGCTCGGGCCAGTAGGTCTCCTCGATCAGGTTGGTTCGGGTATCGCGGCGGGCCAGAAACCATTGCTGGCAGCCGTCGCGGTGATACCACCATTCGACCTGCGAGCCGGCGACATTCCTCCGGAAGAAGAGGTAGCGCGCCAGCTCGCTCGACGTGCTGTCAGGCGCCGGCCGCTTGTTCGTCTCACCACCGAAGCTGAACTCGCCGACTTCCCGACCTCCGCAGTCCGGACAACGCACGAGGAACGACATGCTTAGTGGCGGGCCTTGCCGTTGGGGTGCTTGCGAGCCCGATCGTCCAGGGCTTTGACCACGCGCGCGGCGATCGTGTCGGGTGTGAGTGCGGTCTCGGTGCCAGCGAGCGGAATGCCGGTGATCATCGACGCCTCCAGGGTCAGGGCGCGCATGTCCTCGGCTTCGAGGTGATGGACGTCAGACTTCCCGCACGCCCGGGCAAACATCTGCATCTCCATTGCCATCGACTGCACGAAGTTGAAGACGCGATCCGCCGCCTCGTCCAATTTCAGGCGCGACTCGAGCTCGGGGTCCTGGGTGGTGATCCCTACCGGACAGCGGCCGGTGTGGCAGTGGTGGCAGGTGCCGGGTTCGACGCCGAGGCGATGGTAGTCCTCGATGAAGAGGGGAGCGTTGCAGTTGAGGGCGATCAGGGCGGCCGTCCCGATCGAGACGGCGTCCGCTCCCAGGGCCAGAGCCTTCGCCGCGTCGACACCGTTCTTGATGCCGCCGGAAACGATCAGCTGGACCTCGCCCAGTACGTGCAGGTCGTCGAGCGCCCGAACCGCCTCCATCAGCGCGCTCATGGTGGGAATGCCGGTGTGGTCGAGAAGGACATCGGGCGAGGCGCCGGTGGCGCCCTCCATCCCGTCGAGAACGATGACGTCGGCCTTTGCCTTGATGGCTAGCTTGACGTCGTCGGAGACCCGGCTCGCGCCGAGCTTGACGTAGATGGGCTTCTCCCAGTTGGTGGCCTCGCGCAGCTCTTCGATCTTGATCTGGAGATCGTCCGGCCCGATGAAGTCCGGATGGCGCACCGGGCTGCGCTGGTCGACGCCGACCGGTAGCGTGCGCTGATTCGCGATCACCTCGGAGACCTTGGAACCGAGGAGCACGCCGCCAGTGCCGGGCTTGGCACCCTGCCCGATCACGATCTCGATCGCGTCGGCCATCTTGAGGTGATCGGGGTTGAAGCCGTAGCGGCTGGGGAGCACCTGGTAGACCATCAGGTGCGAGGCTTGCCGCTCTTCCCAGAGCATGCCGCCATCACCGGTCGTCGTGGAAATGCCGAGCCGCGTCGCGGCCATGCCAAGCGCCGTCTTCGCGGTCTTGTTCAGCGCGCCGTACGACATGCCGGCGATCGTGATCGGCAGCTTGAGCTCGATCGGTTTCTTCGCGAAGCGGCCGCCGAGCACGGTGCGCGTCTCGCAACGCTCTCGATAGCCCTCGAGCGGGACTCGCGAGAGCGTGCAGGGAACGAACGTCAGGTCGTCGAAGTTTGGAACCCGCCGGTGCGTCGAGAAGCCCTGCATGCGGTAGCGGCCGAGCTGGGCCTTGAGCTGGATATCCTCGATGACCTCCTTGCTCCAGATCCTGGACTCGCGTAGGACCGGCTTCGGGGCGTCGCCCCTCGCGAGCGGCGCTTCAGTGCCATGCGAGCGATTGAGACGTTCAGCAGTCACAGCGCCGACCTCCAGAGCTCGGGCTCTTGCTTGCTGAAGTTCCACAGACGGCGTCCGCTCTCGACCTTCTTGAAGTCGAGCCGGTCGGCGTCGATGCCGAACTCCTTCAATGCCGTCCGAAGGAAGTCACGATCCTGATCGGTGGGCGCCTTCTCGACGGCGTCGGCGCCATAGGCGGCGACATTGCCGCCGACGTAGATCGTTCCTTCGTACATCGAGTCGCCCAAACCATCAGCGGCGTCCCCGCAGATGATGATCGTGCCCCGCTGCATCATGAAGCCGCTGAGGTAGCCCGCGCTGCCGCCGATGATCAGGGTGCCGCCTTTCATCGAGATGCCGGCCCTCGCCCCGCAGTCGCCGCGGATGAAGACCAGTCCACCGCGGATCGAGACCGAGGTCCCCGACCCGGCGTTGCCGTGCACCTCGACGCGCCCACCCATCTGGCACTCCGCCAGGCCCCAGCCGCAGTTGCCGTCAATCACGATGTGCGCGCCGTCGTTCATCCCAGCGGCGTACCAGCCGACCGAACCTTTGAAGTGGATTCTTGCCTGCGTCTTGAGCGCGACGGCAAGGCAGTGCTGGCCTACGACGTTGAGCACCTCGATGTCGGTGGCACCCTCCGCCAGCAGGCGCGCGATCGCCACGTTGATGGCGCGCGTGCTCAGCCCTTCGGCGTCGAGGACAACCGTGCCCGCTAGGACCTGAGCCACGAGCGGACCTCCTTCGCCTGCAACTCGCGGGGGACCAGGTGCGGATCGCGAAGCACTTTGCGGATCGCGCATTCCTCGGACGCCAGGACCACGAGCTCATCGTCTTCTGCGAAGAGCAGCGGCTTCATTGCGAACTGGTCGCGGGCGAGGCCGATGCCGTCCTTGGTGGAAACCAGGTACGCGAAGGTTCCGTCGAGGTCGCTGACCGAGGCTTCGAGGGCATCCTGCATCGAATGGCCGTCCTCCAGACGATCGGCAAGGTAAACGGCGATCACCTCGGAGTCGTTCCCCGTCGAGAACTGGTGACCCTTGAGCTCCAGATGCCGGCGCAACTTGTGGTAGTTCGTGATGTGCCCGTTGTGAACCACGGCGATGTCAGGGAACGGTCGCGCCCAGAACGGATGGGAGTGGGCCGTATCGACCCGGCTCTCGGTCGCCATCCGCGTGTGCCCGATGCCGTGACTGCCCTGGATTCGGGCGACGTGATAGACCTTGTCGATGTCGTCGGCAGCACCAAGGTCCTTGATGATCTCCATCGAACGACCGATGCTGAAGACGCGGGCGCCATCGACGCGGTCCTCGATTCGATCAGCTAGCTTGCCATCCGCGTCCGAGTCGACTTCGAGGCGGACGTTGTGACCCGCCGACTTGAAGTCGGTGACCCGCACCAGCTCGCCCGCGGCATCGGCGACGGCATGGCCATCGCCCTCGCTGAAGAGCGCGGGATCCAGGTCGACGCGGACCAGGTAGGTGTCCGCTTTGGGTTCGGAGTAGACGGCGAACCCCGCCGAATCCGTGCCGCGGCGGAAGAGCTCCTGGCACATGTCGACGAGGGTCTTCCCCAGCGGGCCGTAGGGTTCAGGTCCTTTGTAGAAGACGCCGGCGATCCCGCACATGTCCCACATCCTCCTGGCGCGATTCTGGCGAGCTGAAGTTGTAATGGTATCGGCCGACCGTCGAATCTCCTATGTTGCGATGGCTACGTTGCGAGCGCCGGATGTGTCAGATCTCTACATGTCCATTTGGACGATGTCCACGGGGACGCGACTGCGGCGGGCCACCCGGCCGGTCTCATCCCGACGCTGCAGCCGTGACCATAACGTGGGTCGACGCCGGCCCATGACCACCACGTCGGCCCTGGTCGCGAGCGCCTCGCTCGCGATGGCTTTGGCGGGATTCCGGGTGGCGACCACCCGTCCCTTGGCGGTAAAGCCCCGGCGCTCGAGCTGCTTGACGACCTCGGCCACCAGCTCGGCCTGCGTCTGCCATTCCTGCTTCGACGGGCGGAGACCTGGATGCTGCAGCCCGAGCGCGGTACCCCATATCCGCGCAATGGACAGCACATGGATCATGGGGCGGCCCTTACTCGCGAGCGCCACCGCCCGCTCGATCACCGCCTTGTCGAACGGCTCGCCAGCGGTCGCCAGCAGGATGGCCGACGGCGAGGATGGAGTGGTGCGTTCGATCGTCCGTTCCTCCATCCTCACCACAGCAATTCCCTAGCGCGATGCGTCCCGGTCGCTGCCCACGCCAACCTGAACCGCGTCCGCCGCGATCGTCGACGTGCTTGTCGCGGCGACACCCAACCGGCGATCCTGGGCCTTGCGCCACCAGTAGAGCGGCAAATAGGCCAGCACGACAGCAATGCCGACGAAGTAGGCAATCAGGTTGTTTCCCGTCCCACCGGTCGCGCATCCGGTGATGGCACACCATGGCAGGCCGACTGCCCAGATAAACGCGTACAGGGCGGCAACACCTAGGGCCACGTACTTCATGAACTCAGGCAGGCGGTAGGGCCGGTGCAGATCCGGACGCCAGCGGCGCAGGAAGTAGTAGCCGATCAGAACCGGCACGAACGATCCGACGTAGCCGACGTTGCTGAAGACGTAGATTACGGCCGGCGCGCCGAACAGCATGATCGCGATGTTCAGCACCACGTTGAAGCCCATCGAGACATCCGGCACCTGGTGCTTGTTGACGTGGGCGAACAGGCGCGGGGCCTGGCCGTCCAGCGACATCTGATAGACAGACCGGGCGCAGCCCATGATCGCGTTCAGACTCGAGAGCGCCAGGGCGATGATCAGTGCGGCCGACATGATCTGGTTCAGGCCCGGGATATTGAAGATGTGTCCCACGAACGTCGAGAAGAGCGCCAGCGGGTCGCTCTGGATCTGTTTGAGTCCGAGGACCGCCAGCATCGAGAACGGAATCAGGGTGTAGATGAAGACCCCGAACCCGCCTTCCAGGTTCATCGCGATCGGCGCGTCCCTCGATGGATTCTTCGTCTCGCCGATGTAGCAGGCGGCGGCCTCCATGGCGATCACGTTCCAGGTGAGCAGGGCCCAGTACTGGATCGACAGCGCGATGCCGTGCCCGGAGAAGAGACCCTGCCCGTCGGGCGTGGTGAAGGGCCAGACAAAGCCGCTGTTGAGACTGGATGGGTGGAAGAACGGCAGGACAGCGATCAGGGTCAGGGTCACGACCGTCAGCACGCCCAGCACCGTCGCCAACCCGGTTCCGAACCGGATCCCCAGGTACGCCGGGATGAAGAGCGCGATCCCGATCAGCGTGCCCAAGGCGAACGTCAGCAACGACACCGGCGGCAGGCCGAGAAGCGAGATCTGCGGGCCGCCCGAGATGTTGAACAACGATTGGATGTAGGAGCCGATCAGCAGGTTATTGACCGCCA
The DNA here is from genome assembly GCA_035602295.1 of Candidatus Dormiibacterota bacterium. GTDB lineage: Bacteria > Chloroflexota > Dormibacteria > CF-121 > CF-121 > CF-13. The sequence goes on along the minus strand of DATNMN010000075.1, from coordinate 5,969 downwards.
GCACCGGCGCCCAGCCGAGCCAGTACATCCAGTTGGTGACGCCATTGATGTGCGGGTAGATCTTCGGCAACCGGTCCTTGAAAGCGAAGTACGCGTAGGCCGGCGCCCCGCCGGTGCGTTCCGGCATCATTGCCGCCAGCTCGGCGACGAACATACAGAGCAGCCAGCCGGTGACCGTGATGATGAAGAAGTTCGGCAAAGCCGCCGAACCCATGCCCGCGAGCACCGGACCGACGACGCCGGTGACCAGGATGGTCCCCGCCAAGCCGACGACGAACGCCCCCCACCAATTCGTTTCTTTTCGCAGCTCGCCGCCAACGTAGGTGTCGACCTCGGTTCCGCCGACGTTGATCCCCACTTGGTTCTCCTCCTCTTGCTACGATTCCGCGTTCCGGTCTCCCCCTAGACGAGCTGTAAGTACTTCTTCACCTCCCAGTCAGAGACCTGATCGTGGTAGGCCTTCCATTCCCGTTGCTTGACGCGCACGAAGTAATCGACATAGTCCTCGTCGATCGCGCGGCCAAGCGCCTCGCGCAGAACTTCGTCACGCTCCAGGTGCCGGGTGGCGTCGAGCAGGTTGGACGGCAGCACATCGATGTGGCGCCGCTTCAATTCCTCGGTCGGTACCTCGTACATGTTCGAGAGGTTCGGCTCACCCGGGTCGAGCTTGTTCTCGATGCCATCGAGGCCGGCCGCAAGGATGACAGTGGCGGTCAGGTAGGGGTTCGTCGCGCCGTCGACAGTGCGGTCCTCGAAGCGGCCCGGCGCCGGGACGCGGATCATCTGGGTGCGGTTGCTGCGTCCGTACGTGATGAATGCCGGCGCCCAGGTCGCACCCGAGCTCGGCGCGCCGGTGATGAGCCGCTTGTAGGAGTTGACGGTCGGGGCGCTGACGGCGATGTAGGCCTTGGCGTGCTTGAGCAGGCCGCCGAGGAAGTGGTATCCGAGCTCGGAGAGGCCCAGCCCGCGCGCGTCATTCGGGTCTTCGAAGAGGTTGCGGTCGGTGTCCGCATCCCAAAGGCTCATGTGGAGATGACAGCCGTTGCCCGTCAGGTTCGTGAACGGCTTCGGCATAAAGGTCGCGAGCAGGCCCTGCCGCTGCGCGAGTGTGTGGACCATGTAGCGGAAGAAGATGACGCGGTCCGACGTGGTCAGCGCGTCCGAGTAGACGAAGTTCGACTCGAACTGGCCGTTCGCGTCCTCGTGGTCGTTCGCGTAATTGTCCCAGCCGAGTTTGCTTTCATACTTCGACAGCGTCGAGATGAAGTCGTACTGGCGGGTCAGCGGCCGCATGTCGTAGCAGGGACGTTCGGCGTTGTCGAGGGCGTCGGCAATTTCGATCCGGCCATCGACCTGGCGGAGGAGGAAGAACTCGCATTCCGCGCCGATCTTGAAGACGTAGCCTTTGGCCTTCGCTTTCGCCAGCTGCCGCCTCAGGATGGTGCGCGGATCGTAGGGCCACTCCTCGCCTTCGACGCGGATATCACACGCAAACCGGGCTAGGTCGGGTTGCCAGGGAAGCGGTGTGAAGCTGTTCGGATCGGGGATGGCCATCATGTCGGTACTGTGGGGCCCCTGCCCGATCTCCCCAGCGGCGAATCCGGCAAACCCGGCACCCTCGGTAAAGAGGTCGTCTAGGTGATTGGCCGGGACCAGCTTCCCGGACGGCCGAGCGTACATGTCGACGAATTGGGCGAAGAGGAAGTCGATCTTCCGCCGCTTGATTTCCTCCCGGATATCCTCGAGTGTCTTGCCGGTCGTCGCAACCTTGGGCTTCTCAATCACCGCTGCCATGCGTGTCCCTCCTCTCTGCTGCTGCCGCCTTCCGAATTGACCTGAGCTTCACCGCCTTCACCGCCATCGCCAACGAGAGCCAGTCTTCCTTGTCCAGGTCGAGCAGGGCGACGCGCTCGATCCGAACCAGCCGCTGTCGCAAGGTGTTGGGGTGCATGTAGAGCTTCCGGGCAGTCTGCGCGATGTTGCCCTGGTGCTCGAGGAAGGCCTCGAGCGTCCCAAGCAGTTCCGTACCGCGCCGCCGCTCGTACTCGACCAGACGCTCCAGCCCGTCCTGGTAACGGTCGCGCACCATCCCATCGACTGTGAGCACGTATCGGTAGGGGCCGAGGTCTTCGTAACTGAAGACGCCGGCCGCCCCGCGCAAGAGCGCACCGACCTGCGCCGCTGAGGCGGCCTCGTCGAAGCCATGGGCGAAGGAGCTCGCGCCCTGACAGATATTCGAGATGCCGATCGCCAGCGGCCCGGCCTCGGTTCCACCACTCACTTCGTAGGCGCGACGCACGAGGCCGGCGAGATCGCTGCCATCAGCCGGCAGCCGGAGCAGGGCACGGATCGAGCCCTCGCGCCGGTCGAAGATGGCACTGGGCAGCTCGGCCCGCAAACGGGACTCCATTCGGGTCGCGACCTGCCGCCAATCCGCCAGGGCTTCGGCAGGTTTGCGCGCGGTGCGCCGCCCGGCCGAGCGGGGCCCTTCGGTCCACGGAACCGCATGCATGACGACCTGCCGGGCGTCGAGGTCGCAATGCAGGCGGGCGGCCTGCGCCCGGAGCTCGTCGCTATCAGCGTCCTCTCGCTGGAGCGCTTCGAAGAAGTCCTTGACCAGGTTCTTCTCCTTGAGCCAGTCGATCAGCTGTAGACGCTTGATCGCCACGGCGGCCTGCGAGGCGATGGCTGAGAGCACGCTCGGCGCGTCGCCGGGGCCGTCAGCGGTGAGAACGCAGAGCACGCCCAATCGCTCGTCGCCGGCGACCAGGGGCGCGAACAGGGGCGTCCCGCGGACTCCTTCGCCCCAGAGCGCCTCGGCCAGGGCCTGGGCCTCCTTTGCGCCCGGCCGTCCCGCATCGATCAACCGGAACCACACGTGCTTCGCGTCCAGCGGGCGCGCCTGGGAGCGAGGTGGGCTGGACGCATGGAGGATCAGGCGCTCGGCGGAATCGAAAAGGTAGACCTCGGTGGATGCCGCCTGCAGGAGCATCCGCGTCCGGTCCGCGATCATCGGCAGGAGCTCGTCGAGGCTGGGCGATGCGGCCACCCCCTGCGCCAGCTCCGAGAGCTGCGTCAGCAGGGCGACCCTGGCGGTGGCCTGGTCATAGAGGGTGGCGTTCTCCACCGCGCCGGCGACCAGCGCCGCGGTGTGCTCGACGAACTCGAGGTCCGGCCGGCCGAACTCGTGCGGCGCTTCGGCATGCAGGGTAATGACGCCGATGAGCTCGCGACTTCGGGCGAAAATGGGCACGGAGACCAGCGACTGGAATTGCTCCTCCTCGAGCTCGGGCACGTAGTTCACGCGGGGGTCCTCGAGCGCCTTGTCCCGGATCACCGCTGACTGCCGGGTCTTGGCCACCCAGCCGGTGAGCCCGTTTCCGACCGGGAAGCTCACGGTCCCCTCCAGGTGGGCGTACACCGTCGAGGCAGCGCGCAGCGTGAGCAGGTCATCGTGCACGAAGTAGATGAAGCAGGCGTGGCACCGGGTGGCTTCGGTGACGAGGCTCACGATCCGCCGGAGGATGCTCGCCAGGTCGGGCCCCGCGCCGATCGCCTCGATGACCTGGTACAGGTACGACGCATCCCGGTATTCGGCGCGGGAGTCCGGCAGGCGTGCGCCCACCACCCCTTTCGACTCGCGCGGCCGCGTGCGTTCAGCGAGCTTCAGCCGGCATCCCCTCCTGCTGTTGTGGTGCTTATTGTCAACCTAGGCAACTGGCTGTCAATACCGGGAAAAGGCGATTTCTGGGCTGCATCGCCATGGATAGGGATCCCAATATGGTGACTTCCTCCATGGTTTTCGGCACTCTATCGATCGCACCGAGGGTAACATGTGTGGTGAATGAACTTGTTGTTTCGAACCGAGGGAGGTGAGTGAGATGAGGATGGCGTTGACCGCGAGCATGGGCTGGCTGGCCGTACCCCTGCTGGTTATCGTGGCGATCGGCTACATCTGGATCGTGAGCGCGCTGCTTGGCCGCGAGCAGAGCCCGAGAATCCGCGTAGCGCGAGTCGAGCGCGCCGACCGCGCCGCCTGACCCTTACCCAACGGTGCGGGGCGGCCGCACCGTTGCGCCGGCGGCGGGCGGCTTGCCCTTGGGAGGCCCATATATAAAGAGGTATGCGAGCCCCGCCGGCCGACTGGTGGCAGACCTGGTTCGGGCCCGGGTATCTGGCGCTGTACGACGCCTTCCTCGCTGAGCGGACCCCGATCGAAGTCGACCAGATCGAGGCCCTGTTGCAGCTCCGGCCACCCCGGCGAATCCTCGACCTGCCCTGTGGCCAGGGGCGGCACGCGATCGAGCTGGCCCGGCGCGGTTACGAGGTGACCGGGGTCGACCTATCCGCGTACATGCTGGGCGTGGCCCGGGAGCGTGCCGAAGCACACGGCGTCAAGGCGCGGTGGCTCATAGGCGATATGCGAGAGGCGTTACCCGGCGAGACCTTCGACCTGATTCTCAACCTCTTCACCAGCCTCGGCTACTTCGACGATGAGGCGGACGACCGTCGCGTGGTGCTCGCCGCCGCGTCGATGCTCGAGCCCGGCGGCCGATTTCTCCTCGAGGTCATCAATGGCCAGCGGATCATGGGCAATTTCCAGGAACGCGAATGGTTCACCGTCGGCGACACGGCCGTGATGGAGCGGCGATCGCTCGATCGGCCGACGCGTCGCATGGTGGTAGAGCGGACGGTCAGTTCTACGGACGGAGAGGAAACCAGCGTCCATGCGGTCCGCCTGTACAGTGGCCCGGCCCTGAAAACCATGCTCCACGCCGCGGGCTTTAGCCGGTTGGAACTCTACGGAGACTGGGACGGAGCGCCGCTGACGCCGGAGAGCCTGCGGGTGCTCGCCGTCGGTACCATGCCGCAATGAAGCTTCTGCTCGAAATCCTGATTTCGGCCGTGCTGCATCCGCTCGCTTATCTGCTTGCGCTCATCAACATCCTGGGGCGCGACGACCTCACGGGAGGCCAGAAATTGCTCTGGGCGATCATCTGCATTGTTTGGGGCATAGGACCGATCCTCTACATAACGATCGGCGGCGGCGCACTCTGGTAGCCGGTCAGGCGATCGCCCGCAGCACGTTGGTCGCGCCGGCAATCTGCAGCGGGCCGGGGCCAAGCTCCGCTTCGATCGCGCGCCTGGCGCGCTCGAGCAACGCGGTTCGCTCGCTGGGAGAGACCTGATCGAGGCGGAGCGCCATCGACCACCAGCCGGCAGACATCTCGATGAAGTGCTGCGGACTCGACCAGGTGGTCGACTCCTCGTAGCGCGCGACATCGACCGCGCTGAAGCCGGCCTGTTTGGCGGCGCCGGCAAAGGACTCTTCATCCTCAACGATCCGTCGGGTCGCAAACTGGTCGCGCGCCTTCGGCGCCGGCGGGAGCGCGCCGCCGACCGCACGCTCGAGGATGGCCTGCGCAGCACTGGGCTGCGACGGATCGACGGGCACGCTTGCCGCCAGCCGTGAGCCCGGCTTGAGGACGCGCCTGGTTTCCGACAGCGCCCGTCGCAGGTCTGGGACGAACTGCAGGCCATGGCCACAGACGGCCGAATCGAAGCTGTGATCGGGAAAGCGAAGGTCTTCCATGTCCATCAGCTCGAACCGCACTGGGAGACCGGGCGGGGTCTCGCGCTGCGCCAGCTCGATCATCCCGGGGGCCAGGTCGATTCCGACTACCGTGCCGCCAGGTGAAACGGCTATGGCGAGGGGGTAGCTGAGCGTTCCCGGGCCACAGGCCAGGTCGAGGATCCGCTGGCCGGGTGTGGGGTGGAGCCAGTCGACTGCGGCGGTCCGGCCATGAGCTTCGCCTCTGGCCATGACTTCGTCGAGGCGTCGTTTATAGGCGGCCGCAACGCGGCTGAAGGTGCCCGGGTAAAGGTCCTTGGCGGCTGGCTGTTCCAAATAAAAAGGGCGGGAGCCCAGCTCCCGCCCCTCAGGATAATCAGTCGTTAATCGCGCTCGC
>DATNMN010000074.1:0-26848 GCA_035602295.1 Candidatus Dormiibacterota bacterium | reverse complement strand
TCTTCGTCTACACGCTATGGCTCAAGCGCGCGACGGTCCAGAACATCGTGATCGGGGGCGCGGCCGGGGCCATCCCGCCCGTCGTCGGCTGGGCAGCCGTCACCCATCGCGTCGACCTCACCGCGGTCTATCTGTTCGCTGTCATCTTCCTCTGGACTCCCCCGCACTTCTGGGCGCTGGCGCTGCGGCTGCGCGGCGATTATGCTCGGGCGAAGGTGCCGATGCTGCCCGTCGTGCGCGGCGACGCGGCGGCGCGGCGTCAGATCGTCGGCTATACCGTGGTCCTGGTCGCGGTGACCCTGGCGATAGTTTTTACTGGTGCACTTGGTCCCATCTACCTGGCGGGCGCGGCGCTCCTTGGCGCCGGCTTCATCGCGCTGGCCGTCGTGAACCTGCTCGCCCGCCGCCAGCGCTGGTCACGAGTGTTGTTCGACTACTCGATCGCCTACCTCGGATTATTGTTCGCCGTGATGGTGGCCGATCGCATCATCGGGAAGGTATAGTTCGGTGGGCCATGCATAGAGACGAGGCGCGCAAGAATGTGCGGCTGGGTGTGCTGCTCTTCGTCACGGCGCTGATCATGTTCGCGCTCTCCTTCGCCTGGGCCCTCATTTACAACAATTTCTGATGGCTGAGACCGAGCAGGACGCCCAGGTGGAGCAGCACGAAGCCTTTCACCTGCCGCCGCCCAGCATCTGGCCGGCCGTCGTAGCGGTCGGGATCGCGGTGCTGCTCATTGGCATCGTCATCAACCTCGTGATCGCCATCGTCGGCGCGATTATCTCGGTTGGCGCCATCGCGCTCTGGGTGCGCGATGCCCGTCACGAGTTCGGCGAGTTGCCCGACTAAGGTAGACACCTGATTCTCAGCCGATGCGGCTGATCCCACTGCCTTTGCGCAACCTCCGCCCGTACACTCAGGTCGGGGCAATTCGGCTTTCAAGGAGGCTAGCGTGAACGTTTGGAAGATGGCGATCGTCGCAGCCGGGAGCGCGCTGGTGTTAGCCGCCTGCGGCAGCACGAGTGGCGGTGGCGGCGGTGGCGGGAGCTGCACCCCGGCGGGTGGCACTACGACGGGCTCCGGCACAGCGACGGTCAAGGTCGTTTCCGATCCGAACACGGTCGGAAAGTTTGACCCCGCGACGATCACGGTTACCGCCGGCCAGATCGTTGAGTGGGACTTTACCGACAACTCCGCGCCGCACACGGTGACAGCGGACGACAACAGCTTCGATTCCTGCTCGCAAAATGCGGGAGCGAAATTCGTCGTCACGTTCAGCAAGGCGGGCGACGTCAAGTACCATTGCACGCTCCACTCCCAGATGCTGGGAACCGTCAAGGTCAGTTAGTTCGGGAAAGAGAACGGGCTGGTGCGCCGTTTAGCCGCTCGCGGCGCACTCGCCGTTCTGCTCAGCGTTGTCTGGTTGGCGGCGTGCGGCGGGTCGGCGCAGCCGGATGACGCGGCGATCGTCACCGACTTTCACAACCATCAATCGAACGTCGAGGTCACCGCAGACGCGACCGTGGTCCGACTGCTTCCGGATCGGACCAGCGCGACCGGCGCCCACGAGCAGTTCATCATCAAGCTCTCGTCCGGCGATCTCACCATCGAGGTCGAGCACAATATCTCGATCGCAGCGCGAGCACCCGTGAAACAGGGCGACCATGTCATCGTCCACGGCGAGTATGTCTGGAATGCGCAGGGCGGCCTGATCCACTTCACTCATCACGACCCGAAAGGCACCCACGAGGGCGGCTATATCCAGGACGGCGGCACGACCTACGACTGATCCGGGCGGAGTCGCTCGACCTCGCCGGCGATGACGCTGACGCGCGTACCGTCACTCAGTCGCACGAGCAGGGCCCCATCCACGCCCAGGTCTTCGGCGATCCCGCGAATAGTGGCACCGTCGCGCTGAAAAGCGACCGGCTTCCCGAGCATGGAGCTCCGACTGCGCCAGCCCGGCACGATCCACTCGACGCCTTCGCGATCGGCCCGGTCATAGGCGTTGGCCAGGTCGTTGAGGATGGCGGCGAGCAGCGGCTCACGGTCCAGCGAGTGGCCGATTTCGGCGAGCAGCGAGGTCGCGCCCTCCGGCAGGTCAGCAGCCAGCTGGTTCACGTTCACGCCAACGCCGAGGACGACGGCCGCTCCGCCCGGATGCTCCAGCAGGATGCCGGCCAGCTTGTGACCGTTGAAGAGCACGTCGTTCGGCCACTTGAGCCCGGGGACGACGCCCGTCGCCACCTCGATGCCGCCGGCGACCGAGAGCGCCGCCAGCAAGGGAAGCAGGGCAAGGACGTCAACCGGTGGCTGCAAGATGGTGGAGAAGAGGAGCGCGGTCTGACTGGGGGCGATCCACGGTCGACCGCGGCGCCCGCGGCCCTCGAGCTGCAGGTCGGTGATCACGGTCCAGCCCTCGTCGGCGCCGGCGGTGGCGGCGCTGCGGGCGAGATCCTGAGTGCTGGAACAGCTCGGTTCATAGTGCAAGCTCCACTTGATTTCGCCCTCGACCAGCAAGGCGCGCACGCGCTCGAGGTCGAGGCTCATTGCACGGGTGCCGTGGCGATCACGGGCTCGCTGGTGGCGGTTTGAACGGTGATGATCCCGGCGATGATGACGGCAGCCCCCAGCAACTGAAGCGGCTGCAGGCGGTCCCCGAACGCGAGAAAGGCGATCACACCCGCAAAAACGGGTTCGGCGGTGGCCACGATCCCCGCCGACGATGGCCGGATGTTCCGAAGCGCCATGACGAAGAGCCCGTGCGGCAGCAGCGTGCCGATCAGGCCGACGAGCCCCATCACCGCCCAGATTCGCCAGTCGCCCGGTGGCGCCGTGCCGGTCGCAATGTCGAAGCCTCCCCAGAGAAGGCTGCCGGCGCCGAAACCGTAGACGAGCATGGTCCAGGTGTCGAGCCGCCGCGCCAGGGTCGACGCCCGGAGGAGGTAGAACGCGAAGAACGCTGCCGACACGAGTCCCAGCATGACACCAGGAAGGTTCACCGAAAAGAGCGACGGCTGGTAGGCGCCCACGGCGAAGAAGGCGCCGACCAGCACCAGGGTAAGGGCGCCCCATACTCTCGCCCCTACGGCCTGGCGGCGATGATATCGCTCGAAAGCCGTTACCGCGACCAGCCCGAGATACTCAACCAGCAGGGCAATAGCGATGTTGATCCGGGCAATCGTCAGGTAATAGCTGAGCTGGAGCCCAACGAGGCCGATCCCGCCGAAAACGGCGAGTGCCGGAAGTTCGCGCCGGCTGACCCGCAAGAGAGCCGGCCGAATCAATAGCAATGACAGCAGCAGCCCGACAAAGGCCCACCAGATGCGCATTTGCGCCAGCACGAGCGGGGTGTAACCCAGCTTGAAGAGCGCTTTGACCACGTTGCCGCCGGCACCGAAGAGGAACGCCCCTAGCAGGACCAGGAGGAAGCCGAATCGCAGCGAACTCAGCGAGATGCCTTGCCCGAGTTCAGCCTTAGGGGTGACGACAATTTTGAGTTCTTGACCAATTCGATCTTTGAAAGTAATGTAAGCCTTCGGGAAGCATGGCTCGGATCCTCGGAAGCGGGCGCATGATCGAGGAGACCTCGGTCCAGATCTCGACGCTTCGCGAACGGTGGCACGCGGAGCGCGAGCTTCGATACGCCCGGCGAAACCGGATTCGTCATATCGACCAGCTGCTGGATGAGCTCGAGATGCTGAACATCGCCGAGGAGACGCAGCTTCCGGCCGACCTGGCCCTTCGCGTCCAGCGGCTCGCCGCCGAGATGGAACATCCCCTCGGCAACCGGGCACCCGAGGACATCACGATCGCCGAGTCGATGGACGCCCTTTACGATCTGCAGGATGGCCTGATGTTGACCCTGGAAGGGGTCGAGGACGAGGAGGACGTCTAAGCCGGCGGGGCGCTAGTCCTTCGCTGACTGGCCGGGGGCCTTCGAATTGTCGTCCTTCTTCTTGCCGCCGTCCTTATTCTTGCTCTGGTCCTTGCTGTTGTCCTGGCCCGTGGCCTTAGGGGCCGGCTTTACCGCCGCCTTGGCGTTGGTCGCCGAATGCTTGGCAGCAACCGTGATTGTCGACTGATCAGCCGCATCGAGCAAGCTGGCGAGCCCGTCGGCCGGCGTCGTGATGGCCTTGATCTTGACGAGGAATGCGGTCTCCCTCTGCGCATTGGCGGCCACTAACGCCTCGGTATCGGCCCGGCCGGCGGGAAGGTCGCGCATCGCGGCGGCCTGCTTGTCGCGATAGTCCTGCATCATGCTGCGAACGATGTCCTCGGTGGATCCGCGCCCTTCGAGTTTTAGCAGGGATTGGTTCGCCCAGTTGAACACGGAGCCGATGGGCGCTTTGACGTTCGAGCCGGTCACGAAGTTATAGGTGCTCGACAGCAGGGGATCGATGACTGCGACCGGCTGCGGCCCGGGATTGGTGCGCTGCTGCTGCAGCAGGGTGTAAGCGTTGAGCAGATCAGTATTCGCCTGGGCCAGTTCGTCCAGGCCGCGCTGGGCCGGATCGCTCTGGGTGGCGCGCGTCAGCCCATCCCACCAGGTTTGGACGACGTAAAAGGCGCTATCGACGCTGGCCCCATCGTGCTGGTTCCATAGCGCGTCGACGTCGGCGCTGCCGGTCGCGTGTACCGTCAATGGCGCCAGCGCCATCGCACCGGCGATGCCAGCCGCGACCAGGCGGCGTTGTATGACACCACTCAATAGGAGCATGACGGCCTCGTAAACGATCATCGCGTAGCCGCGATCGCGAGGGGCGAAAGGCCCGTTGCAATGCGTTGACAGGAGTGCCGCGGGCGCATTACGAGGCCCCCACCCCGCCCTCCCCCAGAGGGGGAGGGAATGCGAGGCTAGCGAACGAGGTTTTCGACGACGGTCGCGATCCCCTGGCCCACGCCGATGCACATCGTGGCGAGGCCGTACCGGACCTTGCGGCGAGCGAGCTCATGCACCAGCGTCGCGATGATGCGCACGCCGCTGGCGCCCAGTGGATGGCCCAGCGCGATCGCGCCGCCGTTCGTGTTGACGCGCTGCGGATCGAGCTCGAGGTCGCGCACACAAGCGATCACCTGCGACGCGAAGGCCTCGTTCAGCTCGACGCAATCCATATCGGCTGCCTTAAGTCCGGCGCGGGCCAGGGCTTTCTGCGAGGCGGGAATCGGCCCAAGGCCCATGCAGGATGGGTCGACCCCCGCGCTGGCGGCGGAGAGGATCCGCGCCAGCGGCCGGGCGTTGATCCGCTGAGCGTGCGACTCGGACATCATCACCAGGCAAGCGGCGCCGTCGTTGAGCGGCGAGGAATTCCCTGCCGTCACCGTCCCGTCCTTCTCGAAAGCCGGCTTCAGCGCCGCCAGCTTCTCGAGGCTGGTATCCGCCCGCGGCCCCTCGTCGCGCTCGAACGCGCCGCCACCGGGCAGGGCGACCGGCACCAGCTCGTTGCGAAAATGGCAGGCCTGCTGGGCGGCGATCGCCTTCCGATGGCTTTCGAGCGCCCAGCGATCCTGGTCCTCGCGGCTGATGCCGTACCGCCGGGCGACCACCTCCGCGGTCTGCCCGAGGCTGATGGTCCAGTCTTTCTTGAACTTCGGGTTGGCCATGCGCCAGCCGAGCGTGCTGTCATGGAGGGTCTGGGTGCCGCGTGCGAACTCACGCTGGGGCTTTTCGAGGATGTAGGGGGCACGGGTCATGCTCTCGACGCCACCGGCCAGAAAGCAGGCGCCGTTCCCGGTTTCGATCTCGCGGGTTGCCGCCACCACCGCCTGCATCCCCGAGCCGCACAGCCGGTTCATGGTGGCCGCGGGGATCTCGACCGGCAGTCCCGCGAGCAGCACCGCCATGCGCGCCACGTTGCGGTTATCCTCTCCCGCCTGGTTCGCGTCGCCGAAGTACACGTCCTCGATGGTCGCCGGATCCACGTGGTTTCGCTGCACCGCCTGGCTGACAACTAACGCCGCGAGGTCGTCGGGCCGGACCTCCTTCAGGCCGCCCGCATAGCGGCCAATGGGAGTGCGCAGGGCATCGACGATCACCGCCTTCTCCATCGTCGTCATGCTACGTCATTAAAATATGCGCGAGCCATGAGTGAACTTGCTCGTCAGTACGATGCAGTGAACCTGGTGGCCGATCCGCTGCACGGCTACATCAAGATCACCAAAAGGGTCCACGGCGGCAGCGTCGCGGCGGAGCAGGACCTGCTCGATCATCCCTGGCTGCAGCGATTGCGGCGCATTCACCAGCTCCAGTCGGCCTGGTGGGTTTTCCCGGGCGGCGAGCATTCGCGCTTTCAGCACGCCCTGGGCGCAATGCACCTGAGCGGGGAATGGGCACGCCGGCTCTATCCCAACCTGAGCGCGTTGACCGACGACGTTCCATCGCTGGCCTGCGTCGAAGAAACGCTGCGCGTCGCCGGGCTGCTGCACGACATCGGACACGGGCCCTTCGGCCACTTCTTCGATCAGAACTACCTCGACCGCTTTGGCATCGATCACGAGGTGATCGGTCGGGCGTTGATCGGCGGTGAGCTGGCGTCTACGGTTGCCGCGCTCGGCGCCAGTCCGTCGGGCCCGCTCGCCGCCGGCGAACGGATCGATCCGCGCTGGATCGCCGACCTGATCGCCGAGCCGGACCTGCCCGGGGTCGCAGCGCCTGCCTGGGTCAAGGCCCTCAAGCCGGTGCTGAACGGGATGTACACGGCCGACAACCTCGACTATGTGCCACGCGATGCCTACATGTGCGGCGTAAAGGTCGGGCCGGTCGACATCGAGCGCCTGCTGCACTACTCGTTCCTCGACCGGGAGGGGATGCTGCTCCACCAACATGGGGCGCAGGCGCTGCTCCTCTTCTTGAACGCCCGCCTCTACCTGTACAACAACATCTATTACCACCGGACGGTGCGCCGGATCGACCTCCACATGCGCGAGATCTTCCGGGAGACGATCGACCGGATCCTCCCCGGCAATCCGCTCGACCACCTCGATCGCTACCGGGAGCTGACCGACTGGTCGCTGATCGATACCGTGGACCGCTGGCGCCATGAGGGGGGTCGCGCCGCCGAGCTATCGCACGAGTGGGGCCGCATCGTGCGACGCGAGCTCAAGTGGCGGTTGATCTTCGAGGATTACTACGAGTTTTCGACGGCGCCGGAGGCCTTCCTGTATCCGACGCCGGCCGACTACGTTCGCCGGATCCGGGAGGCGCTCCCGCCATCGCTGGCGCATGCCTCCTTCGAGGTCGACCTGGCATCGGTCGATCCGCGGCCGCAAAACCCGTTCAACGATCCCTTCCCGGTCCTCATCTATAACCCGGTGAGCCGGGCAGTCGAGCGCAGCGCCGTGGCGGATCTGTTCCGCCGCCTCCCGATTCGCACCACGCTGGTGCGCGTCTTCACCGACGAGACGACGCAGGCCGATGCGCTGCGGCGCGCCGTCGAGCGCGCCCTCTACCGGCCCGACTCCAGCCTGGCGGAGGCGGTGCCCTGATGGCAGTACAGCCGCAGGAGGCGATCAAGCCGCTCTCCGTCCTCGAGCTCAACACCCGCATTCACGATCTGCTGGCGGCGCGCTTCCAGAGCGTGGTCGTCAAAGGCGAGGTGAGCGGCGTCTCGTTGCGGAGCGGCCACGTCTGGTTCACACTCAAAGACTCAGCCGCTGCGGTCGGCGCGGTGATCTTCAGCAGCACCGCCCGCCGCCTCCCGTTCCTGCCGGAGAACGGCCAGGAGCTGGTGGTGACCTGCCAGGTCGACTATCACGCCCAGTACGGGCGGGTCAACCTCGTCGTCAGCAAGCTCGACTACGACGGCGCCGGGAAGCTCCGGGCCGCCATCGAGCAGCTCAAGCGGCGGCTGGAGGCTGAAGGCGCCTTCAACGCCGAGCGCAAGCGAGCGCTGCCGTTTCTGCCAGGCTGTATCGCGCTCATCACCTCGCCAAGCGGGGCGGTGATCCATGACCTGCAGCAGACGATCTGGGAGCGTTTTCCGAACATGCGGCTCGTGGTGTACCCGGCGCTGGTGCAGGGCACCGCTTCCCAGCGGAGCCTGGTCGCAGCGCTCCGGCAGTGTAACGAGGACCTGGTGGCCGATGTCGTGATCGTGGCGCGCGGCGGCGGCAGCTTCGAAGAGCTGATGGCGTTCAACCAGGAAGCGGTGGTCCGCGCCATCCAGGCGATGCGCATGCCGGTGGTGACGGCGCTAGGGCATACCTCGGATCGGACCCTGGCCGACCTGGTGTCGGACCGCGAGGCCCGGACGCCGACGGCGGCCGCCGAGATCGTAGTGCCGAAGAAGGCCGACCTGCTCCGGCAGCTGGGCGAGCGCGGCCAGCGGCTGCAACGGGCAGGACTTACCGCCCTGATCACCCCCGCGCACGAGCTGCAGCTACGGGGCCAGTCGCTGGCCCGGCTGGCTCGCGACCTTCACCTGCGGCGGCGCGAGCGCCTCACCCACCTCGAAGGGATGCTTCGACAGCGAGAGCCCCGCGAGGTATGGCGTCAGCGCGAACGGGCGCTGCAGGAGTGCCGGCGGCGGCTGCAACGATCGGATGAGGCGACCCACCAGCGGATCGACCTGGGGCGGCGGCAGGCGCAGTCGGTGCGCGAGCGGCTCCTTGGGCTAGCCGGGCGCGGGGTGCGGGAACGAGCCAACGCGCTGCAGAGCCGTGCCGCACGGCTGAGCTCGCTGGCGCCGGAGCAGACGCTCAAGCGCGGTTACAGCATCACCCTCGAGAGCGGTGGGGGCGCCATCATCCGGGACGCGGATCAGGCGCGCAAGGGGCAGCCGGTCAGGGTGCTGCTCGCGGCGGGCCGGCTCGAGGCCACAGTCGACGAGGCAATTCCATGACGCCCGACCTATCGCTAACCTACGAGCAGGCGCTTGGCCAGCTCGATGCCACGCTGCGCTCGCTCGAGGAAGGGAAGCTCAGCCTGGAAGAGGCGATCGCCGCGGTCGCCCGCGGACGCGAGTACCTGCTGCTCTGCGAGCGGAAGCTCGAGGAAGCCCGCCAGCGGATCGAGAGCCTGCCCGTGAAGGAGGAACCGCTGCCAGAGGACGACGCGCCGCATCCAGCGACGGTCGCGGACCTGCGCGCCGAGCGCGGTCCTGCCCCGGGAGAGCCCCAGGGCGAGATCCCCTTCTAACGCTCCTCGGTGGGTTCGGGCGGCGAATCGCGCTCGATTTCGGGTCGCTCACCGCCGGGCTCGCCCGAGCGGAAGACGCCCCATTCCTGTAGCGACCGGCGCAACATTTCCGGGGAGGTCTTGTAGGCCGCGGCCAGCTGCTCGAGATCGTCAGCGCGGAAGGTCACCACCGGCGTGTTGAAGTCCCGGCGCTGCTGCTGCAGGCGCGCGACGTGGCGGGCGAGGATCGATCCCTGGCGCTCCGGTAGGCCGTGGAGTTGAGTCAGGTCGATGGCGAGCTTCGGCGGAAGGGCCGGCTCGCCCACGCCTTCCAGCTCTTCGGGCAGCAGCTGGTTGACCGGGACGCTGTAGAGAGTGGCGATCTGATGTAAACGCGTGACGGAGATATTCCGATCGCCGCGCTCGTAGGCAGCGAGGAGCGAACCCTTCAGGCGCTTGTTCGACAGAACTTCCACCTGCTGGAGGGTCAAGCCACGTTGCTTGCGCAGGCTCCTGAGCCTGGCTCCAACTTTTCGCGAATACCCGTCCATTGATCCCCCTTGACTGTGTGTGATCAGTCTATCGCAGATTGCGACATAGACAAAACTTTTGACATGTACGACCCGGACGGTGGCGGGGGGATCGTTCTCGGAGAACGACGCAACCTTCCGTGGCCGTCATTATCGGACGTAGGTTCACCCGTTGTCAAGTGCTGCTTACCTAACCTTGAGACTCGCTTAACGCCGGGGCTGAGGGTCGAGGCGCGCGGCCGGCCTCGTAGGCCTGGCGGAAGCGGACAGCCGCCTGGGCCGCATCCCCTTCGGCCTCCAGTGCGCGGGCGTAGTCGTAGGTCACACGCGCTCGCAGGTCCGGGCTGTCGACCGTTACGGCCACCTCGAGGGCGCGCTCGAAGTGGCGATGCGCCGTCTCACGGCGCCCGCGTGCGTGTGCCACCCGCCCCGCCACCCGGTGCACCGCCACGCTGGCAATCGGATCGCTCGACCGTGTGGCGAGGTCGAGGGCCTGCTCGATGAGATCGCTGGCGCGATCAGCGTCGTCGCGCTCCAGAGCGGACTCAGCCATGCCGACCACGAGCAGTGGCAGCAATTCGCGATCGTCGATCCGGCGGAGGCGTTCGGCGCCCTCGGTGAACAGCCGTTCAGCTTCAACCACCCGGCCCTGCTGGAGAAGCATTTCGCCCATGTTCAGGCGGAGCTCTCCCGCCATCCGCACGTCGCGCAGCGTCTCGAAGATCCGCAGGCCCTTCTGCGCATATGAGAGCGCCCGTGCATACTGCCCCGTCTGCTGCAGCGAGAGCGCGAGGCCCTCGTAGATGCCTGCAAGCGCCGGCATGTCGAGTACCGCTTCCGCGGCGGCAATCGCGGATTCGTATGCGGCGATCGCTTCGACCGGCTGGCCAGCGACGTAATGGAGGTTGGCCCTGTGGCCGAGAATGCGCGCCTTGAGGACGGGATCGCTCAGGCCGGCGGACTCGTAGCGCTCGAACGCTTGCTCGAACCAGCGTCCGGCGGCATGGGCGCGGCGTAACAGGTAGTGAACGCTGCCCATCCGGTCGTAGAGCTCGACCAGGAGCTGCGGCCAGTTCGAATGTTCGGCGGCCGCGATTGCCTCCTCCAACACCGGCATCGCCTTCTTGGGGTGTCCCTGCCGCAGGTAGGCCGTGCCCAGCGCCAGCTGAGCGCGGGTGCGCAACTCGAGCGGAAGGGTGGCCCTGGCCAGGATTCGCGTCATCAACGCCACGGCCCTGGCGGCCTCGCCATGCAGCAAGCTCATCTCAGCCTCGGCCAGCGCCAATTCGAGGGCCGCGATGGAGTCCCCGGGCTCTTCGAGGAAGTAGTCGATCGGTCGCTGCAGCCGCTGGGCAATGATCCGTAGGTTCTGGGTGGATGGTTGGGCGCGCCCCAGTTCTACCTGGTTGAGAAAGGCCCGCGTGAAGTCCTTACCCGCGACCGCGGTCAGGGTGAGCCCCAGCTCCTGGCGAGCCTGGCGGATCCGCTGGCCGAGCGAACCGGGCGCCCCGGGGCTGGCCGTTGATGACCGCCCCGAGCGCCCCTTGGTAAGCACAACCTACAGTCTAGCAACCGTAACTTGACAGCGAAAGACCGCGACTAAGGGTTCGGCCAGATGACTTCGGCGCAGGAAAGCACGGCCGATACGATGACAAGCAAGACCCAGGGGTTCAGAAAACGCCGCACAGGTCCCCACCTCCTGAACAGGCGGCTCGCTCGATCTGGCCTGTCCTGAAGTCAGCTTATGGGCCTCCGTCAATCAGGGGGGTCACGCCTGTAACGGAATCCGTAAGGTGGGTCGCGAAGCGCTGACTGCCGTGCCACCCGCGTCCCTATAATCGGGTTCCGTTTGTGTCCCCGTAGCTCAGCCTGGATAGAGCACTGGCCTCCGGAGCCAGGAGCACAGGTTCAAATCCTGTCGGGGACACCATTCACACCCGTTTTTGAATGGGGCTCGCGCGACGCTGATTCGCCCCTTCGTCTAGGGCAGCTCTCAACGCCGCCATCAGTTCCGGGCGCCCTGCGGATTTCTTGGTGTCCGGCCAACGTCGCACCTGATCGAGTGCCCAGGAAGCCCATGTGACTTCCGTCTGTGCGTAAGCCCAGAGCAAACGGTAGGCGACGACATTGATGTGGACCCGCTCCGGAAAGGGGTCTTCGCCGTTTAGATACTCGCCGAAAATCACGGCCAGCTCCGTCCGCTTGCCCTCGGCGTCGTCGCGAAACCGCTGCAGCGTGGTGAGGAGGTCGCGTTTCGACCCGTCGGTGGCGAACATCAGCTTGACCAGCGCCTCGGACTCCAGCCTCGAGCTATCACCTGGCTTGCCCAGCCACTGTTCGAGGGCCTTGCGTCCCTCCCGGGTAATTGAGTAGACGGTTCGCGGTCGCTTTCCCTGGGGCCGCGACCGAACCTCGGCGAACCCTCCCTCGACCAGTCGTTTGGGTTCCGCATAGATGTTGCTCTCGGCGCGCGGCCACAGATAGTGGAGGTTTCTTCGCATTTGCTTCGCAAGCTCGTAAGTCGACCAAGGACGGATCGCGAGGAGCCCCAGAATCGCATACGAGGTAGTGGTTAGTCGACGCGCAGGTCTTGACAAATGCTCCTACTAGGAGTATCGATACTCCTATCAGGAGCTTACACGAGGGAGCGACCACCATTCGAAGTGTGACCGTCCGCGATGCCGTTCCGGACGATGCGGCGGCCGTAGCCGCCATCGGCAAGGTGGCGGTCCCGGACACCTACCGCGATCTCTGCCATCCATCAGTCATCCGCAGCATCGTCGAGCAGAGTTACTCGCTGCTGGCCCTGGGCGACTGCATTACTGAGTGTCGTCATGCGGAGGACGCGCATTTCTTGGTAGCGGAGAGAGACAACCAGGTCGTCGGTTTTCTGCACTATGACGCCAAAGGCGACGAGCCCGAGCTCCACCGCATTTATGTCGAGCCGGAGCTGAAACGCAGCGGGATCGGCAGCGTGATGATGCACGAGCTCCACCAGCGGCTCGCCCCGGGTGCGACCTACATCCTCATGGTGGTGGCCGACAATCGGCCTGCGGTTGCCTTCTACCAGCGCCACGGTCTCGTCGAGGAGGCGCGGGTGGATGGGCCTTCCTACATGCACGAGCACATGGGCGTGAGCTTCCCGTCAGACACGCCACCAGTACCTGCGCTGGTGCTCCGGTACTGGAAAGGGAGGTCGTAGGCACCGGATCGTGTAATTCACCATGCGCAACACAAGGAGGTTTGCAAATGAGCGTCTACCTCGTCGACCGCAATCTGCCGGGGATCACGATGGAACAGTTGGCCGCAGCGCAGCAGTCTGCCATAAAGTCCAGCCGCCGCTTCACCGAGGATGGCAAGCCGGTCCGCTACATCCGCAGCGTGTACGTTCCGGGCGAGTCCCACGTTATGTGTCTGTTCGAGTCTGCCAACGAAGCGCTTGTTCGCGATGTCAACCAAGCTGCCGGCATCCCGTTCACACGGGTCCTCGAGGCGCACGACTTGACGCCCTGACCCGGAATCGGGCGGGAGGCCTAGCTATCGGCCGAGGGAGGACGGTAGGTCGGCCAGTCCGGCTGGAAGGTGGAGTTCATAACTTGTACGGTCGGGGACACTTCCCAATCAAGTTATGAGTCGGGCTGGCGAATTCGAGACCGCCAGCTCCCCTACTCCGCGTGGAGAACCTCCGCAACCGAGAGACGGGCGGCCCATCGCGCCGGCATGACCGCTCCCAGGATCGCCAGAACAAGGCCTGCAATGACGAGCAAGGGCAGGACGATTGGGTTAAAGACGTTCAAGGCAACGGACGGCATCTCGTTTCCGATCAGGTTGCCCATGAGCCCCATCAGCCCACGGTGAAGGCCCCAGCCGACCGGGACTCCGAGGAGGCCGCCGACGAGCCCCAACACCGAGGCGGATACCGCCACCATGGCCAGGATCTGTCCCGGTGTCATCCCAACCGCCTTTAGCACGGCGGTGTCGCGGATGCGTTCACGCGTGTTCAGCAGAACCGTGTTGAAGACGCCCGCGATGGCGATGAGGATCAAGACCAGCACAAGGGCGAGCATCACTGACTCAAGGATCCCGAAGGACGAGGCGCCGAAGTTGGCAACCTGCGCGTTCAGGAAGTCTGGTTGCGTCGCCTGGATGCGTCGCGCAAAAGCGGTGGGATCAGTGCCGGGGCGAAGCGCTACATAGTAGGTGGAGGCCCCGGCGCTTGGAGCCGCCGCAGCCAAGGTCGACCAGTCTGCGATGAATGCATGGCCTGCGTTGTCCGGATCGAAGGTGATACCGACGATCCGGATTCGGACCGGCTGGCTATCGATGAGTCCGCTGAAGCTGTCGCCAAGCTGAAGATGTAATTCCTGAAGCAAGGCCGATGCCGCCACTGCTTCACCAGGTGCCGAAAACCAGCGACCTTTCAGCACGAGCCATCCGAGGCGGGTGGAATCACCATCGTAGAAGGTCCCCTGCACCGAAGCCGATGCTCCCGAGACCGACACGTTGCGGGAGTCGACCCTGACGACATTGCCGGTTTCCGGCTGAGACTTGAGCGTGGCTATTACGCTTGCATCCGGATACAGGGCAGTGCGCTCCACGATCACCTGGCCCTGGAGCGGGGCGAAGTCGTGGTAGGCGTTGAAGCTGCCGTGCAGGCCGTAGGCGAAAGTCAGCGTGGCAACGCCAAGCAGGATGGCGATGGCGGTGAGTCCACCGCGCACTGGCCGAACCCACGCATCGTCAGCTCCGAGGCTGATCGGCCTCGCAAGGCCTAGGCGGCTGAGCAGCCGGCCGAAACCCGAGCGTCCGCGAATCCTCGGGCTCGTTCCCAGACTGATAGCGGTCGCGGGGTTGAGCACGGCTGCTCGCCAGGCCGGGATGACTGCGGCAACCACAACGATCAGCAGCACACCGCCGACGGCGGCGATCGGGATCCAGGGCGCGAATGAAATTCCACTGGGCAGACCAAGCGCGTCGGCGCTCTGGTTGAGCAGTGGTTGGCTTAACAGCCCCCCGAGGGGAATCCCCACCAGGCATCCCGCCAGCGCCGGTCCAGCCATCTGCGCGACGAAGATCTGGACTACCTGCAGCGGAGTGAATCCGATCGCCTTCATGATGCCGATCTCGCGGTAGCCGGCGATCACAGCCCCGGTGACGACGTTGGCGATGATGAGCGCGACCGCTCCAAGCGCGAAAACGCTGAAGGCCAGGAGGAAAATCAAGATCGCGGCGGTTATGCGGTTGAACGTGTCTCTGACATCAAGATAGGAAACGGTGTCGGTCACTGCGCCAGGTTGCAATCCCATCTTGAGCTTTGTGATGTCCCGGCCGATCTGATCGGCTGTGGGAGCGCTTTCGAATCGGTAGGCCATCTTTAAATCCACGGCATCGCCCGGAATCACGAGCTGGTCAACCTGGGCCGGGATGACCCAGGCGGATTGCGACCAGCTCCCGGCCGGCCCTTCATTGATGTCGATCGCTTCCCCGACGACGCGAAAGCTCGGCTCGCTGTGGACACTGAGCGCGGTGATCTGGTCGCCGAGGGCGATCGCGTTCTGCTCGGCAAAGGACCGGGTCAAGACGATCTCGCCGGCGGCTTCGACCCACCGCCCGGCCGTGACCCGCAGGACCTCAACCCTGCCTCCGGGATCGCCGCGGCCAACCACGGTCAGGGTGTCTTTGCCGGAGCCATGCTTGAAGGGAACGTTCACGGCTGGCCAAGGACCGCCGGTGGCGGAGGCGCCCAGCAGCTGCTGGGTCCCGGCGACGAGCGCGCTGGTCGCCTTGCGAGCATCGAAGAAAGCCACTAGGTGAGCGCCTCGCTGGTCCTCGAACGCCCGGTCGTAGGGATGGCTCGACTCGGCGATCAGGGTCAACGCGATGGTCGCCGTGCCGCTTGCCAGGACGACAATGATGCCGATCAGCGCTGCCTGAAGGCGTCGGCGGCGGAGCTCGGCCACGACTTTGGTAATGACTGCGCTCACGGCGCTGCTTCTCCAGGCCGGAGCCGCAAGATGTCGGACGGAGCGACCTCTGGCGATGCCTTCAGGCGGCTGTCATCGGCCACCCGGCCATCGCTAAGCGTGATGACCCGGCCGGCACACGCGGCAGCCAGCTTGGCGTCGTGCGTGACCAAGAGAATCGTTTGGCCGCGCCGATTGAGCTCGGTGAGCCGCTCCATGACCTGCTCGCCCGCGTGACTGTCCAGGGCGCCGGTGGGCTCGTCGGCCAGCAGCAAAAGCGGTTGATTGATCAGCGCTCGCGCGATCGCTACTCGTTGTCGCTCGCCTCCGCTGAGCCGGCCGGGAAGGAGCCTCTGCTTCTCGGCAAGGCCGAGCCCGTTCATCAAGGCCGTCGCCCGGTCGAGTGCCACGGTAGGACTGACGGCGGCCAGTTGGGCTGGAATGAGGATGTTCTCCAGCACAGTGAGGTTGTTCAGAAGGTTGAAGAACTGGAAGATGAACCCGATTCGGGCGCGACGGAAGCGTGCCAGCTCCGTCTCGCTAAGGCTGCCGACATCGACCGCGTCAACAAGGACCCGCCCCTCGCTCGGCCGATCGAGCCCGGCAATCAGGTTGAGCAGCGTGGATTTTCCACTGCCGGAGGGACCCATCACGGCGATGAACTCTCCCTGCTGCATCGTTAGCGAGACTCCGTCAACCGCTGCCTGGGGCGATCCCCCGTTGTAGAGCTTTCGTACGTCCGTGAGCTCGACCATCACCGTCATTGCCGTCCACCTCTCTTTGGTGCGCGACGAATTTCCTCCGCCCAGGCGTCGGTCCATTTCAGGTCGGCCTCGGTGTGGAGGACAGCCCCCCTGACCAGGAGCGCAAGGTCGTCACGGCCTTCGTCCCGGGACCGCCGCTCCAATCCCGCGAGGTCTTTGAGCCGTTGCAGGTAGACCCGTCGTTGGTCCGCGAGCAGACGTTCAACGTTCCCGTTCGCAAGTCGACCGGCGAGGAGCAGCTTGACGTAGATCTCCTCCCGCAGCTGTTGGGGCTCTTCTTCCGGCTGGCGCAGCCAGCCGTCGAGCGTCCGGCGGCCGGTCGCGGTGAGGTGATAGGGAAGCTTGCCACGGTCGCCACGATCGTCTGCCGGCGCCACCAGACCGTCTCGCTCCAGTCGCTGAAGCGTGCTGTAGATCTGGCCGATGTTGACCTCCCAGGTGCCGCCGAGCAGGGACTCGAAGCGAGTCTTGACCTCATATCCGTGCAGGGGCTCTTCCGCCAGGAGACCAAGTATCCCGAACCTAAGCGACATGCGACCAAGTCCATTTTTCCTTATGCATACGGCGTATGCTTACTCAGTATGCATAGGTCTGGCCCGTTGTCAAGCTACGGTCCAGCGACGAGGGCGTCCACTCCGGACCAGGATCGCGTTCAGGGACGGCCAGCCGGCTCCGGCGGCTAACGGCGGTTATCCGATCGGAGACGATGCTCGTTAGGGCCGATAGAGCGCAGGGCCGCGGTCGATCGTTGAACAGCAAGCCGTCAAGTCGGCTGGCAGGTGGAGTTCATAACTTGTACGGTTGGGGACACCACCCATTCCGGGCGCCACAACGATGCGGGCCTTCCGCGATGGAACCATCAGGCGTTCACGGGTGTAGTAAGGATGTGAAACGCTCGGTCGGCCTCGCCCTTCTCTTGATCCTTCTGGCGGCTTGCACGTCGTATCAACCAACATCGCAGCTAAAGGCGAGCCCGACCCCCGCCGTTCATACCTTCGCCGGCGGATGCGCAGGCACGGTACTGACGGACGCCATGCCTCCGGCCTGGGCGCAGGACGGGTTTCGGAAAGGCACGCCGTGGGCTGTGCCCTGGGCGCTCGGCACGGACGGCCACGTCGTTGCTTACCTCTTCACTGGCCAACTGGTGCCGGCGCCGGCCCCCGTGCGGATGGCAGCATGAACAAGCTTGGATGGGCGATCAAGGACAACGCCTCCAGCGAACTGATCGAGGCTCGCCCACTAGGTATGGCCGAACCGCTGGTCACCGTGCATCGCTTGGTCGAACTCCCAACTGGCGGCTGCTGGACGTTCCGCGTGCTCTGGGGCGCACACAACGAACACGTCAGCACCGTCAACCTGGAGGTGCTTCCCGCGGGGACGTTGCCTCCGAACCCCGCCTAGTCAGCCTGGACCGGGCAAGCACAATCCAAAAAAGTTACCCCCCTCTAGGGGCACACTCAAATTAGGCAGGCGTGCGCCAAGCGTCCGCCGACCGTCCGCTGAGCGTCCGCTGGAGCTCGACCGCGAATACCAAGCGCTCATCTCGGCTGGCAGGCGGAGTTCAAAACTTGTGCGGTTGGGGACACCAACCTCTCAAACGCTCGTATAGCACTAAAGCGCCACTCGCGTGGGGCGAGGCCCCGTCAAAACACGTTTTGAACCGGGCTGGGCGAATTCGAGAAGCCGCTGAAAAGGATTTACTAAGCGCCCACCCGCGCAGCCGAAAATTCCTGTCAACGGTCACCCTGGAAAACATGGGTTTTGCAAACCGCTGGCGCTGCTGGACGCGGCAGCTCCTTGTCAAACCCGCCATGACGTGATTTAGTCGCTCGCGGACTTCGCCCATGAACTCCTCGTACCAGATATCGTCATTTGGTGTGCAGCCGGATCAGAGTTAGAGGTCGCAATTCTGCGGATTCAACGTGCGATGCCTACGAACCTAATGTCATTTGACCAGCAGGTAGGCGAGCGGCAGCACGGTCATCAATAAGCAGGCGAAACCGACGAGGGTGTTCGACACCCAACCACTGCGATAGCGGTGGACAGCCCCCTGCTTGTTGCCCAATATGAGCATGAGGAGGATGAGCGGGGGCGCTGCGAGCCCGTTTAGGAGGGCCGAGTAGACCAACGCCTTAATGGGGTTGAGTCCAACCACGTTCATCGCAAGTCCGACGACCATTGAGCCGATGATGACAAGGTAGAAGCCGCGCGCCTCCAGAAAGCTCTTCGAGAGTCCTTCGTGCCAGGCGAACGCTTCCGCCAACGCGTACCCGGTCGATCCCGCTAGCACCGGCACGGCCAGGGCCCCGGTGCCGACGATGCCCAGGGCGAAGAGTAGCCCCGCGAAGTCGCCGGCGAGCGGTTTCAGCGCCCGGGCTGCCTGATCGGCCGTCTCGATGTTGGTGACGCCGTGCGCGCCGAGCGTCGATGCGGCGACGACAAGGATGGCAAACATGATTCCCACCGCGGCCGTCATCCCAGCAATAACGTCGACCCGCATCCCGAGTATTTGCCGACGACTGACGCGCCTGGGGCGGCCCTTACGGTCGGCGGTTTCCTCGGTCTCCGCGCTGCACTGCCAGAACATGAGATACGGCGAGATCGTGGTTCCAAAGATGGCCACCAAGCCGGCAAGGTATTCCTTCTTGGCGGCGACATGTGGAATGACCAGGTTGGTGGCGACGGCTGACCAATCGACATGTACAACGGCAAGGACGCCGATATAGGCAAAAAGGGAGAGGGTCAGGAATCTGAGAAATCGCGCGTATTGGTGATATTGAACGAAGACCTCGAGGACGAGCATGACGGATGTGATTGTGATGAGGAAAGGCAGGAAGGGAATTCGGATCACCAACTGGAGGGACGCCACCATGGAGCCTAGGTCGGCACCGATATTGAACGTATTTGCGCCGGTAACAAGCAGTGCGGCCACGTACAGGACCGGTCGAGGGAAATTCTTCTTGATGAGGGAAGCCAAGCCTTCTCCTCCGGCGAGCCCGAGGCGACCCGCCAGTTCCTCGACCGCGGCGGCCAGTGGGAGCGAAAGAGGGACCGTCCACAGCATGCCCAGGCCGAACTGAGCGCCGAGCTGCGAATAGGTGCCAATGCCTGACGGATCATCGTCTGCGGCTCCCGTAACCAGTCCTGGACCGAGGTGCCGAAGAATCCCGAGGCGCCCCCGCCGGCGGCTCCGCGGATGCACCAGGGGATGTCTTTCCAACTCGTCTGGGCCGGCAGCACGCCTGCTCATGGCTCGCTCGCCAGTATCACACCCGGCAAGCCGGGGAAGGCGTCCGGTCCTAGGCGAGGTCAGAGCAGCCTGTAGGGCACGCCCAAATTAGGCTGGCGTCCGCCAAGCGTCCGCGGTCCGTCGCCGACCGTCCACTGGAGTTCGACTGCCGAATACCAAACGCTCATCTCGGCTGGCAGGTGGAGTTCATAACTTATACCGTTGGGGACACCACCCATTCGCGTGCAAAACGTTGTTGGATACAAACGCATGACTAAGGTATTCGTGCCGGTGCGGATCGAAGTGATGACGCTGGGCGAGGCGTGGATAGCGATCGCGGCGGCGATTCTGACAGGCGGTGTCGTCGGGAGCTGGGGGGGACTGCCAATCATCGAGGTGTTTCGCGCGACGCTCGATGTGCATTCACCGAGGTTGGGCGACCCGATCATTGCCCAGCATGGTGATCCCGAACGCCTGGCCTGGATGCACACGAACTTTACCGACCGCTCCCGAGTGGCAGAACTCGGTGACGCCGACAGTTACGCGACGCGCCTATACGACTACGCCCACGCAGGCCACGACCAGATCCGCTGGGTAATCGACCGACTCGCCGCCAATCCATGGACGCGCGACGCGACGATCACGACGTTCCAGCCATTAACCGACACCAGCTACATCCCATGCGTTAGCCTGCTCGACTTCTGGCTGGTCAAGGGTAAGTTGCAGCTCGCCGTCTACGCCCACGCCATCGACTTCGGTACGAAGGGTGACGCCAATCTCGTCGAGCTCGCAGCGCTACAAGCTCGCGTGGCTAGCGACCTCGGCGTCGAGGTCGGCACCCTGACGATGACGGTGAAATCGGCCCACATATATCAGACCGAGCTTGGCCAGATGCGAGGCATCATCGCGGCGGCACAGGTTTAGCCACCCGAAACGCGAGAGAAGGGTGAAACGGGGCTGGGGGGAGGTTCAACCGGTCGGCTTGAGCCGCGCGATGTGACCCCCGGAGTTCTCGGCGAACCAAACGGCACCGTCGGGCGCGACTATGATTCCCGCCGGGTTGCTGCGCGGGGTGGGCACGGGGAACTCTGAGATCCGACCCTGGAGGCTGACATGACCCACCCGATTTGCAGCCACATCGAACTCCGTGAACCAGAGGGTTCCGTCGGGTGCCGCAGCGATTGCGTACGGCCCACTTGCAGTGGTGGGCACCGGGAACTCCGTCACGACCCCGTTCGTCGTGATGCGGCCGATGCGATTGCCAGTTTGCTCCGTAAACCATAGATTGCCGTCGCCGCCAACGGCGATGCCAGTCGGACCCGAGCCGGCGGACGGGAGGAGGAACTCGGTAGCCCTGCCCTCGGCGGACATACGGCCAATCCGGTTGCCGGCGTTTTCCGCAAACCACAGGGCGCCATCCGGACCCAGCGTGACATAGCGCGGATCGCTGGCCGCGGTGGGAATCAGATGCTCCGTGATCACACCGGCAGGTGTGATGCGACCGATGCGGTTGGTCTCCGACTCGCCGAACCACAAGTTTCCGTCTGGTCCCCGCGTGAGTGTGGTCACGGCCGCCGGAACGGGCAGAGGGAACATGGTGAACACACCTGTCGGAGTCAGCCGTCCGATCTTGCCACCGTTGAATTCGCAAAACCAAAGGTTTCCGTCGGGCCCGGTTGCAATTCCGGATCTCTTGTCGGAAACCGCTGGGGTCTGGAAGAGCCGCGTGTGCCCGTCGGCGCCGATGCGGCCGAGGTAGTTCGGCCCGTGCTCGGTGAACCAGATCGCGCCATCGGGTCCGACGGTCAGATCGCTCGGATTCTCAGCGGAGAACTCGGCGAATGCGGACTGGGCCGAGGGCGCCGGCGAAGCTGCGGGCGACGCCGTCGAGCAAGCGGTCGTTACCAAACTAAGAGCTACGCCGGTCCACAGGCGCGAGCGCGACAAGCGCCACAGTGCCCGCCTCATTGCCCTGGCAAGATACCACGGATCCGTGGTAAATTCTACACGACGAGCCGAAGCCGGGTCGTGGGGCTGGTCCTGCAGGGCCCTCTAAATGAGGCAGGCGTCCGCATAAATACGCGGCAGGAGGTGTCTCGCCTCATATTGGCAGACAGGGGGCCGTGAAACTAAAATAGGCAACGATGGCTAAGAGGAAACTTGGAACGAAGGCCACGCAGAAGTCCACCAAGCGCACCACTCCGATCGGCAAGAGGTTCAGCGGATTCACGGACGAGGAACGAGGCGCGATGAAGGCGCGCGTCCAAGAGATGAAGGCGGACGCGGACAAGGCGGACGGGGAAAGCGCCGTGCTCGCGAAGATCGCCGAGATGCCTGGACCGGAACGCGCCATGGGCAAGCGGCTCCATGCGATCATCAAAGCCAGCGCGCCGGCCCTCTCGCCGAGACTCTGGTACGGGATGCCCGCGTATGCCAAGGACGGCAAGGTCGTCTGCCACTTTCAAAGCGCGCAGAAGTTCAAGACGAGGTACGCGACGCTCGGCTTCAGCGACGCAGCGAACCTCGACGAAGGCGCCGCGTGGCCGGTCGCCTTCGCGCTCACGGAGTTGACCGCCGCCGAAGAGGCAAGAATCGGTGCGCTCGTGAAGAAAGCGGTGAGCTGAGGACTTAGCTCGCCAGTGGCGCCGCCCTAGGCGGGATCGTCGGCGGCTCGCGTGTTCCGAGTACGAAGCGTCGGGATGGTGAGGACCACGCTGCTCACGGGGCGAGGTTTACCCCTGGCGGACACTAGAGGAGGTACCACACCTCGACGTCATTTCTCCCTCTTTGCGGGAGCTTAGCGAGCCAGGCCTAGAACGATAGCGAGAGCACGGTCAACGTCGTGGAGTTCGTCGCGCGCCAACAAACCGTGCGACTCTCCCAGACGGCTGGGATCTACGGCGCCAATCTGTTCGACCAGCACACGGGTTCGCGCGCCTTCGATCTCTACTTCAGGCCTGAAGGAGGCAGGAAGGGCGCGAGAAGACGTCGGGGCGATGATGACCGTGGACAGGGCTAGCAACTCGTCCGCTTGGAGAACGACTCCGTATCGCCGGCCAGCCTGCTCATGGCCCCGTACGGCGCGCGGCGCCCGAAGTCGGAATATTTCACCCCGCTGCACGTAGGGATTCCATCATCTTGGCGATTCTTTTCTTCTCGGCTCTGTCACCCCGATTAGCGCTCAGTCGCTCTGCTTCAACGGCGAGGTCAGCCCGGCGCCTAGAGCGGGCGAAAGCAATCAGTGCCTCCCGCACCGCCTCCGATTGGCTTCGACCTGACTTCGTCAGGACTCGCAGGGCGTGTTGAGCATCATCATCCAGCCGGACCGAGATCGCCCGTTGCACCCCCGAATCGTATCACATTTGTAAGACACGCGGGCGCAGCAGTAAGGCTTTTGTACGGCCGACCGGAGGCTGGCTTTCGGGCAGTCGTCCCAAGCCGGGGCGGTTCATGCAGCCCGTGGCGGACACGGTCGACAGCTTGGACGCCGCCATCGGAGTCTTGAGGTCAGGTGAGGGATCGCTGCAGATCTCGCGCGCTCTGGCCGGCGACGGATCTCGCCCCATTTTTAAGTAGCCCGTGGCGGGCGCTAATCGAACAATTGAATTGGGCCTGGCACGAAGACCGGTCGGAGGCTGGGTCACCGGGGTGGGGATCAGCGGGGTGGGGGATTAGCGCTTCGAACTTCCCGAGCTTGAATTCAGCGCTCTGAGGAACGCGAGTCGACGGCGGCCTGTGCTGGGCCAACGACCCAAGTCAGATGGGCGAGCCGGCGTCGAAGCGCCTCGTCGGCTGTGATCAACTCCGTCCGTGTTCGCTCTGCCAGTGCCACGTAGATCATGTCGTAAATCGGGTGGTGATCGTGTCGGCGAGCCAGCTCCCATGCGCGATCCAAATCGCGTTGATCGTCAGTGACGCGAATTGGGAGGCGCGCTAGCAAACCGTGGGAGCCGTCTGCAGCCGCACCACTCCAACGCCGCCGGCGAACGCCGGTGATGAGAGCGTTCGAAACCTCTTCGAAAAGCAAACGTGGGCCGACGATCTCGGCCGATCTTCGAGCCAAGCGATCAAGGAGCTTGACGGCCGGGGCGGTGGTCGCAACTCCCGGCGCTATCCAATCGATTACGACGCTCGCGTCAACGACCGGCATCGCTCTCGCGTGAACGCTCCTTTCGATCGTCGAGGACTAGGTCGCTCGCGGACCGTCCCACCGCAGGGCGCCTCAGGGTCTTGTTCGCAACGGCTCGCCATTCTCTAAGGGAGAGGAACTTTCGGTCAGTGCTGGCCAATGCCTCCAAATCACCTCGAAGAACGAGCAGCCGCTTTCCGCTCTTCCTCGCACGTACCCTTCCCGCCCAAACCCATCGACGGACGGTCTCGGCCGACCGACCTGTGAGCCGGGCAGCATCCCTGATATCCAACTCGTCCTGCGCCATCTCAGCCATGAAGACATTCTACTACATCAGACGGGGCGTTGTAGAAGTTGTTGTCGAGGCCCTAGGGTCGCGGATGCGCGCCGGACGTCATGGAGGGTTTCTAAACCGGTATTAATGGGCTAAAGAAATACCGAGGGCCGAATCTGTTCCCTTAGCGCGTGCTCCACTGAAACCACCGGATGCCCACCCCAGCGAACACGACCGAGTAAAGGACGCTGGCGAGTAGGGCCCACCAGGTGTCAGCGCTCCAGGCAGTTGGTTGCATCGCACCAGAGAGTAACGACGCCACTGCTCCGCCCGGCGACCATCGCGCGATGGTCTCAAACGTAGTTCCGAAAATTGTGGAATGCGCAAAGAGGCCGAGCGCGACGAGCGGCAGGAAGCTGAGCCGCCCCACGGCATTGACGGTATCGACGGATCTGATGAGGCCCACCAAAGCCTGTCCCACGCCAAGGAAGACGGCCGAGCTAAAAATCACGGCGAGGAGGGTCAGAAGGTACGCGGTCGGATCCAGCGTGACCTTCTCGACGACGGCCGCCGCCGCGAGGACCACGACGGACATGGCCAGCATTGAAAGGATCTGGAGGGCCAGCCGGCTGACCATGATGGTCCAGGTCGGGGCCGGCGTGACTCGCAGGCGTTGAAAAACACCCAGCTCGCGATCCCTGGCGACGGACGCCGTGTAGCCAAGGATGGCAATCAACGCGATGCCGAGCGTGAGAGCCAATGCCACGTTGACGATCGGGCCGCCGAGTTGAGCGCCGCGTTTGGCAGTGGACAGGCCGTAGAGGACGGCGAGCGGCGGAAAGAACGTCAGCAGCAGTGCTCGCCCGTTCCGCAATTGAACTGTGAGGTCTGCCTGAAGCAGAGCCCTCAGGATCCCTGACAACCTCGGAAGGTGGACGGGTGGGGCGATTGGTTGGTTGCTCATCTCAATCGCGAAGCTCACTTCCAGTTAACCCGATGAAGACGTCTTCGAGGGTGACCTGGCCGTGGGCCACCCTGCGTACACGTGGGTCATCTTTGTGTTTCTCGATGAGCCCCGCCGGCGTGTCGACCGTGAGCAGCTTGCCTCGGTCGATGATCGCCACGCGGTGACACACCGCCTGCGCCTCTTCCATGGAGTGTGTGGTCAGGAGGATGCTCCGGCCGATGTCGCGGAGCCGTTCGATCCGATCCCACAGCTGCCGGCGAGCCTGCGGGTCCAGGCCGGCCGTGGGTTCGTCAAGGAGCACAAGTGGCGGGCTGTGGATGGTTGCAATCAACAACGAGACGCGTTTCTGCTGTCCCCCCGACAGCTGGCCGAAGCGCTTTGATGCTTCCTCCCCTAGGTGGACGTCGGCCAGCAGCTCGTCGATTGCGGCCCTGGCGAGCGGGACGCCGTAGAGGCCGGCGTAGAGCCTGACGATCTCGCGGATCGTCAGATCCGACTGGAAGCTCGTCGACTGAAGCTGGACCCCCATCCGTGCTTTTGCTGCGATTGGATTTGCTCGAGCGTCGATGTCGCCGATGCGGATCGAGCCGGAGTCGGACCGTACGAGCCCCTCAACGGCGCTGAGCGTTGTCGTCTTCCCGGCTCCGTTCGGGCCCAGCAGGCCAAAGATCTCGCCCTCGTTGATTTCGAGGGACACGCCGTCAACCGCCCGCTTAGGTCCATAGCTGACGTGGAGGTCTTCGACTTGAAGAGCCAGACGATGCGTCGCGGTTTCACCGGTGGAAGACACTGTAGAAGCCAAATTATGCGGGATCCAGCCAGGCTCGAAGGCTCGGAGATACTTGGCTTAGGGAACTATTAACGAAGTTCCCCCGAGATGGGATGGAACACGCGGCGACGTCTCGTTTCTGGTCGCTCAACCTTAGTCGTCGGCAACTGGACCAGCTGAGACTTTCAGCTCGTGCACCGGCTCTGAGGCAGCGACACGCCAGACATGGTCGTCGAATGGAGGCAGCACCTTACCGTCAATCTGCAGCGGAATTTGAACGTCGCGTACGGTGAGGCCAAAGAGGTCGGCCCGGCCGTAGTGTCCAACAACGTCGAAATCCCGCTTTGCCAACAATGATTCAGCCGGGTCGGCATCAGCGTAGAGGATGCTCTCCTGGTCGTAGACCGGGCCTGCGACGATCTTTCCCTTAGGGTTTACGATCATACTGCCGCCAGGATTTATTACCTCGTCCGGTTTGTAGAGGCCAAGCTTCGCCAGGTCGCGCGGAAGATCAGTCTCGCGCATGAAGTTGCCGACGCTCACGACCCACATGCGGCCCTCGTTGGCGATGTGCCGCATCGCAGCGATCCACCGCTCGCCACCTGATGCCAGCGTGGGTGCGACGTGGAGCTGTTCCCCTTGGGCATAAAGCACCATCCGTGGCATCGGCATGAAATTCTCCCAGCAGATCAAGCCCCCGACGATTCCGTGCGGGGTCTCGATGGTGCGAAGCGTCGTCCCATCGCCCATACCCCAGATCATTCGCTCGCTGTAGGTGGGCATGATCTTTCGATGGCGGCCGAGAATCGATCCATCCGGGCCGACGTACAGGAGCGTGTTGTAGAGCGTTCCAGATCGGGCGGGTCGCTCCGTGACGCCAATCGCCACCGTCATCTGGTACTTGCGGCAGGCTTGTGCGATGACGTCGATTTCAGGGCCGGGCACGGTGACTGCACTCTCCAAGAAGCGTCTTTCGAAGGCCTGGAAGACCTCTGAGCCTGGGACGGCCCTATCGATGAAATCAGGGTTGCCCGGGATATACGTCTCCGGAAAGACGGCAAGCCACGCCCCGTTCTGTGCGGCTTCTGCGATGCTCTCGGCGGCTTTC
>DATNMN010000073.1:0-13001 GCA_035602295.1 Candidatus Dormiibacterota bacterium | reverse complement strand
GCCTCTCCGAGCCCGATGCCGTACTGCACGCCATCAAGGGCCTGGACATCGTTCAGAGGCGAAGGAGGACAGGGCGTGACCGGCGGCAAGGTCTTGATCGTCGAAGATAATCCGGTCAATCTCAGGTTGGCCCAGTTCCTCTTGGAAAAAAAGGGGTTTACCGTCCGCAAGGCGGGCAGCGGTGCCGAGTGCCTGGCGGAGATGGCCCGCGAGCTTCCGGACATCGTTTTGATGGACATTCAGCTCCCCAGCGAGGACGGGCTGGCGGTCACCCGCAAGATCCGCTCCGACCCTCGCCTCGCCGGCGTCGTCGTGGTCGCCCTGACCGCCCATGCCATGGCCGGCGACCGGGAACGGATCCTGGCTGCCGGCTGCGACGGGTACATCCCGAAGCCGGTGGATCCGCAAGGCCTGCCAGGGGAGGTTGCCCGCTACCTGCAGCAGGGGCGGCTGAAGGCGGCCTGATGAGCGAACATCCCGAAAAGCCATCCCGGACAGGTGAGCCCCCGTCCAAGGGCAGCCGATCGTACCCGGAGATTCTCCAGCTCAACCAGGAGCTGTTCAAGAACCTCCAGGGCCTGATCGACGAAGACGAGGCTCGCAAGACCCTACTCCTGGAAACGAAAAATGCCTACGAGATGGCGCAGGCGGAGATCGCCCGCCTGGAGCGGGAGCTGCGCCAGTCGATCGAACGAGAAGCCGACCGCGCGGAGGAGCTCAGCCAGCTGGAACAGGAGCGGGTCGACCAGCTGGGTGCCATGAGCGCCCACCTCGATGCCATGCGCTCCGCGGTCGAGCGCTACATGCAGCAGGGACGGAAAGCCGCCTGATGAGCCCCGAGGCACCCAAGGCGAAATCGTTCGCCGACATCCTGCGGCAGAACCAGGAGTTCATCGCGCACCTGCAGACGCTGCAGGATGACATGGGCACGCAGCTGGCCGAGAACGCCAAGGAACTGGAACTGGTCAAGCGCCAGCTCGAGGCAAAGCAGCAGGAGCTCGACGAGCTGCAGAACGCGCAGCTGCAATGGGCGATGGACCGGCAGGCGCTCCTGGAGCAGCATGAATCGCTCAAAAAGGGTCACCAGAATCTCCAGCAAAACCACGACCGGAGCCAGGTCGAGCTCGGTCGCCTCAAGGATGAGCTTGCCCGTGGCAAGACGCGCGACGACGAGCGGGCAGTGGAGCGCCAGGCGCTGCTCGGCCAGCACGAGGCGCTCAAACAGAGCCATCTGGATCTGCAGCAGGGCCACGACCGGGCTCAGGTCGAGCTCGCTCGCCTGAAGGATGACGTCGGCCGCGCCAAGGCACGTGACGAGGAGCGCCGCGGCCAGCTCCGGCAGCTCGAGCAGGAGCGGATCGCGCTCACCCAGAAGTACGAGGCCGACCAGAAGAAGATTCGAGCCGATCTGAAAACCGCGCAGGACGACCTCGACAGCCTGCAGTCGTCCCAGCTGCAGTGGGCGATCGATCGCGAAACCCTGCTGAAAGATCGCGACACGGCGGTAGGGAAGCAGGCGCTGCTGGAGCAGGATTGGCAGAAGGCGCGCGCCGAGCTCACCCAGGACAAAGTCCGGTTGACAGAGCTCACGGCGCAGCTGCAGCAGCAGTTGAAGGCCGTTCAGGCCGAGCTGGAGCCGCTGAAGGGGGCCCGCGACAAGTGGCAGGCGGAGCGGCAGCGGCTGATCGCCGACGTGGCGCGCCTGGAGCAGGGCGGGCAGGAGGCCGACGCCCAGTTCAAGGCCGACCGCCGGCTGCTGCAGGGTCAACTCGAGGAAGCCCGCAAGAAGGGGGCCGACCTCGACAAGGCGGAGGCCGAGTTCCAGCGGGTCAGCGACGAGCGCTCGGCTCTGTTGAGCAAGGTCAAGGCGCTGGAAAAGGACTGGCAGATGCGCGAGGCGTCGGTCGCCGAGGAAAAGGCAGCGCTGAAGAAACAGGCCAGCGACGCGACCACCAAGCTCGGCGCCGTGCTGCAGGACGCTGAGAAGCTCAAGGCGCTCCACGCCGACCTGGCCGGTGAGACCAGCCGCAAGGCGGAGGAGTGGACCGCGCGCGAGCAGCGACTGACCTCGGAAAAGAACCAGCTCAAGGTCGACCTCGAGCGGGTCCAAGCGCAGCTTTCGGACATGTCGTCGCAGACCAACGAGATGCACAGCCAACGGGCGACCGAAGCCAAGGAACTCGACCAGGCCTGGCAGCGTGAGAAGGCGTCCCTCAAGGCGCAGCTCGAGGAGGCCCGCAAGGCCGCCGGGAGCGGACCGCCGACCAGCCAGGTCCTGGCCCGCTACGAAGCCGAAAAGCGGGCCATGCAGGCTCAGCTGGACAGCCTTCGCAACGACCTGGCCGCGAGCGGCAAGCACAAGGACACGGCGCCGGCCCTGGCTCAAGCGAAGCGCGACTTCGAGGCCAAGTTCCGCGTCATCTACGACCAGAGTCACGACCTCAACTCACCGCTGAACGCGATCCTGGGCTTCAGCGAGATCCTGCTCGACGAGAAGGCCAACAAGACGACGCCGGAAGAGCGGCGCGAGTTCGTCGCCCACATCAACGAAAGCGGAAAGCGCCTCGTTGAACACATCCGCGAACTGATCGAGTTCGCCAAGCAGGAAGCCGGCATTCAGGAACGCCCGGTGCAGATGGTCCCCCCGGTCGGCGCCGGAACCAAGCCGCCCGTGATCCTGGTCGCCGACAACGACCCGGCGGTCAAGGAACGGATCGAGCCCTTCCTCAGCCACGCCGGCTACGAAGTGGTGATTGCCGCCAGCGCCCAGGAGGCACTGCGCAAGGCGGTCCAACTGCAGCCGCTCGCCGTCCTGATCGATACCCAGTTGCCGCCGAACGGCGGCAGCGGCTTGGTCTACGACCTGCGGCGCGAATCGAAAACCAAGGACATCCCGATCGTGTTGACCTCCAAGGTCAACAAGGAATCCCTCGCCTTCGACATCGGTCAGGCCGACTTCCTGACCAAGCCGATCGACCGTCAGCAGCTGCTGCAGATGATGGTGAAGTTCGACCTGCTCGCCGACGGTAAGCGCGGCAAGAAGACGCCGTCATCGATCCTGATCGTGGACGATGACCCGCAGAACATCCGCTTGATCAAGGCAATGCTCAAGCCCTTCAACATCGACGTCATGGTCGCCGATGGCGGCAAGGCCGGCGTCGAGATGGCGCTGAAGAAGAAGCCGGACCTCATCATCCTCGACCTGATGATGCCGGACGTCGATGGCTTCGAGGTCGTGTCCAAACTCAAAGAGGACCCGGCCGCCAGCCAGATTCCCATCCTTATCTATACGGCCAAAAACATAACGAGCGAGGACCGCGAGCGCCTCCAGGGGAACATCCAGTCGATCATCCAGAAGGGCGACTTTGGTAAAGACCGCTTCCTCGAGATGATCAACAACCTCCAAACAAGCCAGGCCGCCTAGGACCGGAGGGCCGGCATGACTGCCCTCGATCGTCAGCTCGTCCGAATCCGCTTCGCCGCGCTCGCGCTTCCATTCGGCCTACTGCTCTGGCTCCCCTCGGCGTCGGTGCCGGTCACCATTATCCTCGCGGGCTTGATGGCCGCCTACAACGGCGTCGCGTTGCTCGCGATCCGCAAGCAGGCGGCGCTGCGGTTCGCGCGGCCGATGGCGGTCCTCCTCCTTGTTCTCGACCACGCCGTCATCAGCGCCTGGATCCTGCTGTTCGCCAGCCCAGCGTCGAGCCTTCCCTACCTCCTCTATGCGCTCGTTGCCGCCGAAGCGGTCTTCCGGTTCGAGCTCTGGGGCGGCATCGCCACCAGCCTCTTCTTCACCAGCGGCGTGATCCTCTTCCAGACCAGCGACCTGGGTTTCGCGATCTCGGTCCGCGACTCCGTGCTGCGCGCCATCCCGACCGTCGCCGTCATCACCGGCCTCGGCGCGGCGGTGCGCGCGATGAACACCGAGATCAGGGGCACGCGACGGCGGCTCGATCAGACGGAACAACTGCGCAACGTGCTGGGCGAGCTGGTCGGACAGCTCGACGTGTCGCGGATGCTCAACACCGTGATCCGCTGCGGGATGGAGTTGCTCCAGATGGACTCCGGAGCGATCGTGCTTCTGGATGAAGACCGCGGCGTCTTCAGCTTGCGCGCCGCGGTCCGTCTCCCGGGGGCCGTCGAGGGCGAGGCGGTCTCCGTGGCCGATGGCATCGTTGGCCGAGTGGTGCGCGAGAAGCGCTTCGTCACGCTCACCGAGCCGCCACTATTCGACCTTGCCGCGCTCAATGCGGCCGGCTACGCGCGTACCTTCGGCTCCCCGGTGCTCCTGGAAGGCAAGGTCTTCGGCGTGTTGCACCTGCAGACCCGCGATGACCAGCGACGCCTGACGCGATGGGAGGAGGAGGCGCTGGAGGTCCTCTCCCAGCAGTTGGCGGTTGCCCTTCGCAATGTTCGCCTCTTCGAGGAAAGCGAAAAGCGCGCCCGGCGGCTCGAGCTGCTCAACCAATCGATCGACCAGATGAACCAGAAGCTCTTCGAGCCCGAGTTACTCGATGTCATCGCCACCGCCCTCACGGGCAACCTGGGGTTCGCCGCCGCGCAGGCCTGGCTGCTGGAGCCCAGCGACGGCGCGCTCTGGCGGCGTGCCAGCCACCACACGACGAGCAGCCCGCCACCGGTTCCGGGACGGGTCGAGCGCGGAATGAGCGAGATCGGCCAGGTTGCCGAGCTGCGAGTGCCGATCGTGACCAACGACCCGGCCAACCATCGACAGGTGGGCCTCAGTCCTTGGATGAGCGAGGAGGGGATCCAGGCGTTCGCCGGCTTTCCGCTGGTCGTCGGCGACCAGTTGCTGGGCGTGCTTGCCGTCTATCACCGGCGCCCGCTGGACCGCAACACGATCGAGCTACTGACGCTGTTCGCGCAGCACGCCGCCACCGCCATCCAGGAGGCGCACCTCTTTCACCTCGCCACCGAGCAGACGGCGCGGCTCACGGCGCTCAACGTGGAACTGCAGCGCGCCAACCAGCACAAGGCCGAGTTCCTCGCCAACATGAGCCACGAGCTGCGCACGCCGCTCAACTCGATCCTTGGCTTCTCGCAGTTACTGCTCGAAGGCGATGGTGGAGTTCTGACGGGCGACCAGCGGCAGGACGTAGACATCATCGCCCAGAACGGCCAGCACCTGCTGGCGCTGATCAACGACCTGCTGGATATCTCCAAGCTGGAGGCGGGCAAGGCGCAACTGCACCGCGGCGAAGTCGAGGTCGAGCCGCTGATTTCGGAATGCGTCGATAGCGTCAGGTCACTGGCCAAGACCAAGAAGCTCGACCTGAGCGCGAGCGTCTCCGTCGACGTCGGACGCGTCTTCGCCGACGGTCCGAAGCTCAAGCAGGTGCTGCTGAACTTGCTCGGCAACGCCATCAAGTTCACCGAGACCGGCAGCGTGCGGGTGACCGCGGAGCGCCAGGGCGCGGAGCTACGCGTCAGCGTGCGGGACACCGGCATCGGCGTCCCGGTTGAGGACACGGAGCGGATTTTCGAGAGCTTTCAGCAGGGGAAGAGCGGCATCAGCGGGAAGTATCAAGGCACCGGCCTCGGGCTGGCGATCAGTCGCCAGCTGGTCGAAATGCACGGCGGGCGCATCTGGGTGAAGAGCACGCCCGGCCAGGGCAGCACATTCACCTTCACCATTCCGCAGCGGGCCCTCCCCGACGCGATGGACCTGTCGAGCGCGGCCTAGGCCCCCACCCTACCCTCCCCCGCAAGCGGGGGACGGGAATCGATCGTCTAACCGAGGAGCCCCGTGATCAAGGCGATCGCGACCAGCACCATCACGCCCGCGGCCGCGAACTGGAGCGGGCGCTCCGGAATCCAGGCGCCCAGCCGATTCCCCAGCACCACCGCGATGGCGGACACCGCCCATAGAGCCAGCGTCGCGGCCGTGAAGACGATCAACGGTTCCCGATAGCGAGCCTGGAAGGCCGCGGTCGCCAGTTGCGAAAGGTCGCCCCACTCGGCGATGAACACCACCATGAACGCGGTCAGGAACGGACGCCGATAGCGGCGTTCCTCACGTTCGACCTCCGCCGCCTCCTGGGCCTCGGCCTTTTTGAGGTTTTGCCGGATCAGGAGCGCGGCCATCACGAGAAAGAGAATGCCGGCGCCGATGCGCACGGGCTCGCGAGGGAGTAATCCGAAAATCGAGCCGGCGATCACGGCCACGAGGCTCTGCACCAGGAAAGCAGCGGCCGCGCCGACGAACACCGGGATGGGGCGGTGACGGGTGGCGAGCAAGAGCGCGGCCAGCGCCGTCTTATCTGGCAGCTCGATCAGAAAGATGACGAGGAAGACGGTGAAGCCAAGACCCAGCGCGTGAGTCACGGGAGGAGTCTAGCGGCGCATCGAGCGCGCCCCGGCGTGGAAAGGCGCGCGTATAAGGCTGGCGGCTGGATTAGTGGAGCCAGAGGGGGAAGGAGAGGACAAAGACGAGCAGGCCGAGTGCCATGGTGCGCATGCTCATCCCGCCATCGCCAGTGGCTCTTGTCCAGCGGGATAGTTGACCTTGGCGCTGAAGCGATAGCCGACGCCACGCTTGGTTTGGATGTACACGGGTTTGCTGGGGTTGGGCTCGATCTTGCTGCGCAGGCGTGAGATATGCACCCGCAGGCCCTCTTCGTAGGCTTCCTCGTCGCCCGCCCACGCCTTGGCGAGCAGGGTCTCGTTGGTCACGACCCGGCCGGCGTTGCGGACAAGGAGGAAGAGCAGCTTCGACTCGGTGGGCGTCAGAGTCACCTGCTGGCCTTTCACGCGAGCCCAGTGCTGCACGAAGTTGATCTGCAGATCCTGGTCGATGACGACCTCTGGCTGCTCGACACCGGCGGACTCGCCGTAGCGGCGCAGCACGCGCTGCACGCGAGCGACGAGCTCTTCCTTTTCAAAGGGCTTGACGATGTAGTCCTCGGCGTACATTTGCAGGCCTTCCACCTTGCTCTCGACCGCCGCCACCGCGCTCAGGATGACGATCGGGACATCGAGGTGGCTCTTGATCCGGCGGCACAGCTCGAAGCCGTCCATCTCCGGCATCATCAGGTCGACGACAACCAGGTGCGGGATTCCCTCATGGAGTTTGCGCAGCGCCTCGGGACCGCTGCCGGCGGTCATGACCTCGTAGCCCGCGTGCTCGAGGATCCGCTTGAGGATCTCGCGCGCCATGGCATCGTCGTCGACGATCAGAATCCGGTACCGGTTGACGATGTTTAACCCCTCTCTTCCGGCTGCCAACGCGCGTCGCGCTGCCGACCGGCCACCATGGATTTGGACCTGCGGCTGCTGGCTCAGGTCCGACTGGAGAGCCGGCAAAGATATATGGCCCTCGTCATTCATTTCCTTACGATTCCTCTTTACGATGTGATGACTCTTGTCGCGTCAGGGTCACATCCGCTGCGGTGCTACCCGGACGCGATCTCACCATAGAGAGGCTGGCTTACGGCGATTGTTACAAGCTCGTGCTGGATGGCGCCGGAGCGAAAAAGGGCGCGAGCGACTAAAATTCTCCGTGCCCTCGCCCGGGTGGTGAAACTGGTAGACACGCAGCTTTGAGGGGGCTGTGAGCGCAAGCTTGTAAGGGTTCAAATCCCTTCCCGGGCAGAGCCCTACCCACGTGAGCCTGAGCACCCTCTACCTGCGAATGCGCTACCGGCGTCACCTCTTCGGCCCGGGCTTTGAGGGACCGTGGCGGCTTCGCATTCGCGGCCCCGGCCGGGTCAGCTTTGGCCGAGATGTCCGGGTGCGCAACACGTCTGGTCGCACCGCTCTGTTGACCTTTGGGTCGGAGGCGCGGATCGAAATCGGCGATCGGGTGGAAATCGACGGCGCCGGCCTGATGGCCGCCAGCGTCATCGAGGTGGGCGACGAGGCCATCATCGGGCCGTGCCTGGTCGTGGATACGGATTTTCACGCGGTCGGTCCGGCTCGACGCCGCGAGGGCGCGCCGGTGACCCGCCGGCCGATCCGGATTGGACGCACCGCCTGGATCCAGGGCAAGGCCACGATTCTCAAAGGGGTATCGATCGGCGAGGGGGCGGTCGTTCGGTGGGGTGCGCTGGTTACCGCGGACGTCGCGCCGGGCGCGGTCGTGATGGGGAATCCGGCGGTTGAAGTGCGCGGCCGCTAGCTAAAAGCGGCTCAGGCGCCGACGACGGCGCCCTGGATGTTGCAGTACGTGTTGCGCACCTGATTGCCGAGAACGATCAGCGTGACGAGGATGACGATGACCACCAGGCACATGATCAGCGAGTACTCGACCAGCGCCTGGCCGCGTTCGTTGTCCCAGCCCATGAGGGCCCGGATCCGTGATGCGAGAATGGTGATCATTGCATTGCACTCAGGCAGACGAGCGATCGTCGTATTCCGAGTATGAGCGTTATAACGGGGGAC
Organism: Candidatus Dormiibacterota bacterium; assembly: GCA_035602295.1. Taxonomy (GTDB): domain Bacteria; phylum Chloroflexota; class Dormibacteria; order CF-121; family CF-121; genus CF-13. The sequence goes on along the minus strand of DATNMN010000073.1, from coordinate 4,601 downwards.
CAGCCAGCGAACAGACGGGTCGTTCCGCGATCGTGGCGGAATTGTCACCGAGGCCGGCGACCTGATCGAGGTCAGTTGGGACGGTTAGCGGGCGCCCGAGCGCTGAACGAGGTAGGTGACGACCGCCAGGTACTCCTCAGAATCGGCGGAGCCCACCCAGCGGGTGTCCTCGTTAGTGCGCCCGAAGAGGGCGAAGAGTTCGCTCAAGGTCAGCTTTTCAGACATTTTGATACCTGACTAATAGCTAATCTAACACGGATAGTATCACAAAGGGATGGCGGTTGCCGTCGTTAGCGGGCGTTGTTCCGCTGAACCAGATAAAGGACAACGGCCAGGTATTCTTGCGAATCCGCCGACGCAACCCAGCGGGTATCCTCGGAATGGCGGCCGAAAAGGCTGAAAACGTCCGACATGGTGAGTCGCTGTGGCTCGTCCAGCATGTTCTCCGGGGCAGCTGGCCCCGATGAGGGTGAAACGACCCGCTTCGCGGGATCCTTTCACGCAGCGTGAAAAGATAGGCACGGACCGGAAGCGGTTCATCGACGAACGCCCGGGATTGCCGCCCCGACGCTGGGTAGAATTCGGGCAGATAGGCAATGTTCATGCCCTTTTTCGACTGGCGGTACTTCGTCTTCGTCGGCCTTCCGCTCATCGTGCTCAGCTTCCTGGCCAGCAGCTGGGTGAAGCGCACCTACCAGCGGTACTCGCAGGTTCGCAGTTCCAGCGGCTTGAGCGGTGTCGACATCGCGCGGCGCATCCTCACGGGGGCCGGCTTGAGCGACGTCACGATCCAGGTGATCGACGGGGAACTGAGCGACAACTACGATCCGCGAACCAAAACGCTGAACCTCTCCAAGGAGGTCGCGGCGGGAAATTCTGTGGCGTCCGAGGCGGTCGTCGCCCACGAGATCGGCCACGCCCAGCAGGACCGCCAGGGGTACTTCGCGATGCGGCTTCGCTCCGGGCTGGTGCCGGCCGCCAACCTCGGCTCACAGGCGGGCCTGCTGGTCGTCATCGCCGGCCTGGTCCTCTCGGCATTTACTGGTAGCACCATCGGTTTCTACGTCGCGATCCTGGGACTCGGGCTGTTTGCCGCCGTGGTCGTCTTCCAGCTGGTGACGACGCCGGTCGAGCTCGATGCCAGCCGCCGAGCCCTTCGCTTGCTGGCGGAGAACGGCGTCATCGTCCCGGAGGAGCAGGAGGGCGCACGGCGCATGCTCCGGGCCGCAGCTTTTACATACTGGGTCGCCTTGTTCGGCGCCCTGCTGACCTTGCTGTATTACGCGTCACTCGTTTTCGGAAATCGCCGTAGCGACTGAGGGCGCGCCGTTTGCGGCCGCCGATCCGGCGGAGATTCGTGATCAGCTCGCCCTCGCCGGCGAGGCGCCGTACCGCGCCGACCAGGCCCGGCAATGGTTCTGGCAGCGGCTGGCCCCCTCGTTCAGCGCCATGCGCACGTTGCCGCCATCGGCGCGCCGCCAGCTGGAGGCGTCATTTGCCTTCAGCACGGTGACGCCCCATCTGAAGCGTGAAGCTGATCACGGCCAGACCGTGAAGTACCTCTTCAAGTTGAGCGATGCCCGGACCATCGAGACGGTGGTGATGCACTACGCAGCTACCGCGCGGTCGCGAGCACGGACCACGATCTGCGTCAGCTCGCAGGTGGGTTGTCCGATCGGTTGCAGCTTTTGCGCCACCGGCCAATCGGGCTTCGATCGCAACCTTACCGAAGCCGAGATTGTCGACCAGTTCCTCGCGGCCAGCCGGGACCTCGGTGAGAAGCAGCGCTCGCTCACCAACGTGGTCTTCATGGGAATGGGGGAGCCCATGAACAACTACGCGGCGGTGGTGGGCGCGATCCGACGCTGGGCCCGTCAGGACACGCTCAACTTCAGCCCTCGGCGGGTCACGGTGTCGACCATTGGGCTGGTGCCGTTCATCGAACGCCTCAGCGCCGAGGGGCTGCCCGTCAACCTGGCCGTCTCCTTGCATGCGCCGGACGACGAGCTGCGCAGCAGCATGATTCCCGTGAACCGCAAGTACCCGATCGCCGCCATCATCGCGGCGGCGCGGGCCCACGCGGAGCGAACCGGCCGGCGCACCAGCTATGAATACGTCTTGCTGCAGGGCGTCAACGACAGCGTCGAGCAGGCTCGGCGGCTGACCACGGTGATCGGTCATCGTCTCACCCATGTCAACTTGATCCCGATGAACCCGATCGACGGCAGCCCGCTCTCGCCACCGTCGAAGGCGCGCGCGCAGGCGTTTCAGTCGGTGTTGCAGACCGCGGGCATCTCGACCACCATCCGCGCCACGCGGGGACTGGATATCGACGCTGCCTGCGGCCAGCTGCGAGCCCGGCAGCTCGAGCCCGTGCCGACGTCACCGGCTTGATCCGCAAGCCGCTCGCGGGGATCTTTTTCGACGCCGGCAATACCCTCCTGGTGGAGGAGCCGGGCAAGCATTTATGGGAGATGGCGATGACCCCGATCCCCGATGTGCTCGAGGTGCTGACGGCGCTCAAGCCGCATTACCGCCTGGGCGTCATCTCCAACACGGTCGGCTCGGGTGATGCCGAGCTTGCGGAGGCACTCGAAAAGGCAGGGATTCTCCGGCTGATCGACGCCATGGTCACCTCGCGCGATTTCGGGAAAGCAAAGCCCGATCCGGCGATCTACGCCGAAGGCGCCCGCCGGCTCGGCGTCCCGCTGGCCGAGACCGTGATGGTGGGCGATCGGCTGGACACTGACGTCGCGGGCGCGCTGAACGCCGGGATCCCGGGGGTCTGGCTACGGCATCCCGGCGCGATCGCGATCCCCGGGATCGCGCCGACGCACGTCATCGACGGCCTTGCCGAGTTACCCGGGTGGCTCGACGCGACCTACGTCCAGGATCGTCGATGAAGGAACCGCGTGCGAGCGCCGATATACTCAAAGAGGTCCGATGAAACGAGTCCTGGCCGCCCTGCTGACGATGCTGGCACTGGCCGCCTGCGCTTCGCCGCTGGCAAAGGCAGAAACGCCCCAGCAGGCGCTCGACGCGGCCGCGCAACGTGCCGGCCAGCTGAAATCGGCCAAGTTCGACCTTGCGGGCAACGTCAAGATGACATTCCCCGCCGAGCTGGGCAAGCAGCTCGGGCAGAGCGGGGCCGCGGGCTCGATCGCGCTTGACATGAGCGGCACCGGCGAGGCACAGTTCCCCGATCGCTACCACGCGGCAGTCAACGTCAAGATGTCTGGGCTGTCGCTGGCCACCGAAGTCGTTGTCGCGAACGGCAAGGCTTACGTGAAAAATCCGCTCACCCTCAAGTGGCAGGTCTCCCCGCAATCCGGCGGCATCACGGGCCAGTTCAGTCAACCAGACCCGCTGTCGTACGAGCAGCTGTTAAAGAACGTCAAGTCGATCAAAGACCTGGGCGACACTACGGTAAACGGCGCCACCGTCCATCATTACCAGCTGATCCCTGACAAGGACAAGTTGCTCGCCGCGATGGACAAGGCAACGACCAAGAACCCGCAGGCACTGGCAGCGATCAAGCAGGTGCTCGACAGCGGCACCATGACCGTCGAGGTCTGGTTCGGCAAGGACGATCACCTGGTGCGGCGGGTCAGCACCGATGCCGACTACACCGTCAACCTGAACCAGTTGCTGGGCTCGCTGGGGGCACCGACATCCGGCAGCCAGTTGCCCGCCGGGTCCACCATTCACGCGACGGCGCACGTGGTCCTCAACTACCACGACTTCGACGCCCCCGTGACGATCAGCATCCCGACGATCTCCTAGTGCTGATCGCCCCCTCGCTCCTATCGGCAGACTTCAGCCGGTTGGGAGAGGAAGTGGCCGCCCTCGAGCAGGCGGGTGCCGACTGGGTGCACTTCGACGTGATGGACGGACACTTTGTCCCCCCAATCACAATGGGGCCGCGCACGGTCGAGCATTGCCGGCGCTACGCCAAGCTGCCCTTTGACGTGCACCTCATGATCGAGAACCCGGAGCGCAGCATCGACGCCTATCGCGACGCAGGTGCCAACACGGTTTCGGTCCACGTGGAGGCCACCCGGCACATCCACCGGGTCCTGGACAGCATTCGCCGCGCCGGGATGCGGCCCGGTGTGTGTCTCAACCCCGGCAGCCCGCTGGTGCTGGTCGAGCCGGTGCTGAAAGACGCCGACCTGCTGGTGATGATGTGCGTCAATCCGGGTTGGGGCGGCCAGAAGTTCATCGACGGAAGCCCGGAGCGGATCAAGGCGGCGCGGGCGCTGCGTGACCGACTCAACCCCAAGTTGGACATCGAGATCGACGGTGGCGTCAACGCAGAAACCGGCCTGCTCTCGACCCAGAGTGGGGCCACGGTGCTGGTGGCGGGAAGCTTCGTCTACAGCCACCCGCAGGGAGCCAAGGCCGCAATCCAGGAACTGCGCTAAGGCTATTCGCTCGTCGGCATGTGCAGGTACATCGATTGGATGCCCACGCGGCCCGGACCGGTGAACCGGTTCCAGATCATGTTGCCGCCGCCGCCGAAGATGCCGGTTTTCAGCCCGAACATCTGGACGTCCATCCGCACGCTCTCATCCCGGTAGACCCATCCACCGGGCTCGATG
>DATNMN010000072.1:0-26209 GCA_035602295.1 Candidatus Dormiibacterota bacterium | reverse complement strand
CTTCGCGGGCTCGGTGATTTCTCGGGGCTAGTTGCGGGCGCGGCGCTGGTCCTCGACTACACCATCGATATCTCCCTCTTCACCGTCGTCGCGTTCGGCTACTTCAACTACTTCCTGCCCTGGATCACCTTCGGCCGTCACATCACGGATTTCACGACCACACTCGGGCCGATCCACCTGGCCTGGCTATGGCTCGTCGAGTCCGTCGTCGGCATCCTCGTCCTGATCTGGCTCAACGTTCGGGGCATCAAGGTCTCGACGAACTTCAACGAGATCATCGGGACCATCGCCATCGTGGCGCAGACGGTCATCGTCCTGGCGGGGTTCATCCTGGTCTGGAAGCCGGAGCTGGTCGCCAATGAGTTCCTGTTCGACCGCCCATCATTGAGCCAGTTCGCGTTTGGCTCCTCACTGGCGATCATCGCCTTCGTCGGCCTGGAGACCATCTCGCAAGTTGCCCAGGAAACTCGCCGGCCGGCAACCATCATCCCGCGGACGTCGATCGGCCTGGTGATTTCCGTGCTGTTGTTCGCCATGGCATTCTCCGTCCTCGCCGTTGGGCTGGTTCACCCCACCGAGTTCCGCGGCCACGAGGGAGACCCTGTCGCCCTGATCGCCAGCAAGATTCCGGTCATCGGCATCGTCGCGGCCCCGTTGACCGCGGCCATCGGCGCCCTGATCGTGTTCATCTCGGCCAACTCGGGCGTGGTCAGTTCGTCGCGCTTGAGCTACTCGATGAGCCAGTTCGACTTGCTCCCGGCCTGGTTTTCACGGGTCAGCAAGCGATTCGCGACCCCGGCGCGCGCGGTGGTCGTCTTCGGCGGCGTGGCGCTGCTGCAAACGATCTTTGCCTTCTTTACGCCGGGCCAGCCAGGCAAGAGTGCGGCGATCGATGTCCTGGCGGATCTCTATGCCTTCGGAGCCACGACCGGATACCTGCTCGTCTTCATCTCGCTGTTCGTGCTGCGCCTAAAGGACCCGTTCACGCCGCGCCCCTACAAGATGCCTCTCAATATCCGCATGACCTACAAGGGCAACCAGGTGTGGTTCCCGGTGCTAGGCCTTCTCGGGTTCCTGGGCGTGCTGTTCTTCCTCATCATGGTGATCCTGACCCACCAGTACGCGCGCATCATCGGTCCGCTGTGGGTCATCGCCGCCGTTCTGCTCTTCATGGTCTACCGGCGTAAACGCGGTCTGCCGATGTTCAAGACGCTGCCTCGTGACTGGGAAACCGCGACCAAGAAGGTACTGCTCGAGGCGGAGGAATTCAAGTCGCTCGAGGAATACGAGGCTGCTCTCAGTGAGCATCGGGCGCGCACCGGCGAGCCCGGTATCGACCTACCCGGGACCCAGCGATGAGGGACATCAAGGCGCTCATCATCGCGCTCGAAGGAAGCGTCTTGCTCCTGCTTGGAGCCGCCAGCATCGTCAGCGGTCGATTCTTCGGTGCGGCGATCCTGGTCGGGCTCGCCTCGCTGGCGGCGGCCAGCGCCTGGGCGCTCTGGCCGTCTGGTCGCTAGTCGAGCAGAGCCAGCAGACCCTCTGGGTACAAGATCGCGGCGCCGGTCCGAAAGTCGCTGACCGTCTTCCACAGGGCCGGATGCGTCGTGCCATCATCCTCGGTAACGGTGAGACTCGCAGCCTGGTAGAGCGACTTGTCGACGAGCGAAGCCTCGTAGACCTGCACCAGTTCGTGTCGAGGCACACCGTTGAGCACGAAGACGCTTTCGATCATCCCGAGATGCCGTGGAGTCGAAATCTGTGCACCGATTTCTTCGAGCATCTCCCTCACAATCGTGTCCGCGCTGTGTTCGCCGAAATTGATGCCACCGCCAAGCGGCCGGTAGAAGGTTTCGTTCTTGACGGTATCCCGCGACTCAAAGACCAGAATCTCGTCGCGCCGGCGTATGACGCAGATTGCAATGGGACGGATCACTTAGGCCCGCTGGCGCAGAACTTCGTAGAGCAGGACGGAGCCGGCGACCGCGGCGTTGAGCGAGCTGACCTTGCCCAGCATCGGCAGGCGAACGAGGGCGTCGGACTTCTTGCGCAGCAGATCGTGCATTCCCTCGCCTTCGGCGCCGATGACGAGCACCAGTGGGCGCCGGTAATCGAATGCCGTGTAGAGGGTGGGGGCGTCGCCGCTGAGGCCGACGATCCAGAAGCCGAGATCCTTCAGCGTGTCGGTCGCCTGGGCGAGGTTCGCGACCCGCGCGTAGCGGAGGTGCTCGGCGGCGCCCGCTGATGCTTTCACCACCGACGGCGTCACCTCCGGCGACCGGTTGTGGGAGGTGACGATGCCACCGACGCCGGTTGCCTCGGCGGTCCGGCTGATCGTGCCGAGGTTCTGCGGATCCTGCAGGCTGTCGAGCATCAGCAAGACGGCGTCCGGACGATCCGCGAGCGCGGCGCGCGCCATGGGCTCCAGCTCCCAGTACTTTCGTGGCCCGACGTAGGCGACCACACCCTGGTGCGCCTCCGAGTGAGCGATATCGTCAAGCTTGCGACGATCCGTCGGCTCGACTGCGATTTTGCGACCGGCGGCGAGCTGGCGCAGCTCCTTCAGTCGCGGTTCCTCGCGGAGCCCCTCCGCCAGTAACAACCGCTTCACCGGGCGGCCGGCGCGGAAGGCCTCGAGGACGGGATTGCGCCCGTAGATGATGTCTGGTGGGTTAGGCACGGCGGGCGCCGCCTATCGGATCCGTTTCCAGCGCGTGCCGTCCTTGGTGTCGTCCAGCTGGATGCCAATTCGGAGCAGTTGCTGCCGGATCTCGTCGGCGCGTGCGAAGTCCCGCCGGTCCCTGGCTGCCTGCCGCTCGGCAATCAGCCCGTCGACCTCGGCATCGACAACCTCCGGGAACTCGATGACGTCCAGGATGCGGTTCGCATGCTGGAGCATCGCCATCGCCCCAGCGCGCACTTCCGGCGTCGCCTTGCCCGACTCGAGCCGGGTGTTGAAGGCCTTGATGAACTCGAAAAGGTGACCAACGGCCGCCGGCAGGTTGAGGTCGTCTCTGAGGGCGTCGTCCCAGCGCTTGCGGACGTCTACCGCGGGCTCACCGTCCGCGGTTGGACCCAGCCTCACGGCGAACTCATCCAGACGTTTGATAGCGCTGTCCGCTGCTTTGAGCAGCTCGGGAGAAAACGCGAGCGGGCTACGGTAATGCGCCCCCGTGAGCAGCGCGTACCGGATCGCACGCGGCTGATAACCTTCCGCGACCAGATCGCGGATCGTGGTGAAGTTCCTGAGGCGCTTCGACATCTTCTCGCCCACTGCGTCCTGCAGATGTTGAGCGTGCAGCCAGTAGCGCACGAACGGCTTACCGGTCGCGCCCTCACTCTGCGCGATCTCGTCTTCGTGGTGAGGAAAGATCAGGTCGATGCCGCCAGCGTGAATGTCGAGCGACTCCCCCAGGTACTTCATGCTCATGGCGGAGCATTCGATGTGCCAGCCCGGGCGTCCAATACCGAGCGGTGTCTCCCAGGACTGCTCACCTGGCTTGCGCGCCTTCCAGAGGGCAAAGTCCCTGGGATCGTCCTTGCCATATTCGTCGACATCAACCCTCGCGCCGGCCTTTAGGCCGCTGACATCCAGGTGGGCCAGGGCGCCGTAACGAGGAAAGGTCGATATCCGAAAGTACGTTGACCCGTCGGCGACGTAGGTGTGGCCCTTCTCATTAAGCAGGTCGATGAGCGACACCATTTCAAAAATGTGTTCCGTGGCCCGCGGGTAATGCTCGGCCCTCAGGATGCGCAGCGTATCGAGGTCCTCGAAAAATGCCTCCATGTATTTCTCGGTGAACTCGTCGATCGTCTGTCCATGCTCGGCCGCTTTCTTGATGATGCGGTCCTCGACATCGGTCAGGTTCATTACCTGGGTGACTCTGTACCCCTCCTGCAAAAGGACCCGACGTAGCAGGTCCTCAAAGAGGAAGGTACGAAAGTTGCCGATGTGGGAATAGTCATGGACAGTCGGGCCGCACGTATACATCCGGACGTGGCCCACTTCGATCGGCTTGAACTCTTCCACTTGAGCACTCATCGTGTTGTGGAGGCGCATCGCCATCACTTCACCTCGCGAAGCAGTACCACGGCCTGGGCGGCGAGCGCCTCGCCGTTGCCGATGGGGCCGACATGGTCGGTCGTGGTCGCTTTTAGACCCACGGCGCCTGGATCAATACCGAGGACGCCGGCCAGGTTGCTGCGGATGGCTTCACGGTAGGGCGCGAGCCGAGGCACCTGTGCGAGCAGCGTGACATCGACGTTCTCGACTGCCCATTTGGCACGCCGGCAGTGGTCGGCCACCTCGCGCAGCAGGTCGAGGCTGCGGGCGTCCTTGTGCTTGGGGTCGTCATCGGGAAAGAGCGTGCCGATGTCACCGATGCCGGCCGCGCCGCAGAGGGCATCGATCAGCGCATGGCAGATGACGTCGGCATCGCTGTGCCCCTGGAGCCCCATATCCCAGGGAAGCTCCACTCCGCCGAGCACCAGCCGTCGACCGACGACCAGCCGGTGGAGGTCGAAGCCGGATCCTACACGCAATTCTGCCCTGCTCTGCAATCGAGTCGAGTCCGGTTCATTCCCGTATACGGTAGCGTGCCGTAGCGACGAGTGCTTAGGGCTCGATCGGCCGCAATAGGCGCAGACCTAGTTGTTTGTGTCATGGGCCTGCGGGAGACGAGGGTTTCCCCGCGCAATCCCCACTCAGCCGACTGAAACTTGGATTAGCTACCGGCTTGGTTCTGCGGACTCCACCATCTGTTTGATGCGACGCTGGCCGTCAGCAACCTGGCGATCTACTGACCCCTTCATCAGCGGTCCGAGGAATTGCGGACCGGGCATCACAAACCGACCATCGAAGTCGACCACGGTGCCGCCGCCAGCTGGCTGGAGGGTATAAACGATGCTGGCCTGGGATGGTCCAGAAAAGCGAAAAGCGAACCGACGGTCTAAATCCATCTCGGTTACGACCAGTTCCAGGGTTTGGCTCATTGGACCAAGGGCCTTCCGTTTGTACGCAAATCGTGTCCCAACGACAACAGGCCCGGGATCAATCTGCTTGAACTCAACAGCCCAAGCGTCCCACCGCGGGTGGTTTCGGCCGTGCTCGGTCGCGATGAACCGGTAGACGTCCGCAGGCGGCTTCGCGATCTCGGTGCGTTTACGGAAGTCAAGCTTCATGCGCCCCTCCTTGAAATGCCAGGAATGCTATCCAGGCACCCATCGTCAAGGACGGCCAGCCGTTCGTCAAGCAGTCAGGAATGCGCGCCGCCGAATTTCGGCGCTGTTCCTCAAGCCGGAGCCGCTCCCGGACTTTGCCTTTTTAGCCTCCCGCAGTCTGCGTACCGCCTCGACGGCGCTCAAGTCGTCAGTCAACCCCTACCGATCCTTATTCGGATTTAGCTCGAGTCCCCTACACGCACAAGGGGTCGGCCGCAAGCAAGGCGGCGACCATCAGCGCATCCTCGTGTGTCGCCACCTTGATGTTGATATAAGAGCCCGCGAAGACCTTGACCGGCTTGCCAAGCTTTTCGATCAGCTCGGCATCGTCCTCGACCACGATCCCCTCGCGCACCGCCTTTTCGTGCGCCTCGAGGATCCAGTCGTAGCGAAAGACCTGGGGCGTCTGGATCTGCATCAGGTCGGAGCGCTCCACTGTCCCGTGAACGAACCCGGAGCTGTCGACGTGCTTGTAGGTGTGGTGAACCGGAATGGCGGCGGTCGCCGCGCCATGCTTGCGGGCTGCCTCGAGCCCGGCGTGGATCAGCTCATCGCTGACCAGAGGGCGGGCACCATCGTGCACGATCACGAAGTCCGGCGGATCTTGGCGCAGGCTCTCCAGGCCGATTCGAACCGAGTCTTGCCGCCGCTCGCCACCAAGCCGGATGTCGATCGCCTTCCGCCAGCCGTCGCTATCGAGCTCCCTCGTAACCTCCAGCAGGTTCCGCTGGGAAATCAACAGGGTGATGCCTGTGATCTCGGGACAACGGTCGAAGGCTTCGAGCGTTCGGCGGATGAGTGACCGCCCCCCCACCGGCAACAAGACGTTCGCACTGGACTCTCCCTGGTGAAGCCCGGCCCCGGCAGCCGGGATGATGGCCTGTACCTGCACAGTTCACCCCTTTTTGTATTGGCGGATTGGTGGGTTGAAGTATAAGTCGGCGGTTAGCGACGGGCGGGCGGTTGTGCGCTAGCGGCCTTGCGCCCGTTCTTGAACGCGATGACGGACAGGTATTCGGAATCGAGCAATAAGCTGCTATCGCTCGCCGCGTTCATGATCCTCATCAGGTCGGCACCCTCCATTCGCAACGACTGGTAGCGCTCCGGGGGCAACATCGTCTTCAGCGCGATCAGCGGCGGGTTCGTGCGCTCCCAGAAGTCGAATCCGGCATCCACCGAGGGAAATGCAAATCTGACTGTCCGCGGCTCGAGCCGCAACGACGACGCCTTGCGATCGAAGCGGCGCCGAACCTCTGTTGGGTCGCCCCACGCGAACGGCGAGGGGAGCTCTGCCCCGCCGGTGGGCGCTAGCGAGTATTTGAGCAACAGGTCGGTGAAGCTGCCCAGGAATCCTCCATGTGCGTAGTTGGCCATCGCCACGAGCCCGCCGGGTTTGATCACGCGGAACAGCTCGGCAGCGACACGCTCCGGCCTGGGCGCGAACATCGCACCGAAGACCGACGCGACGACGTCGTAGCGGTCGTCGGCAAACGGAAGCTGCTCAGCATCGGCCTCCTGCCAAGAGATGTCGAGGCCTTCCGCCGCGGTGCGAGCACGGCCGAGCTCGATCATCTTTGGGGTCAAGTCCGAGGCCGTGACGTGCGCGCCGCGCTGCGCCGCGGCAATCGCGAAGTTGCCGTTGCCGGCAGCGACGTCGAGGACCTCCGTTCCTGGTCGGATATCGGCGGCAACGGCGAGCGCCTCGGCATGCGGTTGCAAGTACCGCGCCACGTCGCGATACTCGCCGAGGCTCCACATCCACCTGCTCGCCTCTTTCAGCCGGTCAAATGGATCCACACGCACCTCCCCAAAGTGATGCGACACCCTCTACCCAGAATGTCGAGCCTCGAATCCTGGGTTGACCCTTTAGCATTTCGCGAGTGATCGAGCCGAATCTCTGGCGCCCCGGCGGATCCGCGACCTGGGCACGTGCCAGCACCCCGCTCATCCTGTTCGTGACGCTGGGACTGCCCGCCGGGGCGATCGGGGTGGCGTGGCCACACATGCGGGCGTCGCTCGGGGCGCCCCTGGCGGGTCTCGGACTGCTGCTCGCGGCCTGGACGATCGCCTATTTCGTGGCCAGTGCGAGCAGCGGGCCGGGCACCGCCAGGTTCGGGACCTCAACACTGTTGCTGGGCGGTTGCGCCCTGGCCGGCGCCGGCGCGCTCGGTCTTTCACTTGCGAGCCAGTGGTGGATCATCCCGGTGGCCGCGTTACCGCTCGGAGCAGGCTCGGGGCTCATCGATGCCGCGGTCAACGCGCACGTGTCGCTCAACCGTGGCGTCCGCTACATGGGCTGGCTGCATGCCTCGTGGGCGCTGGGTGCCGCCCTGGGTCCTCAGGCCATCGTGATCTCGCTGGCCGCAACCGGCTCGTGGCGGGCGGCGCTCGTCGTCATGGCCGCGGCATTCCTTGGGATCGGCCTCGTGGTCGGCGGCCGCCGTAGCGACTGGGCCGGCCGTGCGAGTAACGAGACGCCAGCGGCGCCGCCGGAGCGAGGCGGCGGGTCGCGATATCGACGAGCGCTGCTGTTGCTGGCGGGGCTATTCCTGGTTGGCGCCGGCCTGGAGGCCACCGCGGGCGACTGGTCCTACACGCAATTAACCACTGGTCGTTCCGTGCCGCCCGATCTCGCAAGTTGGAGCGCCTCGCTGTTCTGGGCTGGCCTCGCCGGTGGCAGAGTCGCGCTCGGGCTGTTCGGCAATCGCGTCACACCGGTGCGACTGCTTGATCTTGGGGTCGGTCTGGCGATGCTGGCGGCGCTGGGCTTCTGGCTCGCTCCCGCTCTGGTCGCCGCCTTCATCGCGCTGCCGGTCCTCGGCATCGCCGTCTCCCTGATCTTTCCCCTCCTGTTGTCGCTCACGCCGGAACGGGTTGGGACCGCCATGACCTCCCACACCGTGGGCTACGGGTTGGCCGCCGGGAACATCGGTGCGGGCGGAATCCCGGCGGGCGCCGGTCTCGTGCTCCAGTCAGCCGGCGTTCTCGCGCTCGGCCCGATTCTCGCGTTCCTGGCCGTCGTGATGGCGCTTCTTCACGCCGTGAGTCGGTTCAGTGACCAAGGGCGGCGGCAATCTCTTTAGCGCGCGCGACGTCGTCGGGAGTTGTGATCTTGATGTTGTTGGCTTCACCTTCGATCACCCGGACATCGCCACCGGCCCATTCAACGACCGAGGCGGTGTCGGTGCCCACGAATCCCTTGCGGGCGGCACGATTGTGCGCTTCGAGCAGCCAGGTCGCCTGGAAGACCTGTGGCGTCTGCACCGCCCAGAGGTTGGTCGGGTAGCCCGCAATCCGGCCGTCCTCGGTGAGGACCGTCGTCGGGGTCACCGGGAGCCCGGGGATGCAGCCAACCGAATGTCCGAGTCCGGCCAGAAGGCGCTCGACGAGTTGCTGGCTGGCAAACGGGCGTACCGCATCGTGGACCAGCACGGTGTCGATCCTCCCCGCGTCGATGTCACCGGCGAGCGCCTGGATGCCGGCAAATTCGGAGCGATGACGGACGTCCCCGCCAGGCACAACTCGACTGAGCTTTAGAAATCGTGCCTTCAACGCGGCGCACGTCGTGACGTCGAGGGCCCGAGCCACCACCACGACGTCGCTCACCTGCGGCGTCGACTCGAAGAGGGCGAGCGATCGCTCTAGAATCGAGCGGCCCGCGATCTCGATGAACACCTTGTTCTTTCCGGCTTGCATGCGAGCGCCTTCGCCGCCCGCCACGATAACGGCCGCCGCGGTCATTGCCGGATCAGCACGCGGACCCGCAGGTGGGCGGACCTGCACAGGTCGATCAGGTTGCTGATCTCTGCGCCGTTGCCGACGCGGTCGAGGACCTGCATCACGGTCTCCCGGCGAAACGTCCACGGTCCGCGCGCGTCGACCAGCGTGTCCCTCGGTATCGTCCGGCGCACGAACCCGTCGACCACCTCCTTGCAGGTATCGATAACCGGCACAGCGACGACAATCGCTTCTGCAAGTTCCGTCGCTCCTTGCGGGGGAGGGTCGGGGTGGGGGGTACGGGATCCCGGCTCGGATGAAATCAAGAGGCGTTCGGTAACGGGTGCGCTGGCTATAGCCTCCCGAAGACGCGCAACCAGGTCGCGACCTTCGCTAACGATGAGCGTCGCGACGTCAGCGTCCGGTGCCGCCGCCGCCCTGGATCCTCCGCAAGGGTTTGGGCCGCCCGATGCTCGACTCGCTCGCCGGGGTGGCGAAGATCATCCGGCCGGCTGCGGTCTGCAGCACCGAGGTGACGATGACGCCGATAGTCTGGTTCATGTAGCGCCGGCCGTTTTCGACAACGATCATGGTGCCATCGTCGAGATAGGCGACGCCCTGGTTCTGCTCCTTGCCTTCCTTGATCACCTGCACGTTCATCTCTTCGCCCGGAATGACGACCGGTTTCAGCGCGTTGGCCAGGTTGTTGAGGTTGAGGATGCGCACGCCCTCGAGCTGGGCGACACGGTTGAGGTTGTAGTCATTGGTCATGATCGCCGCCTTTCGCTTGTTGGCAAGCTTGATCAGCTTCATGTCGACCTCGGTGATGTCCGGGACATCCTCATCGATAAATTCGATGTCGACCAGCGGCTCTTTTTGCAGCAGATTGAGCACCTCCAACCCGCGGCGGCCGCGATTGCGCCGCAGCGCGTCGCTGGAGTCGGCGATGTACTGAAGCTCGGCGAGCACAAAGTGCGGAACGAGGATCTTCTCGTGCAGGAACCCGGTCTGAGCGATGTCCATGATGCGGCCGTCGATGATGACGCTGGTGTCCAGCAGGACGCCCGTGTCTTGCGAATGGCTTTCGATCAAGCCTCCGGCACGGGCCGGGCCGAGTACGAGGGCCATCATCTCGTGCCGCCGGTTGAGGCCCAGGGTCACGCCCCAGTAGGCGAACACCAGGGCCACGAGCAGGGAGATCACAAAGCCCAGGTACCACGGCAGCTTCGCCAGAAACAGTCCGACGAGCGCCGCCAGCAGCAGCCCGACCAGGAGTCCCACGGTCGCCGCTACCAGATCTGGCAGCGGCGTCACATTCAGCTTATTTTCGAGCCAGAAGAAGGGCTTGGTCGTAACGTACGGAAGCCCGAAGAAGCCGAAGAGTGCGCCCGCCAGTGCCGTCAGCAGCAAGACGATCGCTCTCAGCGTGTATCCCGCGATGGGGGCTTCGCGGATTATGAATGAGGCGTACTCGACGCCCGCTATAAGTCCAAGCAAGAGGCCCAGAAGCCTGAAGACGCGTTCCACGCGCATTGCGATCACCTCCTTTTTCGAGAATTGGAGAGGCAAGCTCGCGAAGTCGCGCAAACAGGACCGCCATCGTGCCCTAATTAAAGCATGAATATCGCGGCCCAAAGGCGGTTTTGGCCGCTGCGTCCAACTCTGACCACTCCTGTCCTCGAATTGGGCTGCTGGCTGGCCGCTGCGCTCCTTGCCATAGCGCTGGCGATCTCCCCCACCACTGCGATCGGACCCGCTGCTCCGGCCCTCCGGGCGCTAGGCGTCCCGCAGTCCCCGGACGTGCTGGCCTACCGGCAGCACTGCATCGACCGGGTCCTGGCCAGCGACCTCGGCATGACCGAGGCCTATGTCGTCCGTCAGATCAATCAGCAGTGCTCCACGCGGCGCCATACCGCGGCCCGGCCCGTGGGGCTTACCTGCGGCCGCCCGTTGGATATGCGGTTGACGCCGGCCGCCAGGCAGGTCGCCGGCTGCCCGCCCGGCTAACCGAAGCAGATATCGATCGCCGCCGAGATCGTTTCTACGCGGTGAATCGTCATCGCTTTGAGATCGGGATCGCGCAACTCGACGGCAGCGGGGATGACCGCCCGTTTGAAGCCGAGACGATGCGCCTCGAGGATGCGGCGCTCGAGCTGACTCACGCGGCGCACTTCGCCACTCAATCCGAGCTCGCCGATCGCGACCAGGTCGGCCCCGGCGGGCCGGTTTCGTTTGTTGGAAGCGATCGCCAAGGCCACCGCGAGGTCAGATGCGGGCTCGCCCAATCGCACCCCGCCCGCCGCGTTGACGAAGACATCGTCCTGTCCCAGGTCGAGGTGGGCGCGGCGCTCCAGCACCGCGACCAGCATGTGCAACCGGTTGAGGTCAATCCCGTTGACCGATCGACGCGGCGCGCCGAAGCGGCTCGCCGTGGTGAGACTCTGGAGCTCGACCAGGAGGGGGCGGCTCCCCTCCAGCGCGACATGCACGACGTTGCCGACCTCGCTCAGCGAGCGGTCTTGCAGGAAGGCCCGGCTGGGGTCGCTGACCTCGTGCATGCCGCTGTCGCGCATCTCGAAAACGCCGATCTCATCGGTCGACCCGAATCGATTCTTTTGGCTGCGCAGGATCCGGAAACTCTGGTGACGCTCGCCTTCGAGATAGAGGACGGTGTCGACGATGTGCTCGAGCACGCGCGGCCCTGCGATCGCTCCCTCCTTGTTCACGTGACCGACCAGGAAGATCGGAATGTGGCTGCTCTTGGCGAGCAGCATCAAGCGACCGGCGCATTCGCGCACCTGGCTCACACTCCCCGGCGCCGAGGTGACGCCGCCCAGGAACACCGTCTGGATGGAGTCGATAACCGCCAACATCGGCCGCGCCTTTTCGAGATGCTCGATGATGCTCTCGAGGTCGTTTTCGGCGAGCACCATCAGGCGGTCGCCCTCGACGCCCAGCCGCTGGGCGCGCAGCTTCAGCTGCTGAACCGATTCCTCGCCCGAGACATAGAGCACCGGTCCGTAGGTGGCCGCCACCTCGCTGGCCAGCTGGAGCAGCAGCGTGGACTTGCCGATCCCGGGATCGCCGCCTACGAGCACCAATGAGCCGGGCACGATGCCGCCACCAAGGACCTGGTTGAGCTCACGCATCGCCAGTCGGACCCGGTTGGCCTGGGCAAAGCGCACCTCGGACAGCGGCATCGGCTGCGCTGTCGAGATGCTGACGCGGCGTGCTCCGCTCGCGCGCGTGGCGGGCGCTGCTCGGACCTGCTCCTCGACATAGGTGTTCCAGTTGCCGCACTCCGGGCAGCGGCCCACCCACTTCGAGGACTGATTGCCGCACTCCTGGCAGGCAAAGATGGTCTGCGGCCCCTTGAGCGTCTTCATGTCCGGCAGTAACTATAGGGGCGGAATTCGACAGCTGCGTGTCGGCGTTAACCTGCCGCCCTCAGCGGAGTAGTCGTAGCAAGACGGGCGCCTGGCTGGCTGCCGTCAGCAGTGCGCCGGTGGCGGTTAGCACGCTGATGAACACGATGTATGGGTGGCCAAACAGGTGGGCCGACAGGGCTGTCGTCAGGGCGCCCGCGAATGCGCCGCCGATGACCGTTGCCGGGACCCAGGGCCACGCCATGTTTCCCGCCGGCCGGTGGAGGACGAGCGCCTGGGCGGTACCCACCACGAGGCCTGCAGCGGCCAAGGCCGATCCGCCGGCGATCATGGCCGCGGGGGGGCTGATCATACCTGTACCTTCAGCGAAGCGCAGGACCGTCGGTATCACCACGATGGCGTTTAGCAGGTTCGCCGCAACCGACGCCGGGACCCACCAGTCGAGCAGCAAGTGGTATCGCCGCAGAATGAGCCACTGGGCGCCGCCAAAGATGAGCGCCTCCGCGACCGTCGCCGCATACCGGGCGCTCTGACTGCCGAACGCCGGTCCCGCGGCAAGGAAGGTGCGCACTTGCCAGGCAACGAGGGCTGCCAGGACGGCGCCAATTACCGAAACGATGATCCAGAGCGCCCAGGCCATCCGCTGGCTGGGCCCGCGAAGCTCCACAACGGGCGGGTGCATCGCCTGCTCAGGCGTGCCCATCTCTCGAACATCGTAACCGGCCTCCGCGCTGCATTGGTTACGACCAGGTAACGAGGAGCGAAGGAGGCTGGCAGCGCTGCCAGCCTCCTCAGCCCGTTAGCCTCCCTGCTGTTGGTCGCCCTGCTGTTGGTCGCCCTGCCCCAACAGGTTTTCGGCCTGCTGGATCAGGTCGCGCGCATGCCTCTCGTTGATGGCTTTCCCATTAAAGGCAGCCGCATTGAGAATGGCGATCATCTGGACCGCGATCGCGTCGCGCTGGTTGTTGAGGGCGGTCAGTTGGCCCTCGATCGTCGCATAAGTCGCGGCATTCCCCTGGAGCGCTTGCGTCGATCGCGCCAGGGTTAGCAGACCCAGCTGTCCAACCGGGGCATTGATCTGCTTGTACGCCTTCGCCAGCTGGACGAAGATGTCGCGGTTCCCATGAAGCGACTCGGCCAGGCCATCGCTCTTCAGGGCTTCGACCAGGACGCGACCGTCGCTCGCGTAGTCATCGCGAAGACCGGTTAGGGCGAGCATCGTGGGACGGATGTCGGTGTGATCCGACCAGATCGCATTGGTCGTCCCAAGCTTGCGTACACCTGGACCCACCATGCCCAGCCAGGTCGTGACGATCTCCGGCTGGAAATCCCCATGGTTCCACGCAAAACCAGGATTCTGGGTGATGCACGGCGAGTCGCAGTTCGGGGCGGCGGCGAAGAGGAAGTACTCCGGCCGCGCAAAGTAAGTGAAGGTTGGCGTGCGTGCCGGGTCAGCGGTGACCATGTGGAGCAGCTTCATCTCGACCGGGTCGGCCATCGCCGTCATGATCTGCTCCGAGTTGCCCGTCTGCGGATTCATGCCAACGAACACACCCGCGGCCTGTTCGAAGGTTCGCGTGACCGGATCCACTCGGGATGGATTTCCGGTGATGTAGACGGTCGGCGCGCTATCGGAATGCACCTTGAACGGCGTGCCGATCCCCTGCTGGGTCTTCAGCAAGCCGGCGAAGTTGGCATTGGTCTCGCCGATGTTGTTCGATAGGCAGGACGGTGGGTTCGTCGCCGTGCAGATGACGCGGCTGTAATTGCAGGGAATCGTCACGCCGTTGCACCCCGCGGGCGTTGGCGTCCCGCCGCCGAAGTGGTCGCCCTCGTCCGCGGTGAAGACGAACAGCGTATTGCTCTTGTTGATCCCGTCGCTGGCGAGGCGCGTGAAGAACTTACCGAAGGCAGTGTCGTACGCCGTCAACGCTGCACGGTAGCCGGCTTCACCTGGCCCGTACGCTGGGCCGGTGGGGTGCTTGTCGTGGGCATCGGAGATGTAGGCGTAGGTAACCGGCACGCCATGCTCCTGCATAGACGCCACGTATCCGAGCGAGACCGCTGCGGACATCCCATCGAAACCCGGGAAGCCGGATATGGCAGAGCCGTTGATGTCGCTGATGCCGCCCACTTGTTGGGCGACGTACTTGTGCCCGAACAGTGCCTTGAAGCCGTTGTAACCGCCGGGCTCGTCAGGCAACCTGTCGGGGCGACCGTTTGTGCCAGCACAAACCGCGTTGGCGGTGGCGCAGTGGATGCCGATTCCGACGAAGTCCGCAAATGCATTGCCCGCAGGGTCGGCGGCCTCTTTCATCTCGGGCGACGGCTCGTGGGTCACGGGATCCGGGGGGAACACCGTCGGCACGTCGATGCCAATGTTCTCGAGGATGGTGTTCGCCGTGGCGACCGAACCGACGTTGCAGCCCGCCCGGGTGAACGGTACCCACGGCGCCGGGGCGTTCTTGCCGGCTGCGGTGAGCATGTTGGGCTTCGTGTCAGATGGCGAGGTGGTCGTCGGATCGAAGACGGGCGAGGTCCAGTAGGCGAAGGAAACGCCCAGGTTACTGGTGCCGTCCGGGTTGAAGTAGCGGAACGTGTTCGACACGGGCACGCCGTGGCGATCACCGTAGACGCCGGTCAACGACGTCAGGATGTCGGTGGCGGTGTGCGAGATCAGCGGCGTGTGGTGGTTGGTGTCAAGAGTGCCGTTGTTCCTGATGAAGTTCAGCAGGTTGGGCATCTGCTCGAGGTCCGATGGCACGTTGGGGTTGTCGCGCGTGAAATGCGTGTTGTCGAACTGGATATAGATGACGTGCTTGATGCCGCTGTCCCCTGACAGGCGGCAGCCATTTCCATTGTCATGATGGTCGTTTGCCGAAGCCGCCGCGGGCACGAAGCCCGTGGCAACGGCGGACAACAGGCCGACTGTCATCAACCTTGCAACTGAACGCTTGAGCACGACGGGAAATGTCATGTTCCTCCTCCCCTGAATACGATCCTTCGACCCCTCCAGCAGTTTGACGCCTTCCGAGCGAAACTTCGGCGAAAGCCAAATGAATGTTCGGTTAAGTCGCAGCGCGAACCGGTGTGTATTGTGGCAGAGAAATGCGGATTGGTCTAGACACTGCGCAGCACCAGTTGACCTGGGCGGAGCTGGTCGAACGGGTCCAATTCGCAGAGTCGGCTGGATTCGACGGCGTATGGGTGTTCGACCACTTCAAGCCCCTTTACGGTGAGCCGAACGGGCCCTGCATGGAAGCCTGGACCCTCCTGGCCGGCCTGGCCGCGGTCACGTCCCGAATCCGCCTCGGTGCATTGGTGACCGGCATCACCTACCGTCACCCGTCAATACTGGCGACCGAGGCGATCACGGTGGACCACATCTCCAACGGGCGGCTCGAGATCGGCATGGGCGCGGCCTGGCACGAGCCCGAGCATGAAGAGTTGGGAATCCCCTTCCCTCCGCTGAAGGAGCGGGCCGAGCGCCTGGAGGAGGGCCTGCAGGTAATGAGACTATTGATGACGAAGGATCGCGCGACCTTTGCCGGCCGGCACTACCAGCTCGCCAAGGCGAGCTACCATCCGCGACCGGTTCAGCGACCGCATCCTCCTATCTGGATTGGAGCCGGCGGTGAGCAGCTGATGCTACCGATCGTTGCGCGCCAGGCGGACGCCTGGCATGCCTTCGGCTCCGATGATTCATTGGCCCGTAAGTCCCGGCTGCTCGACCAGATGGCGGAAAAGGCGGGACGCGACCCAAAGGCGATCCTTCGCTCTGCCTCTCTGTCGCTTTCGCGGCCCTGGGACCAGGTGCGCCGCCGAGCGGCCCAACTGCGCGCGGCCGGTTTCGCCTACCTGATCGCGGAGTGGCCTTCGGAAGGCAAGCGCCGGCTCGACGAGTTCGTCGAGACGGTCATGCCCGAACTGGCTGCCTGACCCGCGCGCCCTCCGGCGGGGATGCGAGTTCGGATCGTAGGCGCTGCACCGCACGATAGATCAGGAGCTTGGCGGCAGCCGGCGACTTGCCGAGGATCGCCCCTATATCTTCCATTGTCAGGTCGTCGGAGAACTTGAGGATCATGGCGGCCCTCTGCTGCGGCGGCAGGCGATCAACGGCTTCCCAGATGGCCCGCACGCGCTGACGGTCAACCACCTCGTCGGCCGGGTCGGGCTGCGGCGCCGCAAAGTCGATGGCATCGTCGAGGGAGAGCTGAGGCCGCCGGTTGCGGTAATGGCTCGCCACCGCGTTGGCTGCGATCCGGTAGAGCCAGCAGCTGAACGGGCGACCCTGGTCCTGGTAGTTCTTGATGCTCCGCAATGCGCTGATAAAGACGTCGGCAGTGACGTCCTCCGCCAGCCCGTCGTCGTGGATCCGGGCCCGAACGAAGCGGTAGATCCTGGCGAAATGCCGATCGTAGAGCTCACCGAATGCGGCGGGGTCGGACTTCGCGCGTTCGACGGGATCGCGCCAGAAGGCGTCCGGGATGCCGGCGGGCGGTGGGGGTCTCATACGTCGGCACGCTATCGCTGTGTCGACGCCATGTCGTCACGGAAACTACTGAGCGTTAAGGAAGGGATTCAGGATCGGATGCGCTGGCGGCCGCTGTAGACGTTAAGACTGCGGCCGCGTAGAAAGCCGATCAGCGTCTGGTTGGACGCCTGGGCCAGGTCCCGGGCCAGGCTTGATGGAGCAGAAACAGCGACCAGGACGGGGATGCGCGCCTGGAGGGACTTCTGGACGATCTCGAATGAGGTGCGGCCGCTGACCATCAAGATGTGCCGATCGAGAGGCAGGAGGCCTCGACCCGCGGCGTGGCCGATCACCTTGTCCACCGCATTGTGCCGGCCGATGTCCTCGCGGACGGCGACCGGCTGACCGTCGAGTGTGAACAGCCCGGCCGCATGCAGGCCGCCGGTCCGGGCGAAGATCGCCTGTTCTTCCCTCAGCCGCGCGTCGAGGCTATAGATCACCTCGGGGTCGATCGAGAGCCCGTCGTCGGGCAGGGGCGGCGCCGCCTCGTGGATCGCCTCGATGCTGCTCACCCCGCACAACCCGCAGCTCGAGGCGGACAGGAAGTTGCGTTGCCAGCGCTGATCCACGCCCGGCGCCGATGGCGCCAGCTCGATGTCGATGACGTTCTCGAGATCGGGGTGCTCGCCATTGGGCACGACGGTGAGCGCGCGCACGTCGGCAGCCGAGCGAATGATCCCCTCGCCGAAGAGGAAGCCGAGCGCCAGATCGCGATCGTGTCCGGGCGTCCGCATCATCAAGGTCAGCGGCTGACCGCCGATGCGGATTTCGAGTGGCTCTTCAGCGGCGAGCTGGTCGTCCACGCGGGCGCCCGCCTCGCCACCGTAGCGAAGGACCCGCGCGCGGTGCGAGCTGCGGTCCCGCATTGAACGATCCTAGCGAACGGTCTCCCAGCGGTAGGCAATCGTGCCTCCGCTGAAGGGAACATGGAGACCGGGCCGCACCAGGTAGGGCTCGACGCCGGTGTAGAGGGGGATCAATCGGGTCTGCGACAGCGCTAGCCCCTCGGCCTGCTGGTAGGCCTTCATCGCGTCGTCCCAGGTCAGCGCGGCGCGACCCTGGTCGAGCGCTTGCTCCAGGCCGTTGTCGAACAGGCGAAGGTTGTTGAACTGCGAGCTCGCCCGCAGCACGTTCTCGAGGAAATCGGACGGATAGGGCACATCGGCACTCCAGGTATCGATGAAGAAAGGCAGCTTGTCCAGGGCGGCTTGATTGAAGAAGTCGCCGGTCGGATGCAGCACAACGGTTCGGCCGGTGGCGGCGCTCAGCTGGTCCTGCAGGTCGGTGGCCACTCGCCCCACGGTCGCGTTGGTCGAAAAGTAGAGGTCGATCCTCGGCCCGAACCCCGCCTGGTCGAGGGCGTTGCGCGCGGCTCCCGGATCATACGCCGGCCACTCGCGGTTGAGATGGCCCGGCACTCCGGGAGAAAGCAGGTCGCTGGCCGGTGCCGCCAGCATCGACCCGAAGAGCGCCAGGTCGGTCACGCGCGAGCGATCGATCGCCTGCGCGATCGCCAGCCGATCGGGTGGGCCGTAGCCGCTGCCCGCGGCCGTGTTGAAGCCGAGCCAGGTGGTGCGCGTGTTCGGGACCTTGTGCAGCTTGGCCGCCTGCTGCGGATCCCGTGCAAAGGCGAGCAGCTGCGGACCGGTGAAGCCGTGGGCGATGTCGACCCCGCCGCTTGTGAATCGATCCAGCCGTTTGATGTTGTCGGGTTCGATCTCGATATCGACCTTGCGCACCGAGGGCTTCGGTCCCCAGTAGTTGTCGAAGGCGGACAGGTGAAGCGCGCGGCCTCGGTCCCAACGGTCGAGCCGGTACGGGCCGCTGCCCACGGTCGGTTGCTTGGGGTCGGTGAGCCAGTAGGGCGGCAGCGCCAGCAGGGTGAGCAGTTCACTGTCCGCTTTTGGCAGGAGCAGCCGCAGCGTCGTGCTGTCGACCACCTGGACCGTCGTCAGCATTTCCCCCGGGTAGCGGACCCCGAGGGCCGAAAAGAAGATAGTGTTCGGGCTGGCGGTCGCTGGATCGAGCGCCCGGGTCCAGGCGGTGAGCGCGTCCTGCGCCTGCACGGTGGCGCCCGATTGATAGTGGGCCGAGCGCAGGTGGAAGGTGTAGGTCCGGCCCGCGTCCGTGATCTCCCACCGCAGGGCGAGGGCCGGTACCGGTCGCAGGTTGGCATCGAGCGCCGTTAGTCCCTCGAAGATCTCGCTACCGACCTGGAGTGAGGTGGGGTCGTCGATCAGGGCGGGATCGAGGGTCTGGGCATCTTCCGCCTCGATCAGCTGCAGATGGTTCGCGCCGACCGGCGACGCCGAGGGCGACGGTTTGGGCGCGGCGGGGGTGCAGGAGCTCGCCAGCAGCGTCAGCGCCAGCCCCGCCGCCAAGGCGGCGCGGACGACCATTTTTCCGATACTAGCAAGGTGCCTTCTCGCCGCCTGGCGCTCCTGACGGGCGCACTCGTGATGGCCGCCGCGGTCGGGTCGGCGTCCGGCGCCAGCGCCGCCGGCACCGCGACGCTGGTCTCCGGAACGGTCCTCCCCAAAAATCCGCCGATGGGTGGGATCGTCCGGCTCGACCTGCAGGTGCGCAATGACACATCAACCGGCTGGACCGCGACCGATCTCGTCCACCTCGCCTGGAAGAGCGCGGACGGCAAGACGGCGACCGAGGATACCCATCAGCTCGGGCAGCCGGCGGCACCGGGGGCGACCATACCGCTGACCCTGGTTACTCTGGCACCGGCCGAAGTCGGCGATTTCTCGCTCGCGACGGAGCTGGAGACGGGTGGCACGAAGCTGGCCATCGGCGTTCCGACCGCCTTTCATCTGAGCGGCTTCTTGTTTAAGGGTCGCGGCAACGGCCATGGACTCGGCATGAGCCAGTGGGGCGCGCGCGGCCGCGCCGCCGCCGGCCAGGACTACAAGAAAATCTTGTCCACCTACTACACCGGGACCCAGATCGACACACGCGACACCTCGGGAACGGTGCGGATTGCGCTCACCGACGATCCTATCGACCTGGCGCGGCCCTGGCCGCGGCTCTTCGGTCCGCAGGCATTCGTCGCCGGTCCACTAACGGTCGATGGCCTGCCCCAGCTCCAGGCCGCGACCGGCTCATCACTCGGCTTTGACGCCAACGGCGCCGGGCAGCCGATCGCCTTCATCATCGCCGCGGACGGGTCGCGAGGCGCGCCGGTCGTGATCACCCGCACGCTGACCATTCACAGCAACAGCCCGGCCGGCATTCGCACCAACATCATGCAGATCATGGGCGGCGACTTCCGCAGTGGAGCGGAGCAACGGCGCTACGCGGGGCTGCTGCAAATCATTCCAAAAGGCGGGGCAACCATCCTGCCGGTCAACATCCTCCCGATGGAGGACTACCTCAAGGGGGTGGTGCCCGCCGAGATGCCGGCTTACTGGGGCGTCGAGGCGCTCAAGGCGCAAGCGATCGCCGCACGGACGTATGCCATCGGCCGAGTGGGTCGCGCCGGCGACTTCGACCTCCGCGCCAGCGACGTCGACCAGGCCTACAGCGGGCTCACCGACCAGCGCGCCGAGTCGAATGCCGCGGTGGACGGGACGCGAGGCCAGGTGCTGACCTACCAGGGTCAGCTGATCACCGCCTTCTACATGGCCTCCGATGGGGGGCATACCGTCAGCAGTGAGTACCGGTTCGTCCAGTGGGACCACGGACCGATTCTCCGTTCGCATCTTGGTTACTTGACCGGCATCAGCGATCCCTTCGACCGCGCGCCGTCCTGGCAGGTCGGTCCCTTCTCGGCGGACGGCGCGGCCGTGCTCCTGAAGGACAACGGGTTGAACCTCGGCGACCGCCTCGTCGGGATCGACGTGCTGCAAAAGGAGCCATCGGGACGCGTGGTCGGCGTCCGGCTGCGCGGCAGCAGCAAGTCGGTCGAGGTCAGCGGGCCAACGCTACGTTTCTATTTTGGCTTTCCGGATACGCTGGTCGAGATCGTCGGCGGGGGCTAGGTCCGATCAGGCAGCCCGGTACTGGTCCGCTGGGTACTGCTGCGTCAGCTTGCGCTGCTTGCGCAGCTGATTGGCCGCCAGGATCGCCTCGCCCAGAAACGCGAGCACGATGATTCGAACGATTGAGAAATACCCCGCGAATATCAGCGCGAGCGTGTCGAGGAAATAGAGGACGGCGCCGACGATGGTGGCCGGCAGGGACCCGCTCCGAACGAAGTACGCGATCAGCAGGAAGACTCCTCCCTCGATCGCCGAGTACCAGTTGAAGGAGCTCTGCAGTGCGGTCAGGTTTGCGAGCTCGGCGAGCAGGCCAAGGCCGAGATTGATGACCCCCACGATGGTGTAGATCCGAAAGGCCCGGCGCACTCCCTTCGTGGCCTTGTCCAGGTCAGTCTTTCGGATCGCCCCGGGACTAGTCGCCCAGCTCGACGCCGACGAGGCCAGCTCCGCGGCGCCGGCAGCCTCTCTGGGAGGCGTCCAGACCGGCTGGGCTGGTGCGATGGCGCCAACCGTGGCGCACATGTCGCAGGTCTTGCTGCCCAGCGGCATGGCGCAGCCGCATCGCTTGCACACTGCCATTTGCGGTATATCGGGACGCGCTGCAGGAACTTCTGTGACGATCGTGCAACAAAACCAGGGCCGGCCGTTGCTGGGCGTGAGGTCGGAGCACAGTGGGTCAGATGACCCAGAAGGTGAAGTGGCGCACGACCCACATCGTCGCTACCGTCATTGGCGCCGCTTTGCTGAGCCTCACCGTACGGCACGCTCTGGCCATCAACAGCCCTGACCTGCGCACGGGGGTCTTGGCGATCTCGAGCATGGCGGCCATCATGGTCGGCCTCACGCTGCTGGCTCGCTTTCTCAGCAGCCGCCAGCAGCCGACCCTCTACCTCACGCTGGGATTCCTCGGCAGCGGCTTGCTGCTTGGTGTCCACGCAATGTTCTCGTCCGCGCTGATCCGTGACACGGCCCAATGGAGCACGATGCTGGTGGAAGCGAGTGACATCATGAGCGACGGCCTCATTTCTCTCTCGTTCCTCGCGGGTTGGGCCGCATGGCGATGGCAGGCGATGCTCGAGAAGCGCGTGCCAACTCTCGCCCGACTCGCCCTCGTCATCGCTGTCGTCGCAACACTGGCTTTCGTCGCCCTGGCCCTCGCTGCCCACCCAGCGTTTTCCAAGACCGCCGACCTTGTCTGGGTAGCCTTTTTTGTTGCCGGCCTGATTGGCTTCGGACTCAAGAATTCAAGGCGACCCGATACCCTCGAGCGCTGGCTGATCCTGGCAGGGATCTTTCTCATTTACGGCCAGGTGGTCGCTGGGATCCTCGGGGACGGGGCGGGCGTCGGCCAGGTTGGTACTGCCGAGGTGATGACGTTCCTGGGATACTTTGCCGCCTTCGTCGGTAGCGTGATCAGCACCTATGAGCTGTTCGAACGCGCCGAGCGCGCGATGCAGATCGCCCGCGGCCGCAATGAAGAGCTGCAGGTGGAGGTCGCGGTCCGAAAGCGGGCTGAGGAGGAATCGCGTCAGCTGGCGCTGATCGACCCGCTGACGAGCATTTACAACCGGCGTGGCTTTACGACCCTGGCCACGCACGTGCGCGAAATTGCTCGGCGGCAGAAACGGCCGGTTCATCTCTTGCTGATCGACCTCGACCGTTTCAAGCGCATCAACGACACCTTCGGCCACGCGGTGGGTGATAAGGCACTGGTCGAGTTCGCTCAGATCCTGACCGCGACCTTTCGAAAGTCCGACGTGGTGGCCCGAACCGGGGGCGATGAGTTCTGTGTGCTGCTGACGGAGCCCGACGAGGGGATCCAGACCGCCCTGGCCCGCTTGCGGCAGAACGTGGACGACAGCAACGTAGCGCGGACCCGCTCGTATCGGCTGGAGTTCAGCATCGGGATTGCGCGCGCGATGCCTGACGACGACGAGTCCATTCACGCCCTCGTCGAGATGGCGGACGAAGCGATGTACGAGGAGAAGCGGCTCCGCGAGGGAGCCGCTTAGCTGCTGCTAGTCCTCCAGCGCCTTCTTGAGCTGCTCGGTATCGGACGCAACCCAGGTCTCGGTGGTCTTGCCGCTGTCGTTGATGTGGAAGATGAACGCTTCCTTGTCCGAGTATTTCTTGCCGTTTCGCGTGACGGAGCTATTGACGAGAGCGACCACGTGCTCCTGGCTTGCCACGATGTCGTGGATTTCGAAGTTGATGTCCTGGAATGTCTGGGCGAAGTCCAGAATTTGGGCCATCGTCGCCTGCTTGCCCTTGAAATCTCCGCCGAACCGCGTGGAACCTCGGCCGTGCCAGACGATATCGTCGCTGAAGCTGTCACTGATCGTCTGCAGATCGCCACGCTTAAATGCGTCGAAATCCTTCCGCACGATGTCGATCTTCTGGTCGACGGTGAGCTTGGTGCCGGTTTCTGCCATTTGCGCCCTCCTTTGAGCCCGTTCGGGCTCGACCCGGCCCACGGCCGGGATGACCACTCCTCAGGGCCGACTATAGACCGGCTCGCAACCTTGTCAAGTGACGCTCGTCACCAGCCGCCAGACGACGAGGCCGGCGTAGGTTGAGGCAAGGGCGATGAACAACCCGGTGAGCATCACGTGCCCGATGACGAACGATCGGCCGGTTGGCCAATCGCCATGTTTGAAATAGATGGCATCGACGGCGATTCGCGCAGTCCAGTATGCCGCGATGAAGGCGGCCAAACCGATCGCCGCCCGATCGCCACGCAAGAATTCGTCGTGCAGGACGAGCGTCAAGATCCCGAAAGCCACGATAGTCAGCACGGTGAACGCGCCATAGGTCCACATCAGCTTGCGGTTGAAGGGGCGCAGTTGAGCCAGGTCCTGCTTCCAGCCGAGCCGCGAGGGAACCTGCATGCTCGCTCCAAGGAGCACGAAATGGCCGAGTCCGGCGAGCCAGAGCGCGAGACCGAAGATGGCAGCCATTTCAGTGCAGGGCCGCCGCCAGGAAGATCCCGGTCAGCAGGGCGCATGCGGCCAGGAATGCAACGTCCTGCAGCCGGTGGTCTTTGCGCACCTTCTTGTCGTAAACGGTCAGCTGAATGATGGCGCGGAGGCCCCAGAACGCGGCGAGCCCACCGGTCAGGAAGCGGGCCAGGGGATCGCCACTCGCCAGCCGCGCCGCAAACAGCAGGCAGAGCGCGCTGAACCACAGGATGAGCAGCACGATGTACACGGCGTGAACCAGGAAGACCTGGCCGACCATCGGCGTCAGCCGTGAGAGATTCGCCCGGTAATCGAGCTGTCGGGCCACCTCCACGTTTGCGGCGGCGATCACCAGCTGGATGCCTCCCGCAGCCCAGATGGCGGCGATCATCGGGGTCATAGCGCACCCAGAACCCGCAGGAACGGGACGACGACGTCAAGCACGAACGCCGGATGAAAGAGCCAGAAAGCCGGGAGCGCAGTGACTCCGATCGCGAACAGGCGCCCGCGGAGCCCTCGGCCGAGCCCGAGCCGGCGACCCGCTGGAGCCCGCTCGAGCAGCAGGGCCAGACCCTGCAGGCAGAAGTAGGCCGTCGGCAATCCGTAGCCGGCGCCGGCTGGCACCGAGATGACCAGGTCGTGGATCAACCCGGAGCCGACGAAGGCCACCAGCATCGACGCGGGCACGGCGATTCGGCCGCGGAGCGGCCGAACGACGTAGTCCCGAGCCAGCACGTGAAAGGCGGTGTTCCAGCGAGCGCCCCAGAACTCGCCAAGTGACGCCGCCGCGACCGGCGCCCGCATGACCGGCACCGCCTCGATCCCGCGCCAGCGCCACCAGATCGACAGTAGCCGGAAGGTACCGAAGTGCAGGACGAAGATCAGGCCAAAGAGGCCGATCCAGCCGGCGACCAACGGCAGCCCTGATGGAACGAGGCGCACGGCGCCGAAGAGGAGGAACAGGCCGAGCAATGTTGCCGCCAGCGCGCGCAACAGCTCATTGCCAGTCGCCGGCGTGGCGCTCCGTCTTGCATCGAGGAAGGTCGGCGCGTCCATGCCCGGCCAGAGAAATAAGTAGGCAAGCGATCGGCGCAGAGAGACCTGCGGCACGATGCCACGCCCACGCCACCAGGTCATCCATTTGAGGGCGCCGAAGATCGCGATCGCGAGCCCCCACATCAGCGCCCAGGCGGCGAGGTGGCGCCCGGAGATCAGGACGGCTGCCGGCAGCACGATCAATGGCAGCCAGCCGACCGGATGGGCGGCAGCGGAGGCTCGCGTTTCCCTCCGGGAAGCCATCTCGAGCGCGACACCTGGGCCGGTCATCGGATTTCTCCGATTTCAGAATAGACTGAAATATCAGATTTGGCAAGCCGGCGGCGTAACGATTCGCTATCGCGAGAGGATCAGGCTTGCCACCTTGCGCATGCCTCCCCGGAGCTTGAGAAAGCGCCGGAGATCGGAGTTAGAGAGCGTCCGGAACTCCCGGTAGGCGGCATCCATGGTCTCCATGAACTCGAGCAGGTCGCCGAGTCGCTGCTTCGCCTCGGCGTCGGCAGGCCGGGCTTTCTCCAGCGCGGAGACACATTCGCGGAGCACGCTGAGGGTCGGATCCACCTCCCGCCGCTTTCGCTCTTCCAGGATGATCCGGAACATCTCCCAGACCTCCCGCATTGACTCGAAATAGTCCCGGCGGTCGCCCAGGACATGCGCAACCTTCACAATCCCCCACCCCTGCAACTCACGCAGGCTGGTACTTACGTTCGACCGGGCGACCGATAACGTTGCCGCGATCTCCTCGGCCGTTAGCGGGCGGGGCGCGATGTAAAGCAATGCGTGAATCTGGGCGACGGTCCGGTTGACGCCCCACGAGGAACCCATCTCGCCCCAGTGAACGATGAACTTGCGGACGGCCGGTGACAATGGGAGCGCCGCAGTGGTGGCCAATTCAGTCAGGAGTGACCTTACTGAAATGCGTGACAGACGTCAAGCGCCTAATGGGTTTAGAAACGAAAACCGCCGGGACGATCCCGGCGGTTCTGTGATTGGCTCGCTTTAGCTCTCGCCCTTGCCCTTACCGGCAACGGGTTCCTTCGGCGGCTTCTCGGGTTTTTCGGGCTTTTCCGGTTTCTCGGCCTTGGCCTCGCGCGGCTTGGCGATGATCGGCGTCAGCTTGATCTGGCCTTCGGCCATCTCCACCAGTACCGAATCCCCGGCGCCGAACTTGGTCGTCAGCAGCGTCTCTGAGAGCGGATCCTCGATCAATCGCTGGATCACGCGCCGCAGCGGACGAGCGCCGTAGAGCTTGTCGTAGCCTTCCTTGGCCAGGTAGTCCTTGGCCTCGGTGGTGACCTCGAGCTTCAGCTCGTGCTCCTCGAGCCGCTGCGCCACCTTGAAGACCAGCAG
>DATNMN010000071.1:0-16509 GCA_035602295.1 Candidatus Dormiibacterota bacterium | reverse complement strand
CCCGCGATGCGCTGAGGCAGGGATGAGGTCGCGAAGGCGGCGACCAGCCGCGGATCCCACTGCGTGCCGGAGCCCGCGGCGAGGATCTCGAGGGTCTTGGCGACGGTGTGCTTCGGCCGGTAAGGCCGGTCCGTGATCATGGCGTGGAAGGCGTCGGCAACGGCGACGATGCGGGCCATCATTGGAATCGCCGGACCCTGCAGCTTGTCGGGATAGCCCGTTCCATCCCAGCGTTCGTGGTGATGTCGGATGGCTGGGGCTAGCACCGTGGCCGGACGAAATGGACCGGCGAACTCGGCGCCCAGGATCGTGTGTTTCTGGATCTGGGCAAACTCTTCCGGTGTGTATCTCCCCTGCTTGTTCAGCAGTTCCTCCGGCAGGCCGATCTGGCCGATGTCGTGCAGCAGCCCGGCGTGGAAGGCGACCTCCTGGTCCTCTGCGTCGAGGCCGATCAGGCGGGCCAGCGCCTGCGCGGTCATGGCGACCCGGTCGTCGAACGGCTCTTTCGATTCGGTCGGATCCTCCCGCTTCACCATCTCGCGGAGGCTCTCCTGGGTGCTGCGGAGGTCGAGGCGCAGTTCCTTGAGGCGCAGCAGGGCCCGGACTCGGACCTGGAGGTCGCGCATCGCGATCGGCTTGACCATCAGGTCGTCGCCGCCAGCCTCGACCATCTTGGCGCGCTCCGGCCGTGGGTCGAAGCCGGTCATCATCAGCACCGGGATCTCGGCGGTCAGCGGGTCTGATTTCAGTTGCTTGCAGGCCTGATGCCCGTTCATGACGGGCATCTCGATGTCCATCAGGATCAGGTCGGGCCTGAGCTTGCGGGCGGCCCGGACGGCCTCCTCGCCATTGGTGGCGGCTTCCGTCCAGAAACCCAAGGTGGAGAGCTGCCCGCAAAGCAGGTCCCGATTGGCACTGCTGTCGTCCGTGACCAGGATGGTCCGGCGCTCCGGCATCGGACCGGACGAGGGGGCTTCCACTGGCAGTAAGACGTAGGAAGGCGGACCTTCCTTCGTTGCAGGGAGCAGTGAAGCGTCGCGTCACACAACCGTCCGTTTCGCTGGCGCTCAAGCTGCCGAATCTGCTGTCGGTCGAGCAGGTCGCGGCCGCCATCCATCGCCATCCGGAGGTGGTCCGACGGCAGGCGCGCGACGGTCGTCTGCCCGCCGAAAAGATCGGCCGGGTCTGGTTCTTTCGCCCCGAGCGGCTGGCCGAAGCCGGGTTCGCCCAGTTCGTGCCGCAGATGGCCCCCGAACGCCCGGAACAGGCTCCGACCCCTGGCGCGCTCTTCAATGCGCTCGCCGATGCCGGCCTCCAGGCGCTGCAGCGGCTTGACCGCGAGGCAATCTTTACCGCGGTGGGCAGCCGGCTCGCCCAGGCCGGCCTGTCGACCTACCTGTTCGAGCTGGCGCCGGACGGCAAAGGCCTCGTTGTGGCGTTTCGCCACACGCTCGAGGCTCCCGCCGAGGTCGGCAAGCTCGTCGGCCGGCAGGAGATTGGCAACATCCTACCCTTCGACCGCATCCCCATCCTTCACCAGGTCTGCACGACGTTGCAGCCCCATTACGTCAGCGACCCCGATGAGCTGGTCGGGCGAGTGGCCCTCGTACTGCCGCCCAACGCAGTCAGCAACGCCCGCAAGCTGAGCGAACTACTCCACCTCCACACGCTGATCTCGGCGCCGTTGGTCCTGGAGGGCAAGGCCACCGGGGCGATAACCGTGCTGGGCCCGGGGCTGAAAGAGACCGACCTACCCGCTGTCATGGCGTTTGCGAACCAGACGGCGGCGGCCCTGGAGACGGCGCGACTGCTCGACGAGTCGCGGCAGGTGGAGGAGGCCGCCGTGCTCACGCTCGCCGGCGCTATCGAGCTTCGCCAGGCGATGCATAGTCGGGCTCGAGAGCACGCCGAGCTGGCCGAGCGGTTCGCCGACTATCTCGGGTTTGACGCCGGGCGGCAGCGGCGCGTCCGGTACGCGGCACTGCTTCAGGACCTGGGCAAGCTCAACGTCCCGGAAACCATCCTCAAGCAACGCGGCCGGCTGAGTCCCGAGGAGCGGGCGCTGATCATGACCCATCCCGGCGTCGCCGCCGACCTGCTTGCGCGCTTCAAACCGCTGTCTGAGCTCGCGCCGCTCGTCCGCTCGCACCACGAGTGGTTCAACGGCGAGGGCTATCCCGATGGCCTGGAGGGTGAGGCGATCCCGTTGGAGACGCGGGTGATCTCGGTGGTAACGGCGTTCTTCAACGTCACGTTCGACGTTCCGGTCAAGAGCGCAACGACGGTGACCGAGGGCCTCGATGAGCTGGCGCGTTCTAAGGGCATCAACCTGGACCCCAGCCTGACGGATGCCTTTATCCGCATGTGCCGCGAGGCCGAGTCGAGCCAGGCGCCCTGGTTCAAACAAATGCTTGACGCCATGAACAGTCCCAAGCCGCCGGCGCCGACGGGTCCGCGGGACATCCTGTCCGTAGCCGACTCGCGCGAGCTGCGCATCATTTACCGGATCGCCCAGGAGACCACGGCGGTGCTCGACCTCAACACGCTGCTTGACCGCATCGTGACCATCATTCGCGAGGTGATGGGCTACTACATGGTGGCCATCCTTTTGCCGGGCGCCAAGGCTGGCGAGCTCCGAGTCGGAGCGCACAGCGGGTACGCGGTCGACATCACCGGGCTCACGATCTCCGTCGACGAGGGCATCACGGGCTGGGTGTTCGCCCATGGTGAGGCCAAAATCGTTCCGGATGTCAAGGCGGAACCGCGATACATCGGGGTCGACGACAAGGTTCGGTCGGAGCTCGCCTTCCCGCTGATCAGCCGCGGCCGCGTCGTGGGCGTGCTCAACGCGGAGAGTCAGCAAGTCGATGCCTTCTCGGAGGCCGACGTCGCGCTGATGTCCGCGGTGGGATCGCAGCTGGCCTCGTCCCTCGAGGTCGCCCAGCTGCACGACAGTCTCAAGCGTGAGGCAAGCCACGACCCCTTGACGCGGCTCAACAATCGACGCCTCTTCCTCGAGCGCATCCAACAGGAGATCATGCGAACGGGCGCCTCCGGCGACAGCTTCTCCATCGTGTTTCTCGACGTCGACGGGCTGAAGCGGATCAACGACACCTACGGCCACCTCGCCGGCGACGCACTGCTCCGCGAGGTCTCCAACGCGCTGACCGATGCGGTCCGCGGCGAGGATGTGGTGGCGCGTTATGGCGGCGACGAGTTCGTCGTGCTGCTCCCAACGACTGGGGCATCGGCGGCTGCGATCGTAGCTCAGCGCATCTCCGACGGCATTGCGCGGCACCGGTTCATGGCCGGTCGCGACCTGCTCCAGATCCCCGGGGTCAGCCTCGGGGTCGCGACCTTCCCGCAGGACGGTGCGACGGCGGAGGACTTACTGGCCGCGGCCGATGCCACTCTCTACCGGCAGAAACGCCGAGCGAGCTAACCGAAGACGAGCTGGAGGTCGTAGAGCTCGCGCGGAACCCGGCGGGTCTCCGCGACGACGTCGCGCAAGGGCACGATCGCAACATCGCCATCGCGGCGGATTGGGATCAGACCGCCTTTTCGATCGGCCAGTAGGTCGGTGGCGGCGACCCCGAGGCGCGTCGCCCAGATCCGGTCGACGGGTGAGGGGGAGCCGCCGCGCTGCAGGTGACCGAGCACGGTGACCCGGGTCTCGAACCCGGTCGCCTCCTCGATCCGGGTGCTGAGCGCATCGCCAACCCCTTGCTTGGCAAGTTGCACGTGGCCGAACGCGTCGCGTTTCTCCGCACCGGCGGCCACCGGGATCGCCGGCTGGAGCGCCCGCATCTTTACGCCTTCGGCGACGACGATGATGCTGAAGTCCTTGCCTTCGCCGCGACGATGATGGAGGTGCTCGACGACCGCGTCCAACTCCGCAGGAAACTCCGGGATGATGATCATGTCGGCGCCACCCGCCAGGCCGCCCACCATCGCGACCCAGCCGGTGTCGCGGCCCATCACCTCCACCACCATCACACGATGGTGCGCCGACGCGGTGGTGTGCAGCCGATCGAGCGCCTCGACGACGACCCCGACCGCCGTGTCGAAGCCGATGCAGAACTCAGTGACGGAGAGGTCATTGTCGATCGTCTTGGGGACACCCACCACCGAATAGCCGGCGTCGCTCATCGCAGCCGCAACTGAGAGCGTGTCGTCGCCGCCAATCGCCACCAAGCCGTCGATGCTCGAAGCGCGCAGCAGGCTGATCACCTTCTCGATCCCGCCCTTCTCTTTGAGTGGATTGGTCCGCGAGGTACCCAGGATGGTCCCACCCAGCGGGAGAATGCCGCGCACCGAGGCCGGCGTCAGGTCCTCGAGGTCGCCATCACCGAGCAAACCGGCCCAGCCATTCTTGATGCCGCTGACCTGGAAGCCCCTCTGGAACGCGCGCCGTGCTACGCCACGGATGGCGGCGTTGAGTCCGGGGGCGTCGCCACCGCCGGTGAGGACGCCGATGCGCACGACGCCTAGTGTAGCCCGGCCTACCTCGGATGCCGGCGGCTGGAAGTCAGATTGAGGATGAGCAACAACGCGCCTATCGCGGTGATCAGGGCGCCGACGGCCACGCCCGCTGCGCGCCCGAATTGATAGCCGCCGATGCCGATGATGCCCTCGAAGAACGCGACGCCCAACAGGAACAGGACCACGCCGATGCCCACCAGCCGTGCCCCCGCGCGCGCGTTGCCCGGCCGATCGGCCACGAGACCGTAGAGGATCATCCCTACCCCGACCGCACCGGGAAAAATGAGTGCCCACGCGTACGCCCAGCTCTCGAAATGGTCGGTGGCGTTCTGATAGAGCAGGATGAGTCCAGTGACGGTGATGATGCTGCCGAGGATGGCGAGACCCTCGCCGAGGGCGCCCCTGGCGGTCAGGGCAAGGAAGAGGATCACCAGGCCCGGGGCGATGACGAAGAACGGCCAGCCGTAGTGTCCGATGTCGATCCGGACGAACTGTCCGACCAGCCAGATCGCCCCGATGAGGACGAGCAGCCCACCCAGCACCATCGACGGGCTGCGCGACCGGCGCGGCGCCTGGCTATCGGCCATGGGCCAACCTTACCCCGCGGCGGGCGGGTGTCAAGGTCCGCCGCCGGGCTTTGGCCCGCACGGTCGAGGAGGGACAGAAGTCGTTGAGCACACACTCCGGACAACGCGGGGCCCGCGCAATGCAGACCCGGCGCCCGTGCAGGATCAGCCGCAGGCTGAACCCAGTCCATTCCGATGGCGGGATCAGCTTCGTGACCGCGGCTTCGATCTTGACCGGGTCGGTGCTCTTGGTGAGACCGAGGCGCCGCGTCAGGCGCTTGACGTGGGTATCGACGGCGAACCCGGGAACGCCGAACGCGACACCGAGCACGACATTGGCGGTCTTGCGGCCGACCCCGGGAAGCGTGACCAGGTCCTCGATGCGGCCCGGGACCTCGCCCCCGAAGCGCTCGACCAGCGCCACGCTGGTCGCAATGATCGTCTTTGCCTTCACGTGGAAAAACCCGGTGGGCTTGATCATCGCCTCGACCTGCCGCGGGTCCGCGTGGGCCAGCGCGGCAGCGTCCGGATACCTGGCAA
This sequence comes from Candidatus Dormiibacterota bacterium, assembly GCA_035602295.1. GTDB lineage: Bacteria > Chloroflexota > Dormibacteria > CF-121 > CF-121 > CF-13. The sequence goes on along the minus strand of DATNMN010000071.1, from coordinate 10,921 downwards.
AGAGCGCCGGTGTCACCGAATTGACCGAGCGGTCCGTCGTTTGCGCCGACAGGATGGTGGCGATCAGCATCTGGAAGGGGTTGACGTGGTCGAGCTCTGAGATGGCGGCCGGGTAGATGGGCTTGAGCCGCTCGACGGCGAGCAACGCACGGTCACGGGCACGCAGTCCTGCCATCGGGTCAAGCGTAGTCGGACTCGTAACGCCGACGTAACGAGGCGGGGAGGAACGGCGCGCAAAGTTGGGGTGGACGAGCCGTTACCTCGATGTGGGCGCACCCTCGGTCGACGCCCGTCGGGGCTCGATACACAGTCTTCGGTGGTACATCAGCGTCGGCTTTCTGATGGTCGGCGTCGTCCCGCTCATCTTCTTCGGCGCCCAGCGCATCTCGGCGCTGTTCGCGACCCAGAACGCCAGCATCCAGCAGAAGCACGAGCCGATGGCCGAAAGCCTGGCCCAGGCAGTCTACGGATACCTCCTGGACCAGACCTCGGCGTTGCAGAGCACGGCGTCCCAAATCGAGTCCGACAACGACTCGAGCATCGCCCGGCTCAACGACGCCAGCTTCAACCCCGACCATCTGAACATGGAGCTGGCGGCCGCCCATTCGGCCCAACCGGCGCTCCTGCAGCTGTACGTCGGGAACCTCGCCGGACGGGCCGTGGCCGCCGCCCCGCCCGCCGGGGTCGGCGTCGATTACAGCGTCTGGAACTACGTCAAGGACGTGCTCAACCCCCGCCGCATCGGTCCCAAGTACTCGGACGTCGTGCGGTCTCGCGGCGATGCCAGCGTGGCGGCCGTCGTGATCGCGGTTCCCATCCTGGACTCGCGACGGGTCCTGGTCGGCTTCCTCGCCGGCACCGTCGACCTCTCGGAAGTGCAGCGCCTGTCGAACTACAGCCGGATCGGTCAGAACGGCCAGGCGGTGGTCGTCGACCGTCGCGGACGCGTCATCGCCCACCCGCGAGAAGACTGGCGGGCCTCTGCCATGGACCTCTCCTCCTCCGGCATCTTCCAGCAGGCGGTCGGGCACGAGACCGGCGTTAGCTGGTACACCGACCTCGACGGCAACACACCGCGTGCCGCCGGCTTCGCGACCGTCCCCGAGGTCGGCTGGAAGGTCTGGGTGTCGCAACCCGTCGCCGAGCTCCGGTCCGAGCTGACGCCCCTGATCGTGAGCACGGTCGAATGGCTATTGATCGCGATCGTGCTCGCCCTCGTGCTGGGATTCCTGGGAGCGGCGTGGATCACCCGTCCTGTTGGCGAGTTGACCGGTGCCGCCGCACGCTTCGCGATGGGCGATTTCGTCACTCCCGTCAAGGTTCGAGAGCGCTACGCGGCACGCGAGCTCCAGGCGCTGGCGATCACCTTCAATCAGATGACCGGCCAGCTCAGCGGTGCGTACCAGACCCTCGAGGAAAAGGTCTCGCAGCGGACCTCTGAACTGCAGGCCGCCAACCAGGAGCTGGCCCGGGCCAACAAGCTGAAGTCCGAATTCCTCGCCAACGTGTCGCACGAACTGCGCACTCCGCTCTCCGCCATCATCGGCTTTTCCCAGATCCTCCTCGACGGCATCGATGGGCCGATCAACGAGGAGCAGCAGCAGGACATCCAGCAGGTCAACAAGAGCGGTCAGTCGCTGCTGGCGCTAATCAACCAGATCCTCGACCTCAGCAAGATCGAGGCAGGAAAGATGGACCTTCAGCTGGAACGCGTCGAGGTGCCGGCGCTGATCAGCTCGGTACTGGAAAGCATCAGCCCCCTCGCCGAGCAAAAGGGGCTGCGGATTGAAACGCGGTTCGCCCCGTCGCTTCCGGCCGTCGAAGCCGATGCCGTGCGCCTCAGGCAGATCCTGATCAACCTGCTCTCCAACGCCGTCAAGTTCACCGAACGCGGCCACATCGAGGTGAGCGCGCAACCGTCGGGCCGGATGGTTCGCATCGCCGTCAAGGACACCGGCAGCGGCATCTCCGCGGAGTCGCAGAAGGTGATCTTCGATGAGTTCGTCCAGGGCGATGGCAGCAGCACCCGGAGGCATGGCGGGACCGGCCTCGGCCTGAGCATCGTGCGGCGACTGGTCGAGATGCACGGTGGGGCGATCTCCGTCGTGAGCGAGCCTGGCCTGGGCAGCACATTTACCTTCACGATCACCGCCTGGGCCGCGGGTCAGGCCGCAGCGGCGCCCGTCCAGCGGCGGCCGTTACGCCGACCCAACCAGGGGCTCCCGGGGACCGCCATCCTGGTGGTCGACGACGACCCCAGCGTCCGTCAGCTGATCTCGAGGCACCTGGAGCAGGAAGGCTGGAAGACGGTACAGGCGTCGAACGCCGCCGACGCCCTCGAGCTGGTTCGCCAGGTGCGCCCGATGCTGATCACGCTCGACATCATGATGCCGGACGCGTCGGGGTGGTGGGTGCTCGAAAAGCTGAAGGAAGACCCGCAGACGGCCGGCATCCCGGTGCTGGTGGTTACCATCGTCGAGGATCAGCGGCTGGTGTTCGCCCTCGGCGCGTCGGATTACCTGGGCAAGCCCTATGACCGTGGCGCCCTGATCGCGAAGATCCACCGCCTCCTACCGACGCTCGAGGGAAAGCGCGTGCTTGTCGTCGATGATGAGCCGAACGCCCGCTCGATGATCGCCAAGATCCTCAAGGAAGAGCATGCCGAGGTGGTGGGGGCAGCCAGCGGCGACGAGGCGATGGCGATGATCGCGATCTCGCCGCCCGATCTCGTCCTGCTCGACCTGATGATGCCCGGGATGAGTGGCTTCGAGATGGTCGCGCGGCTGCGCGCGCAGCCCGGTGGGGGGAATATCCCGATCATGATCGTCAGCGCCAAACAGCTGACGGCCGAAGACATCCTCACCTTGAATGGACATGTCCAGCGATTTGTGACGAAGGGATCGATCGAACCGGAAGGCCTGACCAACGCGGTTCGGCAACTGCTCGGTCAGAGTAAAACGCAAGGAGCCGCCGCATGAACCAACTGATCCTCGTAGTCGAAGACGACGCGATTATGCAAAAGATGGCGCTCAAGATCCTGCGGTCCCGCGGCTTCAGCTGCGAGCTCGCGGTCACCGGCCGCGAGGCGGTGGCGAAGGCGGCTGCGCTCCACCCCGGCTTGATCCTGATGGACCTGTCGCTGCCGGAAATGAATGGCTGGGAGGCAACCCGGGCGCTCAAGGCGGACCCGGCGCTGGCCGGCATTCCGGTGGTCGCCGTGACCGCTCACGCGATGGTCGGAGACCGAGAGACGGCGATCGCGGCCGGGTGCGCCGAGTGCGTCACCAAGCCGTACGAGCTCGAGGAATTGATCAACGTGGTCGAGCGCTACATCGGCCCGGCCCGGCGACAGGAAAAGATCGCCTAGGCAACGGACGCCCGACCGATCGTGTCAAGAATCGTAAATAGAGCCGCCAATTCGACGATCGCGCTCGCCTTTCCACACCGGGGCTCGCTGAGATCAGGCTCGCCTTTCGACACCGGGGCTCGCGAGCCCGTGACGATCGTGTAAAGCGCGCAAACCCTGGCGCCGCGCGCGCGTTGCGCGACCCATGGCCAACCTTCTGCGCCGTTGGCGTGCGCCCCTCGTGGGCGGTGTTGCGATCTGGCTCCTGAGCTTCCCCCTCTTGATGGGGCACCCGGCTGCGGCGAGCCATCCGGTGTACGCCGACGGTGTTGCCATTGCCAAGGCCGACGCCGTCGATCACCGCCTCGTTCGCCAGATCGAGCAGGAGCGCGCCGTGGCCGCCCAAGCCGTCGCCCTGGCCGCCGCTGAGGCCCTGGCGCAGGCAGCCAAAGCCGCTGCGGAAGCCGCTGCGGCAGCCGCCGCCCAGGCAGCCCCTGTGGTCCAGGCCGCGCCTCCCCCCAATCGCCCCGCGCCGGCGCCCGTGGCCGTCCGCGCCAATACCATCGTCATTGCGCGGCTTGGGCTGGTCCAGCCGGTGGGTTGGTACGGCGACTGCCTCGGTCGGGCGGCCGTCCCGCGCTGGGGATCCTGGCGGTGGAGCTGCGCGGGGAGCAACAACATTTATGTCATGGCCCACAACCCGGGGACCTTTACCCCCATCCTCGGCCTGCGCGCCGGGGACATCGTCCAGTACGGCGACCCATCCGGTCGCGTCCACACCTACCGCGTGAGCTACACAACCATCGTCAACAACACGCAGATGTGGCCACTCGGCGCCACGTCCGCCGCCTCGTTGACCCTGCAGACCTGCTGGACCTGGGACGGCAGCCGGGACTTCATCGTCCGGGCCCTCGAGATCTAGCCGGCTCCTAAACCGGCGCGCGTTCTTCGACCAGCTCGCGGTCCGGATCGAAGTAGAGGCGCGACCGCGTGGTTGGATCGCGCGGGAAATAGACCAGTTCCCAGGCGTCGCCACCGATCCCCTGCTGACTGTGTATGTCGCCAGGCACGTCCGGAAACCACAAGGTGTCACCAGGGCCGAGTTCACGGCTCTCCACCACGCGAAGTCGGGCCCGGCCTGGCTGGGAGCCGTCGTCCTCGCGGGCCCAGAGAAGGTGACGGTCGCGGCCACGGATCACGTAGATCACGCCCCAGCAGTTGTGATTGTGAACCGGCGTCGGGGCGTCGGCCGGAAAGCGCGCCAGCATCAGCGTCGAGCCACGGTTGCTGTGCCCCAGAATGGTGAAACCGGCGCTCGAATCGTGGAGCGCGGCAAGCGTCGACGGATCCACAAGGGTCGGATCGGCGGCGAGGGGGCGCAGCAAGGCCCCGACCCGGGCAAACACGTCGCCGCCCGGTGCGTGCTCGGCCAGCAGGTCCTCGGCCGCGCGGAAGAATTGCTCGAGACCCGACGCTGGCGTCACGAAGCCATTATCAGGCGGCTTTCAGTTCGAGCAAGTCCCGGCAGCGGTCGAGCCAGCCGGTCAGTAGGCGCTCTTCCTCCTGCAACTCCGCCATCTTGCCAGGGAACTGGTCGATATTGGCGTGCAGGAGATTGAAGCGGTCGCGAGTGAGTGGATCGGCGCGGAAGATCTCTTTGAGCACCTTCGCCCGCTTGTGCTCGCGCGTCAGTTCGGCCATTTGCTCCTGGACCCGGTCGAGGTCTCCGCGCATGTCGGCGGCGATGTCGCGCAAGATCTCCATGTCGATGCGCTCCGGCTGTTCGACGATCATCGGCGTACCCCCAGCGTGAAGTCCGGCGCCTTACGGTCGGGATAGAGGGCGGCGAGCGCCGGCGAGATCGCCACCTTCTTCAAATAAATCTTTGCCATCGCATGCGGCCGGATCCCGGTCGGGCTCAGCTTGCCCTGGATGCGGCCGTTGCTATCGATGCCCGTCTCCTCGAAGAGGAAGACGTCCTGCAGCGTGATCGTGTCCCCTTCGCGGCCGATGACTTCGGTGATATTCGTCAACCGGCGCGAGCCGTCTCGCAGACGAGACTGCTGCACGATCAGGTGGATAGCGGACGCAATCTGTTCACGAATCGCACGCTGCGGCAGATCCACGCCGGACATCAAGACCAGCGTCTCGAGCCGGGAGAGTGTGTCGCGCGGCGAGTTGGCATGGATGGTGGTCAGCGAGCCATCGTGTCCGGTATTCATCGCCTGCAGCATGTCGAGCGCCTCGCCGCTTCGGCACTCGCCGATGACGATGCGATCGGGCCGCATCCGAAGGGCGTTCACGACCAGGTCGCGGATGCTGATCCGGCCGGTACCGTCGATCCGGGCCGGCCGCGACTCGAGCCGGACCTTGTGGGGCTGGCGCAGCTGCAGCTCGGCGGCATCTTCGATGGTGACGACCCGCTCGTTGTCGGGAATGAATGAGGAGAGCACGTTGAGGGTGGTGGTCTTGCCGGAGCCCGTGCCGCCGGCGACCAGGATGTTGAAGTGGGCTTTGACGCAGGCTTCGAGGAACGCCGCGGCCTCTGCCGACAGGGTTCCGAATTTGATCAGGTCTTCGACCGTATAGGGGTCCCGGGCGAACTTCCGGATAGTCAGTGAAGCGCCGTCGAGTGCGAGTGGCGCAATCACGGCATTGACGCGAGACCCGTCCGGAAGCCGGCAGTCGACCATCGGAGAGTCATCGTCGATGCGGCGGCCGACGAAGGCGGCAATCTCACGAATCACCCGTACCAGCTCAGCGTCGCTGGTGAACCGCACATCGGAGAGGGTGAGCTGGCCCTTGCGCTCGACGTAGACCTGGTCGGGCCCGTTGACCATCACTTCGCTGATGCTGTCATCGAGCAGGAGCGGCGTCAGCGGGCCGTAATCGTGGCCGTCCAGGGTCCGGTCGAGCGCCTCGGCGGCGGAGTCGAGCGGCTCGGCGGTGGAGTCGAGGTCCGCGAGATGAAACGTAACGGCCGATCCCACGGGGCCGAGAATACGGCCGCAAGCTTACGGCAGACGTAATACAAAACTCGCGTCACACAGTCCTTGCAATTGCCGCCTGGCAATCTCTCGGGTATCTGGGCGTTTCGCCGCGTATCGGGCCGGACAAGGAGCCGTTAACGGCGTGTGCGCGGTCTATACGCGGTGATTTAGAACTTGTCGCGCCGGATGCAACGTGGTAATCGGCCGGCGCACGTTCCCACCCGTCCCTCGCTGTATGCAGCTGTAAAGAGCATGGATCTCCGAGCGGCACCGCCCCGGGCCTCTCAGCCACCTCTAAGCCTTAGCTGCCGGAAGCCTCAGGCCCCGGCGCGACACTGGCCCTGTCGAAATCGTCGGACAACACAGGAGGCGTAAACAACATGATCGGCAAGGTATTGGCAGGAATCGCGACGGCGGGAGTGCTCGCAGGCGTACTCGCCACCGGCGCCATGGCGGCACCGGCGGCCACGACCGCGGCCAGCCCGGCGAAGGCGCAGCGGGCGGCGAAGGATGTGTTCGGTGGAACCGTGACCGCGATCACGGCGACGGAGCTGACCGTCAAGAACGCGAAGACCGGCAGCAAGACGTTCCTGCGGACGGACGCCACCGTGGTGGTCAAGGGTCGCAATCAGAAGGCGAGCTGGTCGGAGATCGAACTCAATAGCCACGTCATGGTTCGCTACGAGGCACGCGACGGCAAGCTCTATGCGAAGCGCGTTCGCATCGGTCGCGCACACGCCGCCGGCAAAGTCGAGAGCGTCAACGGCAACGTGATCACGATTCGCACCCGCGATGGCAAGGACGTTCGGTTGAACGTGAACAGCGACACGAAGTACGTCAAGATCACCGGCAAGAAGCAGCGCGAGGCGGGTTCGCTAAGCGACATTCACGCCGGCACCGGGTTGATCGCCACCGGCAGCTACGACGCGAGCCACAACTTCGACGCCTCACTCATCGCCTATCGCAACAAGTAAGTCCCCCCTCCTTTCTCAAGCCCCTACTCGTCCCTCCCCTCTGGGGAGGGCAGGGTGGAGGCTTTACGGTGCCAGTCGCTCGATGCGCCAGCCAGCCGCGGGTTGGCGCCTGTAGCGGATGCGATCGTGAAGCCGGCTGTCGCGATGCATCCAGAACTCGAGGGTCTCAGGGATGACCCGGTATCCGCCCCAGTTGTCGGGAAGCGGGACGACTTCACCTTCGTACTTTGCCGCAAGCGCCGCGACCCTTTCTTCGAGCGCGGCGCGGTTGCGGATCACCTGGCTCTGCGGCGAGGCGAGAGCGCTGATCTGGCTGGCGAGTGGCCGGCCATGAAAATATGCCGCCGATTCCTCCGCCGACTGCTTGACCACCTCGCCGGCGACCCGCACCTGGCGCCCGAGCTTCGGCCAGTAGACGACCAGTGCCGCTCGCGGGTTCTCGGCCAGCTCGCGCCCTTTCTGGCTCTCGTAGTTGGTGAAGAACCCGAAGCCGCGCTCGTCGATCCCGCGCAACAGCACCATTCGCGCCGACGGTTCACCCGATCGGGTACTGGTGGCGATCGTCATCGCCTCGGGGAGGATCTCGCCGGCTGCGACCGCATCCTTGAACCAGGCGGCGAATTGTTTCAGCGGGTCGGCATCGACGGTCTCTTCCGAGAGCGGCGGTGTCTCGGCTATGGAAGCAACCCGTCGAGCTTTAGCCGTGCCACCCTTCTATTATCCGGTTGCGATGTCCACCAGCCCACCCTCCGGGCAACAGTTTGTCCTGACCTTCGGCGACCAACGCGCGACCGTCACTGAGGTCGGCGCCGGTCTTCGCACCTACACGGTCGGAGACCGCGACGTCATCGACGGGTATCGGGAGGACGAGATGGGCAGCATTGGCCGCGGTCAGCTGCTCCTGCCGTGGCCCAACCGGATCGAGGACGGCCAGTACGAATTCGCCGGCACGGTGCATCAGACGCCGCTGACCGAGCCCTCCCGGCACAACGCGCTGCACGGGCTGACGCGCTGGGTCAACTGGACCGCCGTCGAGGAGGCCCCGGACCGCGTGCTGATGTCGCTTCTCCTCCATCCTCAGGAGGGCTACCCGTTTGCCCTCCGACTGCTCGCCGACTACCGCCTCTCGACCGCTGGTCTGACGGTGCGGACCAGGGCGACCAACGTCGGGATGCAAGCCGCCCCGTATGGGGCCGGCCACCATCCCTACCTCACGGTCGGGACGTTGATCGACGAGGCGCTGTTGAAGCTGCCGGCATTGATGAGGCTCGAGGCCAATGACCGCCTGATCCCGACCGGGCGGCTGCTGCCGACCAAGGGGACGGCCTTCGACTTCCTGGAATTGCGACCGATCGGCTCGTTGCACATGGATACCGCCTTCGCCACCCTTGTGCCAGACACCGACGGACTGATCCGAGTTCACGTCGAGGCTCCAGGGGGCGGACCGGCCGTGACCCTCTGGATGGAACCGCTCTACCGGTTCGTGATGGTGTACACGCCGGACACCATCCCCCAGGTCTCCCGCCGCCGGCGCAGCCTCGCCATCGAACCGATGACCTGTGCGCCGAACGCCTTCCGTAGCGGCGACGGCCTGGTCGTCCTCCAGCCCGGCGAAACCTGGACCGGGAGTTGGGGAATTTTGGGCTAGCGCCGGCGGCGCTTACATGGCGCAGGGGCCGACGGGTGCCGACGACGTGCGCCCCTGGGCCTGGTCGATGTCAGTTTGCACCTCGGCGTCGGTCAGCGCGTAGGCCTGGCCCGGCGAGCTGGTGGAGGCCGCGAAGATAACGCCGATTACGTTGCCGTTGAGGTCAACCAGCGGGCCGCCTGAATTCCCGGGCTCGACCTTCGCCTCGATGATCCAGATGCTGCGCACCACCAGGCTCTGTCCATAGATGTCGCGACCTTCCGCCTGGACCTCGCCGTCGACGACCGCGGGGACGACCTGCTCGCCGCCGCCGCCCGGGTATCCGATCGCGGCACCCTGGGTGCCCTTGGCCGCGCCGGCTTCCGGGAGCGGCGCCAGCGCCAGCCGCCGCACGTACAAGATAGCGACGTCGCGCTGCGAATCGAAGAGCACGACCTGCGCAGCGAGGCTACGCCCCCCGGGACTCTGCACCGTGGTGCCCTGGGTGCCGGCGACGACGTGGGCGTTGGTGAGCACCAGGCCGGGACCGACAGGGAAGCCGCTGCCAAAGACGATGCCGCCGCAGCCGTAACCCTGGATCTTCAGCGTTTCGGACTGGGCCGTCCGGACGCCCGTGGTGTCGACCGAGCCCGGCAGCGGTTGAGCGGAAGGACCAAGCGGCTCCAGACCGGAGAAGACCGGCGCGAAGTTGACGCCCGCGATGATGGCCTCGACCCGGGAGAGAAAACCGGGCGGTCGTGGCGCAACCGCGTCCAACGCCCGCAGCACGGCCGACCGCTGGATGGCGCTCGAGAGCTGCGGGCTGGGCAACCGCGCCAGGCTGATCCCGAGGAACCACGAGACCGAGAGCACTGCCAGCGCGGAGAAGATCGCCCCGGCCACACTGTCGATTCGGCCGCTTTGCGGCTGCGCCAGCAGCCGCAGGCGGATCGGCTCGCCCACCCAGTAGCCGACGCTGCTGCCGATGGCGCCCATGACGATCAGGATCAGCACCGCGCCTAACGACCGAACGCTCGAGCCGAGGTTGATCGCGTCCATCAATATCGGCGCGACGGCGGCCCCGATCACCACCCCGAGCACGAGGCCGGCATACTGGGCCAGCGAGAGCCAGAAGCCGCGGCGGTAGCCGCTGCTGACGGCGAACACGACGGCGATCAGGATGACGAGGTCGATGAGGGTGAATCGGGTCAAGCGTGCACTCGAAGATTGCTCCGCGGTTTCCCAACGCAGATCAAGGCATAGCCGTCGGCCAGTTCCTCGTTACTGATCAACCACGCCTCGGACTGGTCGATGATCCCGTCGACTTTCACCATGCAGGTCTTGCAGCGGCCCTTGCGGCAGTCGGAGGCGAGCGCCAGCCCGGCCTTGAGCCCGGCCTCAAGGATTCCCTCCGTCTCGTCAACCGCGACCGTCTTGCCGCTCCTGACGAAGGTGACCTGGAACGAGCGCGTCATCAATGACTCTTCATCGCATTGATCACTCGGTAGAGGTAGGCCCCGGCGGAGAGCAGCGCGATGATGACGCCAAAGGTGACCAAGCGCGGCCGCAACCAGCTCCGGTAGAAACTGCCGCGCCAGCCGGGACCCAGCAACACCGCGAGCACGACGGCGACCGCACCAACCAACAGAAGGACGCGAAACGCCGTCGACACCGGGCTAGTTTAGAGAACCCTGACCGGCCGACTTACTCGAGGCCGATGGCGTGCTTGAACTTGTCGAAGAAGCCCTTCTCGATGTGCTGTGGCTTGCCGCTGATGCCGCCCAACTGTTGCAGCGCCTGCCGCTGCTCTTCGGTCAGGTTGGTGGGAATCACGACGCGCACATAGACGAGCTGGTCGCCCCGGCGGCCAGACCGCACATGGGGAACACCGCGGCCATTGATCCGGATGGTCTTGCCGTACTGGGTGCCAGGCGCAATCTCGATCTTCTCGGGCCCATCGACCGTGGGGATCTCGACCGTGTCG
>DATNMN010000070.1:0-19550 GCA_035602295.1 Candidatus Dormiibacterota bacterium | reverse complement strand
TGACCGCGCACCCCTTCTCGTTGTAACGCCGCCCGGGCACGCAACGCGGACCACTCAGGCCCGGTGGGCTGCGGCGCCCCCGGCACCCCGCTTACTGCTGCTTCCTTCCGGACCTGACAGGGTTCACGGAACCAGGTCGCGCAGGACCAGGCCATCAACGCAGTCGCACGAAACGACGCTCCGGACAGCGCACCCCTCAAAGGGGAGTTCGACCCCGCTGTAGCGGATTGCGGGTACAGGGCACCGCTAACTCCCCGTCTAGCGCGATCGCGGTCATTCTACCCGTGGAGCCGTCGACCGCTTCGGCGCCAGAGGTCGCGAATGTACTCGATCACGGCGTCCACCGCAGCGGTGATCAGGTCGAACACGAAGTCTGCCACGATCAGGCTTCGGGTTCGCGCGGTGGCCGGAAGCGTAACAGCGACCAGGCGCCGAGCCAGCCGATCAGCGCGCCAAATGCCATCGCCAGAGCCAGGTCCAGACCGAGGGTCAGAATCAAGTTGCCGAGGTCCGAGGCCTGCCGCTGTTCCAGCGGGCTCAGGTGATTGAACGCCGACTGACCGATAGGCAGATAAGAGAGGATCAGCGCAGCCAGCACCGTCCGGAACAGCTCGCTGATCCCCCCGGCGATGGCGCCCATCGGCACCGCTGGGCCGACGCCCCGGGTCGACGCAGCAATCTGGCGGCCCGCCCCACCGATGATGAGGAGACCGATCGCCGAGGTCACGAAGTCGGAGAACACGGAAGGCATCACGTCGTTCGTGGCGAAGACCGATACCAGCCGTACCAGCAACGCGAACGCACCGGCGATCAGGCCGAACACCAGCCCCTCTCGTAGAACGAGACCGATCCGCGCCACTAATTGACCCGGCTGATCAGCTGACCTCGCAGCTGTTTCACGCGCGCCGCGTCCTCAGGCTCCGGCCGCACGGCAAGATACTGGGTGAAGTCCGCCAACGCCTCGGCGTCATGGTGCATCTGAAAGTGGATCATGCCGCGATCCCGCCATTCCGAGGTGAGATGCGGGTCGGTCAGCATGATTCGGTCGCTGGCGCTGAGCGCCCGTGGAAGGTCGCTGCGCGAGAGGTACAGGCTCTTCAGGTTATTGAGGATGCGTGACAGGATCTGCCGCTTGGTCGAGGGCTCGAGCAAGGCAGGTCGCATCTTCACTTCACCACCGTACATCTCGTTCAGCATCTTCGCGCATTCCTCGCGAGTCAGGGTGCGAGCACTGAAGGCATCGATGAAAATCTCGCCCGCCGAGCCCGGGGCGTACTTGACCAGAAAATGCCCGGGCATGCCAACCCCGCGGACCGGCAGGCCGGCCCTCTCCCCCACCGCCACGTACAGCACGGCGAGGGTGATCGGGATCCCGACCCGCCGATCGATGACCTCATTCAGGAAGCTGTTGCGCGGGTCGTAGTACTCCTCGCGGTTTCCCTTGAACTGCAGCTCCTCGAACATGTAGGTGTTCGTCTTCTCGACCACGCGGCGCGGCTCGACCTCGGCGCGGATCCGCTGCTTCAGCTCAGTAGCCATGCGGGCAATTTGGTTGAGATAGACCGCCGGTCGGAGATCCGGGTACTCCTCGGCCGCGATCAGCAGGGCGGCCTCCGCGAGATCCAGGTCCTTCTCCGGCGTCTGCAGCAAGCGCGTGAGCGCGTCGCGTGCCTCGGCCGGCGTCATCGCCACATAGTCTAGAGGGGAAGTTTCGCTTGATCGCTCGGTGGGCTGAGGCGGCGCCTATTCTGTGCAGTGGTGCGCCGATGGTAGCCCTCCCTGATACGCAGTACGCCAAAAGCGGCAGCTATCACATCGCCTACCAGGTCTTCGGAGACGGTCCCTTCGACCTGGTCATCATTCCAGGCTTCGTCAGCCATATCGAGATGTTTTGGGAGCTGCCGATCATCGCACGAAGGCTCCGCCAGCTCGCATCGTTCGCCAGGGTCATCATCTTTGATAAACGCGGAACCGGGATGTCGGACCGGGTGAACGACAGTCAGTTGCCAACCCCCGAGGAGCGAATCGACGATGTCCGGGCCGTCATGGACTCGGCCGCCTGCGAGCGAGCGGCGATCCTGGGCTCGTCAGAGGGCGGGTGGATGGCAACCTTGTTCGCCGCAACCTATCCCCAGCGCGTCCGTGCACTGGCGCTGCATGCGGCCTACCCGCGCGCGATCCAGGACGACGATTTTCCCGAAGGCTGGCTCCCCCGTTCCCGGATGCAGGAGGACCTGGTCGAGACTGAGCAAGCCTGGATCCGCGGTCAGCCCGGGGCAGGCGGTCCGGTACCCGCCACCGACGAGAACGAGTCCGTGAGACGCTGGTTTGGTCGAATGATGCGCCTGGCGGCGAGTCCTGGCGCCGCGGTCGCGCTGGCCAAAATGGACTTTGCGACCGACATTCGGTCGATACTCCCCTCGGTCCATGTGCCAACACTGGTCACTGTGCGAGAAGGCGATGAGAACTTGCCGGCCAGCCGCTATATGGCGGAGCACATTCCGGGCGCGCGGTTTCGCGTCTTCTCGGGAGACGAGCACGGTCTCTTTTTCGGCGATGAATCTGTCATGGAAGAGATCCAGGAGTTTCTGACCGGGGTCAGGCCAACACCGCAGGCAGATCGGGTGCTATCAACTGTGCTGTTCACCGACATCGTGAATTCGACGAAGCGGGCAGCGGAGCTGGGAGATCACCGATGGAGGGACCTCCTCGACGAGCATGATGCGCTCATTCTCCAGCAACTTGCCGTCCACCGTGGCCGTCGGGTGAACTCGATCGGCCTGGGCGATGGCGTCCTCGCCACCTTCGACGGGCCGGCCCGGGCCATCCGATGCGGCCAGGCCATCTGCCAGGGCGTGAGTGCACTCGGACTGCAGGCTCGAGCAGGCGTTCACACAGGCGAGGTCGAGCTTCGAGGTGAAGATCTCAGTGGCATGGCGGTCCACATCGGGGCCCGGGTGTCCGCGCTGGCCGGCCCTGGTGAGGTGCTCGTCTCGGGCGCCGTGCCATCGCTCGTGGCCGGTTCGGGACTTGCTTTTGAGGACCGCGGCGAACAGCAATTGAAGGGCGTGCCTGGCAGCTGGAGACTGTTTGCCGTTACCTGAGCGCGTCTTCGTGATCGTGGTCGAGACCGAGGAAGGCCGCGACCCCGAGGTCATGCCGCTCCTCAGTCAGGCCGACGCCGCCGGCACCCGAAGGGCGCCGGCGTTCAGCAGCATGCTGCTGGCCACCAGTTTTCTCAGCCAGGCCCAGCAGCTTGGGTACTTCGTCAAGCTCGACTACATTTTCCCGGCGGATGGGCGGCGCCTGGCCGAGGACTTCCCTGAATACCAGGTCCAGCTGGACCCGAGTCCGCAGGCGTTTTTCCGCGAAGATCCCGCCGGCTAGGCCGGCACAAGCTCCCCGACCCCTCGAACGTTACATGCCCGTCACCATGCCCCGCTTCAGCCACCGGCTGGCCCTGAAGATCGTGCTGCCGTTCGCCGCCCTGACCCTGCTGATCGGCGCCATCGGTACCCTGACCGCTACCGGTGAGTTGAATGCCCGCAGCCAGGAGGCCTTCGACAACCAGCTCGTCCATGATGGCTTCGTCACCCAGTCGATGGTCGTGGCCGGCGACACCGAGCGCCGCGGGATCCTCCGCCTACTGGCCGGCGGACCCGGACTCAGCCAGAGCTGGGACAAGACCGCGACATTGACGGCCTGGCTCGAGCGAGCGCTGACGGTGCATCCGAGTGTGATCGTCGAAGCCGTCGACACCTCCGGCCACGAGATCGTGGGAGTAGTCGGCCACGGGGCGCTCGCCGACACGGTGACGCAGAACCATGACCTGAGCAGCTGGCCGGGCGTTACCAACATGCTGAGCGGCGGTGTGACCGCGCTCGATGTCGTGGCCGCCGCGCCGCGGCCGGCGGTATTCGCCGGACAGCCGGTACACAGCGCGACCGGCACCTTGCTGGGTGCGATTCTCGTTGGCGATTACCTCGACGATCGGGCCACGACAATCAAGGCGTCGCTGCACGACGACATCACCTACTACGACGTCAACGGCCAGGTGCTCACCACCTCGTTGAGCATCCCGCCGGCACAATGGTCAACCCTCGCGCTCGATGCGCCGACCCGCAACCGCGTCAGTCCGACCAGCGTCGTCGAGTTGTCGCGCACGGCGGGAGGCCCGGGGACGGAGATCATCTCGCCCTGGACCCCGCGCACGGCGAATCTCGGATACGTGGGGACCACCGCCTCCAGTGCCGGCTTGCTGGCCGATACCAACCAGCTGCGCATCATCCTGGTCACGCTCTTCCTCGCCGGTGTCCTATTCACGCTCGCCATCGGCATCTGGCTGGCACGCCGCATCACGCGCCCCGTGCACCGCCTGGTCGAAGCGACCCGCCTGGTCAGCGCCGGTGATCTCGAACACCAGGCGCCCATCACGACGAGGGATGAGATCGGTGAGCTCACTGAGTCCTTCAATCAGATGACGCGCAGCCTGAAGGACAAGGGAGATGCATTGAAGGTCACCATGCTCCAGCTTCAGGACACGTACCTGATGACGATCGAAGCGCTGGCGGCGGCGGTCGAGGCCCGAGATCCATATACCCACGGCCACACCCAGCGCGTCGAGGAGTACGCCGTCATCATGGCCAGGGCCTTGGGCTGTGACGAGGCCGAGGTCAGCGCGATTCGCCGGGCCAGCGTCCTCCACGACATCGGCAAGATCGGCATCGAAGACGCCATCCTCCGCAAGCAGGGACGCCTCGAGCCCGAGGAGGAGCTGCGTATGCAACGCCACCCCGTGATTGGGGTTGACATGCTGAAGGGGATCGATTTTCTCGATCCGGTGCTCGCGCTCGTCCGCAATCATCACGAGCGCTGGGACGGCAACGGGTACCCCGATCAGCTGCGTGAAGACGAGATTCCCCTGGGGGCACGCATCCTGGCGGTGGCCGACGCGCTCGACGCCATGACGTCCGACCGGCCCTATCGCGCGGCGCGGACCTTCGAATACGCGAAGACCGAGATTCTCAAGGGTTCCGCGACCCATTTCGACCCCGAGGTGGTTACCGCCTTCATCAAGAGCCAGCGCGCCATCGAGGAGCTGCTCCGCGAGGCGGCCGAAGACGAGATGGTGCAGCATCCAGAGCCGGATGACCTTGGCGGCTGGCGGCTGCACGTCGCCGGCCGCTAGCCGGTCACTTAAACAGGCCCGGGAGCAACGAGGGCAGGATCGGAATCGGCACGGGCAGCGGTAGGAGGCCGGGCGCCGGCGTGGGCGCCGGTGTGGGTGCCGGTGTGGGCGGTGATGCTTTCGGCGCTGGCGTTGGCGTGGGCACTGGGAGCGGCACGGGTGTCGGCGTTGGCACCGGCAGCGGCACGGGCGTCGGGGTCGGCACTGGGAGCGGCACGGGCCTCGGGGTCGGCACCGGCAGCGGCACGGGCGTCGGGGTTGGCATTGGGAGCGGCACCGGCGTCGGCGTTGGCACCGGCAGGGGCGCGGGTGTCGGCGTTGGCACCGGGAGCGGAAGTCCCGTAGGCTTCGACGACGGGGCTTGCGTCGGAGACGGTGTCGCGGTAGGCGTGTTCGCGGGCGTCAGCTCGGGCCTCGTCGCCAAGGCCGTCGCTCCCGGGGAGCCGATAGCGTCGTGCAGGGCGTCCAGCATCATCTGATTCGAAATCGGGGCGTGCCGGAGGCCGCTCTCCCCCGCATAGATCGCAAGGCCGAGCCCGTGCACGTTGACGCCGATGATGTCCAGGCTCAAGATGCTCGACGCCACGGTGGCCGCGGCCCAGAACGCCAGTCCAAACACCGGAAGCAAGGCGATGATGCCCAGGTTGCGGATGAGCCGGGTCATGCGGCCTCCGGTTCGAGGGTGATCACGGCGAGACGGCCCATCGTTCGCAGGACGCGCTCGATCCCGGGCCGGCGAGCGAGGAAAGAGGTGACGACATCCGGGTCGAATTGCAGACCGGACTCGGCGCGAATTGCGGCGATCACCGCATCGGAGCTCAGCCCCTGGCGATACGGGCGGTCAGAGGTCAGCGCATCGAAGACGTCGGCCACCGACAGGATGCGGACCGCTAGCGGGATGGCGGTTCCACGCAAGCCGGTCGGATAGCCGGTACCATCCCAGCGCTCGTGGTGATACAAGACGCCGGGCAGGCTGGGCTGTAAGAAGCGCAGCCCCTTAAGCATGTCGTGTCCGATTCGCGGATGCTCGCGCATGTCATCCGCCTCGGCGGCGCTCAACGGACCCGTCTTTCGCAGCACCCTGTCCTCCACGCCGATCTTTCCGATGTCATGGAGCAGCGCCCCGCGCCGGAGCGCCTCGCGATCCTTGATTGGTAGGTGCATCTCGTCGGCAATCTCGAGGCTGATGGCGGCCACGCGGGCGGAGTGACCGAAGGTTGACGAGTCGCGCGCGTCGATGGCGCGGGCGAGGGCCTCCATGCTGGCAAAGGTGGTTTCCTCCAGGGCCGCGGTCTTCTCTTCCAAGCTGGCCGTCATCTCGTTGAAGGTTCGCGCCAGGTAGCCGATTTCGTCGCGCGACGCGACCCTGGCGCGATGTTGCAAGTCGCCGGCCGACACCGCGCGCATCGACCGCACGAGCAGGTCGATCGGTCGGGTCAACAAGGACGCGGTCACGGTCCCCACCAGCAGCGTCAACAACGCGGCCCCGGTGAACACCAGCGTGAGAATCAACCGGAGCTGCGCTGCCGCGCTCACGAGCGCGTCGGCCTTCAACTGCACCGCCAGGAACCCAAATTGGATGCCGCGCATCGTCCAGGTGCTGAACAGGGCACTGTAAGTGTGTCCGCCCTCCGTGTGGTTGACGGGAACCGTGTTTTGCGGCGAGAGACGCTTAACGACCGCATCGGACACGACCGGCGGACTGGTCAGCGCACTCGCGAGCCGCGCGCCGGACAGGTCATAAAACACCGAGTCTTGAATCCCGGCGGCAATTTGAGCCAGGGCCTGGCCGACCAGAACCGCGCCCACGATCCGCCCGCCACTGGTGCGGACCGACCCCACCCAGTAGAGCACCGGTTGGCCGCCCTGGCTTGACAGAAAGAGCAGCCGGTCTCCAGAGATGGTGCCCAGAACCTTGAGAACGGTGGGCTCGGCGGCAAAGACGGAGCCCTCGGTGACATCGACCTGGGCTCCACCGGCGCCGGTGCTATGGATCCGAAACACTTCCCTCCCGCCCAGATCGAGGACCCGTAGCTGGACGCTCGCGGTCGGGATGTTGACGGCGATTGGCGTCAGCAGCGCGGCCAGACCGGCGACATCGCCCGCCGCCAGCGATTCCGGCACTCCTACGGTGTCAGTCGCGAGCCGAAGTTCGGCCAACCGGGCGGCCTCGATTTGGGCCACGGACTGGTTGGCGAGCAGGCTGCTGTGGAGAAGGTTCGCGTTGAGTTCGGCTGCGGCCTCATCGGTGAGGCGGGCCGTCGCCACAGCGCTGCCGATGACCCCGACGAAGACCAGCAGCACCGTGAACGGGACAATAATTTTGTAACGGATGGGAAGCCACATGGCGCCTATCCGATGATCTGGCCGCTGTGTTGCGGCAACCGTTGCTTTGGTTCGTGCCGCGCATGATTGGGCCGTTCGGAATCCCGCGGGCTGCCGATCGGCCGATGGCCCCTGGGCCACTCGTCCCTCCCCCTCTGGGGGAGGGCAGATCAGCGAGCCCCGGTGTGGAAAGGCGCGCGTGTCGGGTGGGGGCTGTTTAGCCCTTTGCCTTGGCCGACTCCCAAAAGGCCAGGCCCTTCCGAAGTCGCTCCATCTCCGCCTCGAGGAACGGGAGGTCGACGCCCGCTAGCTCCTTCGTTGTATCGGGAACCTTTTGGATGTGGTCCCGCGTTTGGCCAAGAAGCAGCTCCTTGAACCGGATCAGGTCGGCATAGACCGCTCGCCAATGGACGATGTCCGCGGCGTCGTAGCTGTCGCGGTTTTCGCCTTCCATCAGCCGAGAGAAGTCGACGATCCGTTTTAGGAAATCAGGCGGCTCCATCGACGACCCATCATAGGGGTTGTTTAAGCCGCATCCCAGTGGGTACGACCGACCAAATGGTTTCGGATGTGGAGCTCCTCGACGCTTACTCCCGAGCCGTGATCTCGGTGGTCGAGCTGGTGGGACCGGCCGTGGTCGGCGTCACTGGTGTTGGGACCGGGATGCTGATCACGCCCGATGGCTACGCGCTCACCAACAGTCACGTCGCCAGCGCGGTCAAGGCGTATGAGCTCACCTTGCGTGATGGCAGCGTCCTGAAGGCCGAACTGGTTGGCCAGGACCCCCATACCGATCTCGCCGTCTTGCGGGCGTCGGGCACCGGCCTGCCGCATGCTCGGCTGGGCGACTCGGGGCAGCTCCAGGTCGGCCAGCTGGTGGTGGCCATTGGCCATCCCTTCGGCTTTCAATCGACGGTCACGACCGGCGTCGTCAGCGCGCTCGGCCGCACCATGCGAGCGCAGAGCGGCCGCACGATCGAGAACATCATCCAGACGGATGCCGCGCTGAACCCGGGAAATTCCGGCGGCCCGCTGGTCGACACGCGCGGCCAGGTGGTGGGCATCAACACGGCCATCATCGCGATGGCGCAGGGTATCTGTTTCGCGGTGCCGAGCAACACCGCCCAGCGCGTTGTCTCGCTGCTGATCCGCGATGGGCGCGTGATTCGCTCCTACCTCGGCATCACCGGTGAAACCTGGCCGATCCACCGCCGCGTCAACCGCTACTACCAGCTCGACCAGGACAGTGGGGTCCGGGTTGTCCGGCTCGACCAGAATGGGCCGGCCCAGAGCGCCGGGTTACGGAAGGAAGACGTTCTTGTGGGCCTGGCGAATCACCCGATGAAAGGCGTGGACGACCTCCAGCACTTCCTCACCGACTGGCCCGTCGGCATCCCGGCCGAGGCGCAGGTGCTGCGCGGCACCGAGCTACTCAAGCGCCCGATCATCCCCACCGAGCTCAAGAGCTGAGAATCTCCCTCCCCCCTTGCGGGGGAGAGTCGGGGTGGGGTTACGCGGCCAGGGCCGCGCCGACGGCAATCAGGCCAAACCCCGGCTCGCAAGGCCGATCAGGACAACCCACCAGGGCGAGCGACCCCAGCCACTCGCCGACGACCAGGGCGAGCGCCGGACTCCACCCGCCCGCGACGTGGATGCCCAGCCCGGCGAAGACGGCCGTGAACGGCAGGATCGTTGATGGGTTGCTGAGCGTCAACGCCAGGATCGAGACGAATTCCTTGCTCCCTTCCAAATTTCTTGTCACGCCATTACCCCTCCCCCGCTCGCGGGGGAGGGCAGGGTGGGGGCTCTCTCGACGGAGCAAGGTGCGAAGGCCGATGAGGGCGATGGCGATCCCACCCGTAAGTCCGATCGAGCGGCGCTCCGCCAGGAGAAATGTGGTGACCGCCGCGATCCCGAACGCGCCCAGCGCAGCGTACGTAGCGTCGCCGGTGGCGACGCCCAGACCGGAGACGAAACCGCTACGCCAGCGGCGGGCGAGCGTGCGTCGAAGAACCAGGAAGAAGGTCGGTCCCGGCGATAACGCGATCGGGAAGCCGACGAGGAATCCGAGGGCCAGCGCCCTGGCCATCTGCGCTCACGCGCCCAATCCTATGGCAAATGGCACCACCCACAGGTCTGCCGGGCTCGGGAAGGCAAAGCCGGCAGAACCTGTAGAAAAGTGAAGCGACCCGTCGTTACGGTTGATAACCCGCCGGTGTGACCCAACGAGCCCTTACCGCCGCCCAGTCCAGCCGTTTCCGGAAGGACCTTCTCTCCGTACTAATCGAGTCCTTGCGGGCCCGGACTTCGGGAGCGTACCGATGTCGTTTCCTTCATCGGCTGGCTTTCTGACAGGTCGCGGGCGTAGCGTAAAGGCCGCCGCACACAGCCGCAACTCCAAACTGCGGTTCGCAAACGGATTTTCGTTTGTGTCAGCGAATGCCGCGTGGCTCCGGCGCCAGTGGCACCGCGGCCAGCTGCGCCTTGATGACACCGAGACCGAAGAGCATTCCACCCCAGAAGAGTCGGCCGCCGTGTCCTCCGCCGGGGATAAGTTCGAAGTCGTTTGCGACTCCGAGTCGGCGCAGCTGTTGCACGAACCGTTCGGTGTCGGCGCGATAGACGTCGCTCGCGCCAACGGTCACGACGTAGTGGACGCTGCGAGCCGCCACGCTGCGCTGGACGATGACCGTCGGGCTGTTGCTGTCCGCGTAGGCGCGATCGAAGCCGAAGACCGGTCCGCGAGCAATGTAGTAGCCGGAGAATCCCATCGCCACTCCAAAGACGTCGGGGTGCCGGGCCGCGATATTGACCGCTCCGTAAGCACCGGACGACAACCCGCCGATGACCCGATACTGCCGATCCGCCGCGGTCCGGTAGTGCTGGTCCACGAAGGCCACGAGCTCGAGGAGGGCATCCTCGATTCGGTCCCGTCCATCGCGGCGGTTCGCCCACTGGGTGGCCGAGCTCACGTGCCCGTTTCCATCGGGCAGCACAAGGATGGTCTCCGGCAGATCGCCGTGGGCAAAGCCGGCGTCGAACACGGCCGGCGTGCCATAGCGGAGCCACTCCCCGGAGTTCGACGGATCGCCGTGCAGCAGGTAGACGGTTGGATACTGCTGGTGCGCTGCCGCCTTGAGCCCGTAGCTCGGCGGCAGATAGATAAAGAAATGCCGAACCTCGCCGCCCATCGCCGCGCTGACGTACGTCGCGTCGTTTACCTGGCCCGCGGTCGGCACCGTTTCAGCTGGCGGCACGGCCGAGCCTGATGCGCTCACCGGTCGCGCCGTAACGGCAGCCGGCGAGTAGACGCCGGCGTCGGGACCGACTCGCAGCAGGGGATCGACCGCCGAGGCCAGGAGGACCGCGAGCAAGAGGGCGCCCGCGGCGGCGCCGGCGCGAGCGGAGCGCGCCCGCGAGCTGCGGTTCTCGAGATACCGCCGGACTTCGCGTCCGAGCAGATCACCAAGGGCGGCGGCGACCAGCGCGACGAGGAAGGCGATCGCAAGGGCGACCAGCTGGTTGTGCTGGATCGCGCCGGGCGAGACGCGCTCGGGCGAACCGAAGAGCGTCGGCGCCTGTTGGATGAGTCTCGCCCCTAACGGCACGACGTACGTCAGGCCGACGAATCCGACCGCGAACGTAGCCGACCACCAGGGGCGGCTGGTGATCAACGCACCGCCAAGGGCAACAATGGCCCCGGCCAGCCATGCCTCGATCATGAGCGCGCGCTCGGGGTCGAAATCCAATGACCGCAAGCCGGCGTCCAGGCTGCGCCAGGTTGCGGTGCCTTCGAACAGCGCAACGCCGAGCGCTACCGCGAGCAGCGCGCCAAAGGGCCAGAACGAACGCAGCCGGAGACCCAGGACTCGAGCCTGAAGGCTACTCAGGCGGCGCGCAACCATTGAACCGGCGCCATCACGCGCCGGGTCAGATGTTGGGCCAGGCGCGGGTAATGCAACAGGAGCGTCGACGCGGCCACCACCGGCCAATCGATCAACCGCTCCGCCACCAGGTAACGTGGCTCCCACGCCGGCCGGAACTTCGACTTGAAGGCGGAAAGGCTGCAGGCCGACGGCCCGCCCGCCGGCGCCAGGCCGAGGCTGGCCCAGGACGCCTGCGCCCGGTAATGCTGCAGGCCGCTGTAGAGCAGGAGGTCCATCGTGCCGCCGGGCGCATCGGCCCGACGCCGCATGGCGTCGAGCGCCACGCCACGGGCGGCCGGTAGCGAAAGCCAGGTGACGTACGCGACCAGCTGCCCGGAGGCGTCGTGCGCCAGGCCAACCGTGGTGGGAACCGCCGGCGTGTCATCACCGCGCCCGACCGAGAAGCCCATTTCGCCGAAATGTCGTCGCTGGGCCCGCATCTCGGTGAGGTTGCGCATCGCCCAGCGCGTCTGCGGCGTCACAGCCAGGTCGGGCACGAGGGTGACGGTCACTCCGTTGCGATGCGCACGGCTGACCTCGTGACGCAGTTTCGCCATGACCGGCCCCGCGAGGCTAAGTCCGGCGAGGTCGATGATCGCCTCGGATCCGATGTGGTACCCGTGGCCCCAACCGAAGTCGTCGGCCATCGCTTGCGGGACCTGGTAGAAGCCGACGCGCCACCCGCGGCGGTGACTCTCCGCCCGGAACTCGGCGTAGAGCGAGGGAAGGTCGGTGGCGGGCCCGACTCCCGGGCCGAGAACCACGGCCGCGCCGGCGCGGGCCGCGTACGCCAGGTACGCGGTGCCATTCTGGTTCCAGAAGTAACGCTTGTCGTGCATCAGCGTGAATGGGCTGATCCCTGCCCGGGCGTACTCCTCGTAGACCGTTGTCAGCGGTCCGATGCTGCTCGGCAGCGGCGCGTTGCGGACCAGGAGCATCATGCCCCAGAGCCCGGCGCCGAGGGCGATCAAGAAAATCAGGGTAAGCAGGGCCAGCACCGTGCCCTTCGGTCGCTCAACCAAGAACAGGGCGACAACGAGCCCGGTCGCAGCAAGCAGGATGAACCGGCCGAGGCGGCTGGAACGGGTATCGCTCAGCTCCCACCAAAGGGAGCGAGCGATCACGGTGAGCGCGAATCCGATTGCACCGGCGAGCGCGAGAATCGGACGCCCGGTCACCATGCCGAGCACGACGTTGGCAACGGCGATGACCATCAACGCTTGCTGCACGGTCTGCTTGGGCCGCAGCGCGACCAGGAGACCGGCCACGACGAGCACCAGCACGAGCACGACGGCGGCCTTCGTCAGCGCCGTCGCCGCGACGAATCCGGCCGTACGCCAGACGTGCCGATTCGACAGCCAGGCCTGAAGGGAGAGCGCGGCAGCGCCCAGCACCATCACTGTCAACCCCATGCGCAGCGGCTCGCGCAGCGCCTTGATCGACTCGTTCGGATGCTTCAGACCGATCATGAAGCGTGCCTAAGATCCCGCGGCTTTGCCGGCATCATTGCTAATACGCTGAGCGGTACTCAAAAGTTCCACCTTCTGTGAACGCGCGGCCGCGTGAAAACGGCACGGTAACGTGCGGCGCTCTGGCGCCTCCAGTGAGTTTGGCTCGCGGGGCTGAACCAGCCCTAAACCCGAGCTCTGCAATACGTATTCGGCTCGTCAGCTGCCGCACCCCCGGCTCTTGCATGGCAAAAACGGCTTGGGGCCAGTCTACGCCGTCTCTTAGACCGTTGTAATTTTGTCTGTCAGGCGCTTTTGCGCGCCAACACCAGGTTCGACACCATTTCGGTTCGCACCTGGCCGTCGACAACGAGCGGCCCGAGGTGCCGCTGCGCTGAGGCCTGCAGTCGGGCGGCGGTGGTCTCATCGAGGTCGGCGATGGTGCCGGCGATCGGCGAGGCGGCCAGTGTCGCGATCACCTGCGCGACGCCGCCCTCATAGATAAGCGGGTGACGCAGTTCCGCGACCGAGACGCCGGTGAACCCCTGGTTGGTGAAGACGTTGGCCAGGGCTTCGGCGGACGGCCAGCGAAACGGGGCGCCGTAGGGCGCGGCCAAGTCGACCGGCAGGGACTCACGCAGGGCGGCATCCAGCGCTGCAAAGCTCGGCTGGAGCGCGATCTCGCGCCACACGGCGGCAACGACCCGGCCCCCCGGTTTGAGCGCCCGGTACATCTCGCGGACGGCTGCAGGCCGATCCGGGAAAAACTGGAGCCCCTGCTGGCAGGTGACGACGTCGAAGCCATCCTCAGTGATGGCAAGCGGGGCGGCCGGCGAGACGAGATACTCGATGGGCGCCGCGCCGGCGGATTGCGGTTTTGCCCTCGCGATCGCGATCATCGCTTCGCTGAAATCGGCACCAACCACACGACCCTTTGGACCCACCTGTTCCGCCGCGAGCCGAGCGAC
Organism: Candidatus Dormiibacterota bacterium; assembly: GCA_035602295.1. Classification (GTDB taxonomy): domain Bacteria; phylum Chloroflexota; class Dormibacteria; order CF-121; family CF-121; genus CF-13. The sequence goes on along the minus strand of DATNMN010000070.1, from coordinate 5,695 downwards.
GGTTCCAGGACCCGTTGCGATGTCGAGAACGGCTTCGCCCGGTCGAAGGGCCGCGCGTTCCAGCAGTAGCCGGGCCCACGGGATGAAGATCCGCGGCACGTAAATCTCGTCGTACGTGCCGGCAACACTGCCTATCGAAAAGCAGCTGAAGGTGCGCTCGTCAGACTTGGCGATAGTGCCTGTCAACAAACGCGGCGATGCGGTTCGCCGCCTCGACGAGTCGATCTTCGGGCTCGTTGGTGAAGATGAACCGCACATGGTGCTCACCGAAGTCGTCCGAACCCCAGGCGTTCATGGGCGTGATCGCCACATCTTCTTCCTCGAGAAGCCGACGGCAAAAGTCACCGGCACTGACGCCGAACGCCTCGATGTTGGCGATGAAGAAATAGCCTCCGTCTGGAACGACGAGCCGCATGCCGTCGATCGTTCGCAGCCTGGCGATGAGCGCGTCGCGGCGCCGCTGGTAGGTCTGCACGGACGCCGATACATAGCCTTGCGGTCCGGAGAGAGCCGTCGCCGCCCCCGCTTCCGAGTACCCGCTCGCCATGATCCCATTGAAGATATGGATGTCGTGCACCGGCCTCAACAATTCACGCGGGCCAACCGCCCAGCCGATTCGCCACCCAACCATGTTGTAGTTCTTGGTGACGCACCCAACGGTGATGGTCCGCTCGCGGAGACCCGGCAGCGTCGCTGGGTTGGTGACAGCCTTTCCGTCATAAACAACCTTGTCGACGGCGCCGTTGAAGAGGACGAGCGCATCGTTTTCCACCGCGGCCACGGCAAGGGCATCGGTCTCGTCCTTGCCGAAGACAACGCCGGTCGGCATCGATGGCGACCCATAGAAAATTACTTTGCAGCCCTTCGCCGCCCGGCGGAGATCCGACGGATCGAGATGCCAGCCCTTCCCCTCTACCTGGTTGGTGAACACCTGGATCCCGCCAGCCAGGCGCACGCGCTGCGCCATACCGTTGTACGTCGGGTTCGTCATCAGCACCCGGTCGCCCTCGTTCACATAACCGAGCAGCACATCCAGCATCGCCTCGCCGACTCCGGAGGTCACGACGACCTCGCCGTCGGGGTCGTAGTGGAGGCCGAGGTCGGCGTGGTAGCGGTCGCTGATCGCCTGCCGCAGCTCGGGGAGGCCGTGGAGTGGCAGGTAACTGTTGTATCGGTCCACGCCAACCGCGTCCCGGGTTGCCTGGATGGCGTGCGCCGGCGGGGCGAGGTCCGAATCGGCATTCTCGAGGCGGAAGCTTCCCGGTCGCTTGTCGGCGAGCTCAGCCATGTCGGCCATGGTCATGCGGACCATCGATTGCGCGCGGCGTGACGTAGGTGGCGGCATCAGTACTTGCTGGCTTCGAAGAAATTACCGCAGGCGCGGCACTTGCACTGCATCGTCATCACCTGGCTGCCAAACAATGAGATGACATCAGTGTCCTTCGATCGACAGAAAGGGCAGGCCGCGGCTGATATTTCCCTCCCCTTCTCCGAATCCTCCCTATGCACCGGCGGGCATGTACCTCTTTTCGGCAAGTCCCTGCAGCATGTTGAGCGTCAGCTCGTCGATGCCGCCCGGGTTGATACGCCGGCGGATCGGATCCCAGGCTTTCCAGTCAATCGGGGCCCCTTCGGGTGCGACGCCCACCTGCTCATCGAGCCGGTGACGGAGGTCCTGGACGCCCAGGCTCAGGATGCCGGTTCGATGCAGATCGTCGACATCGCCACCCTCGGGTCCGATCCACACGATCGCGTCGCGCCGGGCCTGCTCGACGGCGGTAAGGGCTCTCGATTCACGTAGCCAGCTGCGGCCGTGCATCGCGTGGTACCGCTCCTCCTGGAGCATCTTTTTGAGACGGCTGCGCAGCACGTCGACGTTACCGGCGGCCAGCGCTTCGATCATGACCGTGAAGGCGCTGTCCAACACGCCATTCGCGGCGACAAACGCCGTCCAGTCGGTCCAGGGCCGATCGAGGTACGGAACGTTCGCGTAGCTTCCAGTTTCGTCAGGGGCATCAGGCGTGCCCAGCTCGCGCAGGGACCCGTAGAGCACACGGCTGTGCCCGATGTCGTCGAGCCCCATGGCAGCCGCCGCGATATCGGCCTCCAGCGTCGGCGCTGCGATGCACCACTCCGCATAGCGCATGCCGAGGAGCTGCTTGTTGTCGGCGAGGCTCTTGACCAGCGAGTAGAGGCTCAGGCTTCCGCCTCACCGGGCGCCCAGAGCTGGATGATGGCTGCCTTTGGCACGATCATCATCTCGACCCAACGCTCCTCATCGTAGGTTGCGCGCGCGTACGCCATCGCCAGCTCGTCGTCGGGTGCCACGACAGCGCCGACCTGCCGCAATGGTTCCAACCTGGTCTTTCGCGCGAAGACCTCATACTCCTGGACCTCGGCGTGGACCCGCACGAAGCCCATCAGACCGAGAGCCCCCAGGCGCGCAAGGCCTCGCGGCCCTCCTCGGTCATCCGCGACGATGACCACGGCGGATCCCACACGACATTAATCGCAACCTCATCGACGCCCGGCTCGGCCAGCAATCGCTCCCGGATGTCGCTGATGATCATGTCGCTCGCGGGGCATCCCATGGCCGTGAACGTCAGCCGGACCCGCACGGTTCGATCTTCGAGTTCGACTCCGTAGATGACGCCGAGGTCCACTAGGTTGATCGGCATTTCAGGGTCATTGATCTGCGCCAGCGCCGCCCAGATGCGCTCTTCAAGGGGCCCCGCTCCGGCGTGAAAAAGCGGGGAGAAAGTCATGCACGAACCTGGAACTTGCTGAAGCTCTCCTGGAAGAGGGCCACCATCTCGGCGTTGCGCGGGCCCCGCGCCCGCCAGCGCTTCAGCACGTCATCCCAGGTGCATGGATCCTTGACATCCCAACGCTTTGCTTCCGGGTCAAAGGTGCACGGGAACGGGTAATCCAGCACGTAATGGCTGTCTTCCTGGTGCGCGGGCACCTGGATCCCGATCGATTCCATGAAGGGGACGACCGTCGCCAGCCATTGCTGCCGTAGCTGGTCGTTCGTCAGTCCCTTGAGCCGATAGTCCAGCTGGGCGCTGTGTTGCTTCAGATTGTCCGGTAGCCCGAACCACTCAACGGTGAGCGGAAACATCCAGTCGACCGCCTGCTGCAACTCTTCTTTGGCGGCGCCGCCGGCCTGGCTAATGCGCTTGCTCCAGTTGCGGCCGTTGCGTAAGTGAAAGTTCTCCTCGGCCATGACTTTGACGAGGCCTCGCTTCCAGGGTCCATAGGAGCACTGCTCGTGGATGTCACCGAGCAGGCAGAAGCCCGCCTGGTCGTACATGGCATTCGCTACCACCAGCTCGGTCCAGCTTTCAAGCGGCACATCGAAGGCATACGGATAGCGAAAAGCCTTGGGATCGCGCTTGAAGATCAGGGCCTCCTGGCTTTCGCCCAGCTCCTCGAGGATGTGATAGGCGATGTGCGCGTGAGCCAACTCGTCCTGGATGATGGCGATCCCGGTCATGAAGGCGTTGACGCTGGGCGCCTTGCGCGCCGCCAGGTAGTAGGCTGGGGCGGAGATCAACTCCGTGTCGCCGGAGACGATCAGCGTGTGCTTCAGCTCGCGCAGGTAATCGGGCGTCATCTCGGAAACCGACTCGATCAACTCGCCGCGTTTGATCAGGCCTTCGAAGGCCGCCGAGTTGGAGGGCTCCATCCGGCTTGATTCTAAGATGGGGCTAGGTTGACCGAGTTGATCGAGGCCAATGGGCTTCATTTCTTCGTTCGCGACGAGGGGTCGGGTGTCCCGGTCGTCCTCTTGCACGGCTTTCCCGACACGGGCGATCTCTGGCGCAACCAGGTTCCTGCACTCGTCAGGAGCGGCTTTCGCACCATCGTGCCCGACATGCGTGGGCGCGGACGCAGCAGCAAGCCCGAGGCCGTTTCCGAGTATCGATTGTCCAGCATCGTCCGGGATGTCACCGGCATCATGGACTCCCTCGGCATCGAGCGCGCACATGTCGTCGGGCATGACTGGAGTGCCGCCGTGGCCTGGCTCCTTGCGGCCCTGGCGCCAGAGCGCGTCGATCGCCTGGTCGCCATCTCGGTCGGCGCCCCAGGGGCCGCGGCGAAGCCGACGCTCGAGGAGTTCCAGAAAGGCTGGTATCGCCTGCTGTTCCTGTTCGAGGGCGTCGCCGAAGACTTGCTCCAGCGCGACGACTGGTACCTGTTCCGCCTGTTCCTCGGCGGCGCAAAGGACACCGACGCCTATGTGAAAACCCTGTCCGAGCCCGGCGCGCTCACGCCGGCTCTCAACTGGTATCGGGCGAACCTTCCGGTGCAGGCGCTCCTCGGCCGAAGCGGCGGGCCGCAGCTCCCCATGATCAAGGCGAACACGCTGGGGATTTGGAGCAGCGGTGATCTCTACCTGACTGAGGAGGCAATGACGCGGTCTGAGCACCGGGTGCAGGGCACCTGGCGCTACGAGCGTTTCGGCGGCTCGCACTGGGTGCCGCTCGATGAGCCGGATCGCTTGAACCGGCTCCTGGTCGAATTTCTCTCGTAATCCCTCCCCCGCTTGCGGCGGAGGGTCAGGGTGGGGGCAAGAGCCCGAGCGCCTCGCTGAGCACCGTGCCTTTCGGGCTGTTCTTACCGGGTCCATCCGGCCGTCGTAGCAACGCGATGAGCACCGGGTCACGGCTGGCGACGATCGAATTGACGACGAACCGGTAAAGGTCGATCGACTGCGTCCGGTCGAGGACCGACGCGATGAACCCCGCAAATTCGGCTCGCGAACGGTGTCCGAGCACCAGGTCAAAGAGGCCGACCATCACCGTGTTGTCTTTGTCGTCGCGGTATTGCTCGAGCAAGTGCGTCACCAGCGAAACGGGAAGGCCGGTCAGGCCGCGAAGACACTCGGCTCGGACTTCCGGCGTGCCGCCGCCACCCGCGACGAGACCGTACAGGGGCAGCAGCTCCTCGCGCATCGCCAGCAGCCGGGCGGCTGTCAGCGCCGGCTCACCAGACATCTCATGGGCGTCGCCCACCAGGCGAACCGCGTGGAACGAGGCGAGCGCACCGTCGACGTCGTTTAGTGTGACCAGGGCGGCCGCCCGCAAGTCAGTGGCAGCATCGAAGCGGCCGATGATCTCAGTGGTCCACAAGGCCGTCTCGAGCACGCCGACATCGGCCGATGTGCCACGGCCACGTAAAGCTCGGACCAGCGCCGTCCGCTGAAAACATCCTGAGTCACGCCGCCGGGGCTCGGCGTTCAGCCATCCGTACTTTTGCGCGATCACCTGCCGAATCCGGGGATCTGCGCTGTTGCCCAACATCCCCACCGCCGAGGCGATCGCCTCCGGGTTTCGGGCTCGCCCCAACAGCACGAGGCCAAGCTCGACCTGGGCATCTTGATCGGCCATCCCCGCGAGACTAGATCACAAGCAGCAAGCGGGGGGGAAAAAATTTGCGACCTGCCGTTACGGTTTACAACTCACCGGTGTTACCCAGCGAGCCTTCATCCCGCTGCCCAGCCCAGCCCTTGCGGGCCGAGCCTTCGCCGCCGACAGAACCGGTCGCCTTGCGGCAACCGACTCCCCAGCCCTTTCGGGCCGGGCCCTCGGACCTCACGATCCGAGAGTGGGGGCCTTGCGGCTCCCTCGTCGGCGACCTACTAGAGTCGTTTCCTTCTCTAACTGGCTTTCTGACAGGTCGCAGGTGGAAC
>DATNMN010000069.1:0-5248 GCA_035602295.1 Candidatus Dormiibacterota bacterium | reverse complement strand
GAAACGTTGGTGTTGATGGCGGGTGCAGAACTGCCCTCCCGGGCCATCCGGGAACAGATCTCGTCCGCCATAAACGTCATCGTGCAGCAGAGCCGCTTGCGGGACGGGTCGCGGAAGATCATCGCCGTCAGCGAGGTGCTCGGACTGCACGGCGACCAGGTAAAGGTGCAAGACATTTTCGTGTTCAAGCAGACAGGCGTCAGCGAAGACGGTAAGGTGCAGGGCTTCTTCACGGCCACCGGCATCATCCCGAAATATTTCGACCACCTGCAGTCGTCAGGCGAGGGCGTAGGGAAGGACATCTTCACGCCGTCGCCGGATCCTGCTGGACAAGGAGGCAAGTAAGTGTCAATCCAGCTGGTCTTCGCGGCCCTGGCAGCCATCGCGATCCTGACCGTGTTCATGGCGCTTATGTCCAACAACCGGCAGCCAGGCGCAGAGGCCGAGCTGCACATGGACAGCTACAACCCCGAGGCCGGCGGCAAGAAAGGTGGCGTCTTCGAAGGCCTCATGGAGAGCTTCAACAAGAGCCTGACCCGCAACAAGGGTGGGCGCAGCTCGCGGCTCACCGATGAGCTGGCCAAGGCTGACCTCAAGCTCCGCGTCTCGGAATACGTCATGGTCATCGTCGGGCTGATCGTCCTGCTCTGCGCCATCCTCTTCCTCCGCTTCCACAGCCCGGTTCTCGCCTTGATCGGTATTCCCGTCGGCTACTTCGCGCCCGGATTCTTCCTCAAGTTCCGGCAACGCCGCCGACTGAAGGCCTTCAACAACCAGCTGGGCGACACCGTCGTCCTGCTCTCGAATGCGCTCAAGGCCGGCTACTCATTCGCGCAGGCGATGGCCACCATCGCCAAGAGCTCCTCGCCGCCGATGGCGGACGAGTTCAGCCGGGCGGTCCGCGAAATGAACCTCGGCGTCTCTGTCGATGACGCCTTGCAGCACATGGTCAAGCGCATCGAATCGGAGGACTTTGACCTGATGGTCACCGCGGTGCAAATCCATCGGGTGGTCGGTGGCAACCTGGCCGAGATCCTCGACACCATTGCCTTCACCATCCGGGAACGTATCCGGATCCAAGGCGAGATCCGCACGCTGACCGCCCAGGCCCGTGCCTCGGGTTACATCATCACCGGCCTGCCCTTCGCACTGGCGCTGATCCTGACCTTTATCTCGCCGACCTATATCACGCCGCTCTTCCACGAATGGCTTGGCTACGTCCTGATCGGGATGGGCCTGGTCTCGATCGCGATCGGCTACGGCATCATCTCGAAAATCACGAACATCCAGGTGTAGCGAATGAGCCTTTTCACTTTCGTCTTCGCCTTCCTCGCCGCCAGCGGCGTCATCATCATGGTCCAGGCCCTTACGGCCAAACCGCGACAGGACCTGATCGCGGAACGCCTGGCGCAGTATCGCGACCACAACCTGACACTGGACGAAATCGAGCTCTCGCTGCCGTTCAGCGAGCGCTTCATCAAGCCGGTGCTGGAGCGGCTCGGCAGCTTGCTCACGGCCCGCATGGCGAAGAACCGCCAGATCGTCGTCCAGAACAAGATCAACCTCGCGGGCCGGCCCTATGCCCTGAGCGTCAACGGCTTCGAGGTCGTCAAGGTGATCGTGGGGATCGTCATCGCCGTCGTGGCGCTGGGATTGGCCGGCGTGCTCGGCGTCACCAGCCTGCCGCTCAAGGGTGCGGCGCTGGGGATCGGCTTCGTCCTCGGTCGCTTCCTCCCCGACGTCTGGCTGAACAACAAGATCAAGGGACGGCAGAAAGAACTGCGCCTGGCCCTGCCGAACGCGCTCGACCTGCTGACCATCTCGGTCGAGGCCGGCCTTGGTTTCGACGCCGCCATCGGACGGCTCACGGAAAAGTTCAAGAACGCCCTCTCCGACGAATTCGCGCAGGTGCTCAACGAGATCCGGCTCGGCCGGCCGCGCTTGGAGGCGCTCGATGACATGGGCCGCCGCTCCGGCGTCGAGGAGCTGCACACCTTCATCCAGGCGCTGATCCAGTCGGAACAGCTCGGTGTTGGTATCGCAAAGGTGCTCCGCATCCAGTCGGAAGAGATGCGCCGCCGCCGCCGTCAGCGGGCGGAGGAGCAGGCCGCGCAGGCTCCGCTGAAAATGCTCTTCCCGATGATCGGCTGCATCTTCCCGACCCTGTTCATCGTCCTGATGGGACCGGCCGTCATCATCATCATCCACACGTTCCAACATCACTAATCGCGCGATGGCGCCGTCCAGCGGCTGGCGGCGCACTCGCACTTAAGAAAAAAAGAATGTGCTCGTCGGCTCGCACCAGCTGCATGCGGCGCCCGCGCGTTACAGGCGAAAGCCCGGCTCGGCTTGCAGCCTCGCTCTTCCGCTGATAAAATCAGGATAAATACAGGATTAGAGTTTTGCGGCTAACAAAACAGGACGGGACGATCGTGGCGCAACCCCTGGAAGTCGCGAGCAACGTCTTCACGGCTGGGCTGGGATTGATGGGGCGGGCGAGGCTGCCGGAGAACGGGGGGCTCCTGATTCACGGCTGCAATGGCATCCACATGATGTTCATGCGCTTTCCGATCGACGCCGTCTTCGTCGACAAGAAGGGCGTGGTGCTGAAGACCTACGAGCGCCTGCTGCCCTGGATTGGCCTGGTGCCCCTCGTCTGGGGCGCGGACAAGGTCGCCGAGCTGCCGGTCGGTACCATCCGGCGCCACGCGATCAAGGCCGGCGACCAGCTGCTCGCCGCCTGACGTGCGTCTCCTCGACCTGGTCTTTCCGCCGCGCTGCGCAGGGTGCGGCCGTCACGGCCAGGACTGGTGCGACCAGTGCGCCGCCGCCCTCGAGCCCGTCCCGGTCACCAGCCTGCACGGGATCCCGCTGGTTGCCGCCGGGCGTCTCACCGGTCCGCTCCAGCGCGCCATCCACACCTATAAATACCGTCCGCGACCGCAGTTGGCGGGCAGCCTCGCGCAACCGCTGAGCCGGGCCGCCGTCGCGGCCGGCCTCACCCTGCCGGCGCTGACCTTCGTGCCCCTGCACCCTGGCCGTCAGCGCGAGCGCGGCTTCAACCAGGCCGAGCGCTTGGCCGGCGGCCTCGCCGCCAGCCTGCGCGTGCCGGTGCTCGGCGGCCTATCCCGCCTTCGGCCGACGCCGGCGCAGGTCGGGCTGGGGCAGGCGGAGCGGCAGGCCAATGTGACGGGCGCCTTCCGCTGGACGGCCGTCCGGCCGCCCCTGCAGGGCCTCGGGCTGGTCGACGACGTCTGCACCACCGGGGCTACGCTCGATGCCGTAGCCCGGGCCGTGGCCGAAGCGGGAGGTTCGATCGGCGCATTCCTGGTCCTGGCCGTGGCGCAAACTTTGCCGGGGCCCGCCGTTACATCCCGGGACAGCCAGCCTGTCCCTGAATCTCTGTTTGGGGGATTGTGACGAGATGGTCAATGCGTCCGAGGTTTCGCAGGACGAGCTTGGTCGGTACTACGAAGCGTTGGGGCCGATTCGCGACCTCGTCCTCGACGACAGCTTGACCGAAGTCATGGTCAATGGCCATGAAAACATCTACGTCGAGCGCAACGGCAAGATCCTTCTCACCGATCGGAAGTTCGACGATGAGAACCACCTGCTGCGCGTGATCGACTTCATCGTCTCCGCGGTCGGTCGGCGGATCGACTTCCGCACCCCGATGGTCGATGCCCGGCTCCTCGACGGCTCCCGCGTGAACGCCGTCATCTCGCCGATCGCACTGGACGGGCCGATGCTGACCATCCGGAAGTTCTCCCGCGATCCCTACCAGGCGGAAGACCTCGTCAACTTCGGCACCATCACCAACGAGGCCGTCGGTTTCGTCAAGGCCTGCGTCATGGCGCGTGCGAACATCCTGATCTCCGGCGGAACCGGCACCGGCAAGACGACGCTGCTCAACGTGGCGTCCTCGTTCATCCCGCCGACGGAGCGCATCGTCACCATCGAAGACGCCGCCGAGCTTCAGCTCCACCAGGAGCACGTCTGCCGGATGGAGTCGCGGCCTTCCGACTTGAACGGCGAGAACCGGGTTGGGATCCACGAGCTCGTCATCAACGCGCTGCGCATGCGCCCGGACCGTATCGTCGTCGGCGAGTGCCGTGCCGGAGAGGCGCTGGACATGCTGCAGGCGATGAACACCGGCCACGACGGGTCGCTGACGACCCTCCACGCCAACAGCACGCGCGACGCCCTCTCCCGCCTGGAGACGATGGTGCTCATGGCGGGCATCGATCTGCCCACCAAGGCGATCCGCCAGCAGGTGGCGTCGGCCATCGACCTGGTCATCCAGCTCTCCCGGATGCGCGATGGTCAGCGCAAGGTGACCAGCATCACCGAGATCACCGGTATGGAAGGCGACACGATCACGATGCAGGAAATCTTCCTTTACGAGTCGCACGGCGCGGACAAAGAAGGCACCATGACCGGCGTGTTCCGTCCAACCGGTATTCGCCCGCACATCATGGACCGGCTATTCGCGGCCGGGGTGCCGATCCCGCCGGAACTCGCGCGTGTCTTCCCCGATCGCCGGGCCAACGAGCGCGGACATTAAATAAGCCTGTCGTGGCGGCGTGAGGGCCGCTAGTCGCTATACTTTGTCCTCTCGAGATCTCGGCAGGAGGCCACGATGGAGATCTTGATCCAGGCCAAGAAGAACGCGGCCGATCCTCGGATAAAGGCCTACGCGCAGGCCAAACTGGAGAAGCTGACGCGCCATTTCGACCACATCCTCGACGCGCGCATGGAACTCACTACCGAGCGCAACAAGAGCCTGGAGGACGTAAAAGTCGCCGAGCTCACCGTGCATGTGAGCGGGCGAACTGGAAATATCCTAAAAGCCGTGCAGTCCGCCGAGCATATGAATGAAGCGGTCGACCTGGTGATCGACAAGATGGACCGGCAGATCCGCCAGCACAAGGAAAAGCTCAAGGATCACCGCCACGCCAGGCCCGCCGGGGCCGCCCAGGCCCCGACCTCGAGCACCGATGCTGTGCGCCCCAATGGGATCGCAAAGATCAAGCGCTTCAAGCTGAAGCCCATTTCTGAGGACCAGGCACGCGACCAGATGGACGAGCTGGGGCACGCGTTCTTCCTTTTCCTCAACGAGGACACCCAGGAGCTCAACCTGCTCTACCGGCGCAACGACGGGACCCTGGGGCTGGTCGAAGCCGACCTGAGTTGACCTCGAGCGCCCGTTTGGGTGGCGGGACGGCGGGTATGCTTACTGGTTGCAACC
>DATNMN010000068.1:0-13189 GCA_035602295.1 Candidatus Dormiibacterota bacterium | reverse complement strand
ATCCCAGCCGTCGCCAGGGTGGCTCGTGCCGTCGCGAGCTGCGCCTTGACCCGGCCAGCGTCAGTTCCGCGAGGCGCCATTGGGCGGCTCGCTCAGGCGGTTGCCCTGGTCCCACGCGATCAGCCGATCGATCACAGGGTCGAGATCGCCCGCCTCGACGAACTGGGGGAGCTTGTAGTACTTGAAATCGATCCGGTGGTCGGTGATGCGGCCTTCCGGATAGTTATAGGTGCGAACCTTTTCGCTGCGGTCTCCGGAACCGACCGCTGAACGGCGAACTTCCGTCAGGGCCTCCTGCTGCTGCGCAATCTGGCGGTCGAGGAGGCGGGCCATCAGCACCTTTTCCGCCTTCGCCTTGTTCTTGAGCTGCGAGCGCTCGTCCTGGCACGTCACCACGATCGGTGGACCACCGTCCTCAGGTGTGTACGTGAGGCGGACCGCCGAGTCGGTCGTATTGACGCTCTGCCCGCCGTGCCCGCCGGAACGATAGACGTCTACCTTGAGCCGCTCCGGGTCGATAACGACGTCGACATCCTCGGCCTCTGGCATGACCACGACGGTGGCCGTCGATGTGTGAATCCGACCCTGCGCCTCGGTCTCAGGAACACGCTGCACACGATGGACGCCGTTCTCGAACTTCAGTCGGGAGTAGGCGCCTCGACCACGAACTTCGAAGACCACCTCTTTGAAGCCCCCGCGCTCCGTCACGTTCTCCGAGAGCAAGTCGACCTTCCATCGCCGTGACTCCGCATAACGGCTATACATCTTGAAGAGGTCGGCCGCAAACAATCCCGCCTCGTCCCCACCGGTCCCCTGGCGAATCTCGATGATGACGTCCTTGTCGTCGGTTGGATCTTTCGGCACGAGCGCGATCTTGAGCTCGCCTTCGAGGCGATCGCGCTCGGCCTGTTGCTTGTCGAATTCCTGCCGGGCGTACGCCTGCATCTCGGGATCTCGCTCCTGCTCGGCCAGTTCGCGGGCCTCGGCCATCCCGCGCTCGGCACGACGATAGGCCTCATAGAGTTGCACCAGGTCGCGAAGTTGAGCCTGCTCCTTGCTGAGCCGCTGGAGCTCTTTGAGGTCGGCGTGAACCGCGGGATCCGCCAGCCGCTCGGTGATCGCGTAATACCGGGCCCGAACGGCTTCCAGCTGTTCGAACATCAGGCCGCGGCCTCTTTCTCCTCTTGACGAGCCCCTTCGAAGGCCGCCAGCGCCACCTCGATCTGCCGATCGTCGGGCTCGCGCGTTGTGAGCTTCTGCGTCAGCAAGAACGGAAGGATCAGCACCTTGATGACCGGATTGTTCCGATGCCGTCCGGCGAACCGAATGAACTCGTAAGCCAGCATGGCGATCACCGGGATCAGCACGACCCGCGAGAGCAGTAAGAGCGGCAAGGCCGGGCGACCAACCAGTCCGAATACGAAGGCACTCACGACCATGACCGCCAGCAAGAACCCGGTGCCGCAGCGCGGGTGCAGTGTGCTCTGCGTCCGCACGTTTGGCACGTCCAGCGGCAGCCCGGCCTCGTACGCATTGATCGTCTTGTGCTCCGCGCCGTGATAGGCGAAGAGGCGAGCGATCTCGGACTTGAAGGAGATGGCATAGAGATAGATCAAGAGCAGCCCGATCCGCACCAGGCCGTCCACGATCCCGAAGAAGAGATTGCCGTGGCCGCGGCTCAGGAAGCCGGCGGCGACCAGCGGGACCCCGAGGAAGAACAGCAACGCACCGACGATGGCGATCCCCATCGTGACGCGCATGGCGTTGGCGCTCAGCTCCACCTGCTCGGCGGCGGCCTGGATGTTCGCCGACCACAACAGGGCCTTCATGCCCAGGTGGAGCTGCTCCCATAGCCCGGCGAGGCCGCGCAGCAGCGGCAGCTTCCAGATCGGATGCGTGTAGATGATGGATAGCAGGCGCTCGCGAAGGACCTGGATCTCGCCGTCCGGCTTGCGCACCGCGACCGCATAAGTGGTTCGGCCGCGCATCATGACGCCTTCGAGCACGGCCTGGCCGCCGTAGAAGAACTTGTCCTGGCTCACAGCCGCGCTCATCCTAGTCCCCGCGCGATCTCATGGGCCACACAGGGCCCAACGATAGCGCGGCTTATCTCTTCCGCTGCTGGCGCTGCTGGAACCGGTCGACGCGGCCCTGGGTATCAACGATTCGCTGCTGGCCGCTGAAGAAGGGATGGCATACCGAGCAGACCTCGGTCTTGAGCTCTTTCTGCGTCGAGCCGGTTGTGAATTTATTGCCGCACAGACAGGTCACGACCGCGTCATGGTGGTAGGTGGGATGAATGGTGGCTTTCATGGGGCTCCCTATTCTATCTCAAGATCGCCGAAGTCTGGAGCATGCCCAGGCCGAGGGCGAACAGTAACGCGAGGTACAGCGCGCCGACCATGACTTTGGTCTGGGCGTCAACCGCGTAATAGGCAGGGTTCAGGGTCGTCGAACGGAACCGCTGCCAGGTGGCGAAGGCCCCGAAGATCAAGACCAGGAAAAGAACCGGGCTCACCGAGGTCCCGGACTGCATCTCGAAGAGCAGCAACCCCGCGGCAAGCACCAGCCCAGCCACGTTGAACCATTTCGACAGTAGTGACGTCACCCGGCCGCCGTCGAGCGGTGTCAGCGGGATCAGGTTGAAGAGGTTGATCAGGAACCCAAAGTAGGCCAGCGCCCGCAGCAGCTGACCGGTGCTCGAGCTAGGCATGGTCAGGTAGCCGAGATAACACAGGCCCGCGGCGATCGATCCCAGCACCGGACCGCCGATCGCCATGATCGATTCCTGGGCGACGGTGCGGGGCTGTTGCTTCATGCTGACGAAGGCGCCGAGGAACGGGATCATGACCGGAAGCGTGACCGGCAGGCCAATGATGCGGGCGACCACGACGTGGCCGCTCTCGTGAATCAAGATGAGGAGCACGATGCCGACGCCAAAGGCCCAACCGAAGAGCTGTGCGTAGATCAGCGCCGTCACTCCGGTCGAGATAACGGTGAACCACAGGCCCTTGAACTTCAGAACCAGCAGCCCGACGTACGACAGCTTGCTGAGGACGAGCCCGAGAAAGGCGAGAATGCCCGCCGCCATCCCATTCCGGCGGCCACGCTTGCTGTCGGGCTGTGCGGGAATATCGGCCTGCACCGGCCGATCGGTGCCGTGGCCATAGTCCGCGGTACCCATGTGGGGGTCGTTCGGCGAATACAGGTCAGCCACTAGCTAAAAGCATGCCCAGCTGGTGCGGCTTTTAACCAGTCCGAATTGGCGCGAATCGGCCACGGCCGGGTGAAATTCCCGAGCGCCAACCCCGGGCAGCGCGCCTGGAGTTCCCGGACAAAGGCTCGCATGCCAATGCCCCGCGTAGGGTCCGGAATCTGAGCCAGCAGCCAGTGGGGATCGACGTTCAGGCTGCGCAGCTGCACCTGGTGCACGCCGTGCCCCCGGACGAAGGCGACGAGCGCCTCGAGCTCCGACGGAGCGTCGCTGATCCCGGGGAAGGTCAACAGGTTGATCGTGACCTGGCCGCCGGCGGCGGCCACCAGCTCCGCGCACTGCGCGACCTGCTCCAGGCCGTAACCCACCGGCCGGTAATAGGCGCGGAATCGCCTGTCGTCGAGGCTGAAGATGCTGATCCGGACCGAGTTCAGTCCGGCCTCAACCAACCGGCGGAGCACCGCAGGACGCGAACCGTTGGTGTTGATATGGATGGTGGCTGTTGGCCACGCCGAGCGGATGCGGCGGGTCGCGTCCACCAGCGCGGCGCCGCGCGTCAACGGCTCGCCCTCGCAGCCCTGTCCGAAGCTCACAAAGTTCGTGGTGCCCGCGCTCAGATGCCAGGCGGCGAGCTCGGCGATGTCCGTAGCGCTGGGTGCAAAGCCCAGACGCGTCTGGGGCGAGGCAACGTCGCCCCATTGCTCCGAGATGCAGCCGAGGCAGGCCGCGTTGCACGCCGGCGAGACGGGGATCGCCCCCTCGCCGCGACGCAGGAAGACGTTTTGGGCCGTCAGGCATCGATAGTCGGTGGCGCAGGTTTCGAGGTGGCGGAGCAGCCGGCTCTCTGGAAGGGCATGCTGTCCCGCGCGGATCCCCCGATCGACGTGTTGCCGATCCTCGGCCTGTGGATCCCATGCGCTCCAGCGATCCGTCCGCATGGCCGCGACATGCGGCTCGCCATCGACCGCGGCGACCACCGCGTATCCATAAAGGGGCAGCACCGGCGGCCGGCCATCGTCCTCGTAGGCGGGCAGCGCCGTCCGCAGGTAGCCCGGCGGTAACACGGCGGCGACCGCCAGCGCGCCCTCCTCCGCACGGACGGTCGACCCCGCTGCGGTCCGGCCCAATGCGAACCGACCCGGCAAATGCATCAGGGTAGTGCCGGCCGGCATCGGGATGAGCCGATCAGCCGCGCCGATCTCCCACCCGCTGCGGGCTGCCGTCTCCAGCGAGCGATGCACGCGCAAGCGCCCCGTGGTGGACGCGTAGAGGAGGCGCTGCACGCCCTCTACCTTATCGTCACGCGCGCTTTCCCACGCTGGAGCGCGCTAATCCGGCTGAGATGAGAAATCTACGACGGAAGGAGGTCGATCGGGTTTTGGGGTGCGCCCTGGTAGCGAATCTCAAAGTGCAGATGGGAGCCGCTGGCGCGGCCGGTCGCGCCCATCAGCCCGATCATCTGGCTCTGCGTCACCACGTCGCCGGTCTTGACCAGTGCCGCGGACATGTGGCCGTAGATCGAATGGAAGCCGTTGCCGTGGTCGATCTCGACGTAGATCCCGTACGAACCCCAGCCGGCGAAGACCACCTGTCCCCCGTCGGTGGCGAACTCCTGGGTGCCGGCGTCGGCCGCGATATCGATGCCGGGGTGGTACTGCCAGAAGGATTGGGTGATGACGCCGTGGGTCGGCCAGACGAACCGCATGACATGCTCACGGCTGCCGCCCGGATCTGAGGCGGTCGGCGGCTGCGACAGTGGGTCGACAATGATGTCCGCCGCCAGGCCGTCCGCGGTGCCGCCCTGATGATGGACCGGCGCGGGAGCTACACCTACTTGGGCGGCCGTCGCCGGGAAGCGGAGCGCCGACTCGCCCAGCATGCTCCTCGACAGCGGAGGGCTGCCGGCCGTGGCGTGGGCCTCAGCGATCGGATGCTTGAAGGCAAGTGGCGCCAGCAGAAGGACCAGCACCGCCAGGCCGAGCGCCCAACCATGGGCGGCCAGTCTTGGGATTCCCCTTGCCAAAACTGGGGCAGTCTACCCGACTTTTGGTCTCGCCGTCAACTGAAACACCACCATTTGCACACTTCGTGCAGACGCCTAGCGAACTTTCCGGTGTGCGCCTTCGACCGACTTCAGGGCGTAATGGTGCTTCGTATTCAGGTGGCGCACGGTCCCGCTCTTGCTGCGGAAGACCATCGACTCGGTTTCGGCCCAGATGTGGTGGTAGATGACGCCGTGCAGGAACTCGCCGTCCGTCACGCCGGTTGCCGCAAACGCGACGTCCTCACCCCGAACGAGGTCGTCCACCCCGTAGACGCGGCGCAGATCCTCGAAGCCGGCGGCCCGTGCCTCCTCTTCGTCATCGTGCGAGCGAAGCCACAGACGGCACTGCAGATCACCGCCCAGACACTTCAGCGCGCAAGCGGCCAGCACCGCCTCGGGCAGGCCACCCACACCCAGCATCACGTCGATCCCGGTGCCTTCGAGCGTTGCCATGATCGCCGCGGCGATGTCGCCGTCACTGAGCAGCGTGATGCGGGCGCCGACCTGCCGCACCTGGTCCATCAGGGCCTCGTGCCGAGGGCGGTCGAGCATGACGATAGTTAGATCGGAGACCTGCACCTTCTTGGCGAACGCAACCCGCTGCAGGTTGTTCTCGACGGAGTCCGTGACGTCGACCGAACCCCGGGCGTCGGGGCCGACCGCGATCTTCTCCGCATACATGCCAACCGGGGCGCGCAGCAGCGAGCCGCGCTCTGCGGTGGCGATCACGGAGACCGCGTTGGGTAGACCCTTCGCCACCAGGGTGGAGCCGTCGATCGGCTTGAGCGCCACATCACAGGCGTCACCGATGCCGTCGCCGGCCGGCTGACCGACGGCCAGGGGCGCTGACGCCGGCTCCTCGCCGATGACGATCGTCCCCTTCATGTGCACCCCCTGGAGCGCTTCCCGCATCGCCTTGCTGGCGGTTGCGCGAATGCCCTCGCGGTCGAGGTTGCCCATCCAGCGACCCGCCGAGAGCGCCGCCGCTTCAGTGGCGCGTACCAGCTCGAGCCCGACATTCGGCTGGACGGTCCGCGGCGCAGCGATGCCGCCCGAGGAGGGTGTCGAGACGTCAGATCTCACGCGGTCTGGGAGGTCTTATCCGTGGAGACCGCCGGCTTCGCCGCCGCCCGGTCGGCCGGCAGCGCGCCTGCTTTGACCGCGGCGGCCGCGACGAAGTCCCGAAAGAGCGGATGTGGACGGTTCGGCCGGGAGCGGAATTCCGGGTGGAATTGCGAGGCCACGAACCAGGGATGGTCGCGCAACTCGATGATTTCCACCAGCCGGTCATTGGGCGAGGTCCCGGAGAAGATCATCCCTGCCTCCCACATCGCCTCGCGGTACGCGTTGTTGAACTCGAAGCGGTGCCGGTGGCGCTCGTACACGACCGGCTCGCCGTAGGCCTCCGCCGCCAGGGTGCCTGGCTGCAGCTTGCAGGGGTACAGACCGAGCCGCATCGTGCCGCCCTTATCGGCGACGTCGCGCTGCTCGGGGAGGAGATCGATGACCGGATGGCTGGTAAAGGCGTTGAACTCGGTACTGTTGGCATCCGGGTCACCGAGCTTGTCGCGGCCGAACTCGATGACGGCGCATTGCATACCGAGGCAGAGCCCGAGGTAGGGAGTAAGCGAGGTCCGGGCGAACCGGGCCGCGGCAATCTTCCCCTCGATGCCGCGATGACCGAACCCGCCCGGAACCACGACGCCGTCGACGTCGTCGAGCGCCCGAAGATCGCCGGCCTCAAGGGTTTCGGAGGCGATCCATTTGATGTCGACTCGCAGGTTGTGGTGCACGCCCGCGTGCCGCAAGGCTTCGGTGACGCTGATGTAGGCATCGGGCGCCGGAAGGTACTTTCCCACCACCCCGATGCGGACGCTGCCCGCCGGGTGCTGGATGCGGTGCACCAGCTCTTTCCAATCGCTCAGGTCTGGCGGCGACGCTGGCGCGTCCAGCGCCTCGACGATCACGTTCCCCAGCCCCGAGTCCTCGAGCATGAGCGGCACTTCGTAGATCGAGTCCGCATCGGGAACCGAGATCACGGCGCGTCGGTCGACGTCGCAAAACAGGGCGATCTTGTCTTTGAGCGCGACGCTGATCTCCCTCGCTGAGCGGCACACGATGGCATCGGGCTGGATGCCGATACTCCGAAGCGCCGCGACGCTGTGCTGGGTCGGCTTGCTCTTGAACTCCTCGGAGGCTTCGATGAACGGCACCAGCGTGAGGTGCACATAGAAGACGTTCTTGCGGCCAAGGTCGTTCTTCAATTGCCGGATCGCTTCCAGGAAGGGCAGCGATTCGATGTCACCGACCGTGCCGCCGACCTCGACGATCACGACATCGGGGTTGTCCTCCCAGGTGACGCGCGTGATCCGTTCCTTGATCTCGTTGGTCACATGAGGGATGACCTGCACCGTCCCGCCCAGGTAATCGCCACGACGCTCCTTGGCGATGACCTCGGCGTAGATCTTGCCAGTCGTGACGTTGCTCGCCTTGCTGAGGTTGGCGTCGATGAATCGCTCGTAGTGGCCGAGGTCGAGGTCGGTCTCGGCCCCGTCGTCGGTCACGAAGACTTCGCCGTGCTGGTAAGGCGACATCGTGCCTGGATCGATGTTGATGTAGGGATCCAGCTTTTGGAGGGAAACGTTCAGCCCGCGGGCCTTCAGGATCGTTCCTATCGACGCCGCGGTAATCCCCTTGCCGATCGAGGAAACCACGCCACCGGTCACGAAGACGTACTTCGGCACCGGGACTCTATTCTACGCCGGACCGGCGCGCTTCGCGAGCCGGTTTTAGCGGGGGTTGACGTTGGTTCGGTTAGACTCGCCGTTCTCGTACGTGCGAAGCGTCCTCGACGTTCTAATCTGGGTAAAGCAGTGTATCCGTACGGACTGATCGGTAATTGTGAAACCGCCGCCCTGGTGTCAACCGGCGGCGCTATCGACTGGTTCTGTTACCCGCGCTTTGACTCGCCGTCCATCTTCGCGGCGATCCTCGACCGGCAGCGCGGTGGCAGTTTCCGGATCGCCCCGGTCAACCCCGTGCCCACCGGCGAGCAGGCTTACGTCCACGACACCAACATTCTGACCACCACCTTCCATCGCGCCGAAGGAACGCTGGTCGTCACCGACTTCATGCCGTGCTTCAACGAAGGCGAGCGTTTCCTCTCACTGAAGCGGATCTGCCGCGGCCTCGAAGCCCGCGGTGGTCCGGTCGAGGTCGAGTGCGTCCTCGACCCGGCGCCGGCCTACGGTCGCGCGCGCACCAGCTTCGCCGAGCGCGAAGGCATCGTCATCGCGTCCGGCGGCTCGCAGGAGGTGATCCTCTCTTCCACCGTGCCGCTGCGTGGCAACGTGGAGGTGATCGACGGCCGCCCGCGCTACGTCTTCCGCTTCACCCTCGAGCCCGGGCCACAGGTCTGGCTGACGCTGGGGTTCGGCGAGCGCTACTTCGCCCTCGGTCGGAAATTTCCCAGCAGTAGCGATGCCACAGAGCTCGCCGAGCGTACTCGTGCCTTCTGGATCGGCTGGCTCGACCAGGGTCTTTATCACGGACCATTTCAAGACGCCGTCCGGCGCTCTAGCCTGGTGATCAAGTTGCTGACCTACGCCCCGACCGGCGCGCTATGCGCCGCACCGACCACCTCCATCCCGGAAGATCCGGGCGGCGACCGCAACTGGGATTACCGCTTCTGCTGGCTCCGCGATGCGTCCTATGGCATTGCGGCGCTGTTTCGCGCCGGCTTTGAGCAGGAGGCGGTCGACTTCATCAACTGGATCCGTGACCGTGCCTACGACCATGACTTTGCGCTGCAGATCCTCTATCGCGTGGACGGCGACCCGCACCTGCCCGAGCAGTACCTCGAGCACCTGGCGGGCTACGAAGGGGCGCGGCCGGTTCGCATCGGCAACCGGGCGGCTGGCCAGCGGCAGCTCGATGTCTATGGCGCGGTGATCGACTGCATGGCGGTCTACCAGCGGAAGGGCGGGTTTATCTCGACCAAGCTCTGGCACGTGATCGAAACATTGGCGGACGGCATCTGGGATTTGAGCCGGGAGCCCGACAACGGGATCTGGGAATTCCAGGGCGAGCGCAAGCATCACACCCACAGCAAGCTGTGGTGTTGGGTGGCATTGGACCGGGCGATCACGCTGGCGAAGGGCACGGGCAACACCGAGCACCTGGCCGTGTGGGAGAAACAGGCGGCGGACCTGCGGACGGAGATCGAAGTGCGTGCCTGGAATCCGAAGATCGGCGCCTTTACGCAGGCCTACGACGATGAATGCCTCGACGCGGCCGTGCTGCAGATGCCAGTGCTGGGGTTTTTGCCGGCGACCGACCCCCGGATGCGCGCCACCATCGAAACCGTGAGCCAGCGGCTGTTGAACGGCCCATACGTCCGCCGTTACGACTGCAAGGACGACCAGGGCTACCTGAGCGCGGCGTTCCTGCTCTGCAGCTTCTGGTACGTGGACGGCCTGATCGGCATGAACCACCTCGACGCCGCGGAGCGCCAGCTCGGAGAACTCATCGCGCTCTCCTCACCGCTGGGGTTGCTGGCCGAAGGCAACGACCCGGCGTCCGGCGCGCCTCGTGGCAACTTCCCGCAGGCGTATAGCCACCTCGGGCTGATCGACAGCGCGGTGCGATTGGAACGGGCCCGTGCGGCGCAACAGTCCGAAGCGCAGGCTCGCGAGCCGCAGGAAGCCGCCGGTTAGTCGACGGCCGCCGACGCCGTAGCGCCGCGTGGCTCGAGGATGACGAGCTTGGTCTCGTCGACCGACGGGGTCACAGAGATTTGCAGCTTCGGCTGCGGCGTGAGGTCGGTCGCGCCCATTTCCTTCGCGAACTTCTCCACGCCTTCGAGGTTCTGCGCCAGCAGGGTGAGTCCCGGCAGCTTGTATGAGATCGGCACCACCAGCTTCGGCTCGATCTGGTTGACGATTTCGGTGGCTTGCGCGGAGTTGATGTGACTGCCGCCGCCGATCGGCACGAACAGCACGTCAATCTTGCTGCCAATCCCCTCCAGTTGGGCCTCACTGAGCCCGTGACCGAGGTGGCCCAGGTGACAGATCCGAAGGTCATCCACTTCGACCGTGTAAGCGAAATTCTTTCCCCGCTCCGCCCCCTTCTTGGCATCGTGGTACGTCTGCGTGCCGGTCATCGCGACCCCCTTGATCTCGAACTCGCCGGCACCGGTCACGACGTGCGGTTCGCCTGACAGTCCCTGAAGGCTGAAGTGGGTCGGATCCTCGTGAGTGAAGATCACGATCTGAACGTTGAGCCGGACGGGCGAAAGGCCGAGCTTGGGCTCGTAGGGATCGATCATCACGGTGGCCTCGCGGCCGCGTAGCCGCACGGCGTTCAGCCCGAAGTAGGTAATTTCCATCGGCCCGTAGTCTACATGCGGTCGGGCGCCGAAACGCCCATCAGCGCGAGCGCGTTGGCGATCGTCACGCGAGCCGCGCGAGAAAGCAGCAACCGGCCCGCGGTCAGCGGCGCATCGTCGGACACCACCCGGCAGTTCTTGTAGAAGCGGTGGATCGCGGCCGCCAGCTCATCCGTGAAGAAGGCAAGGCGATGCGGCTCGAGCGCCTCCGCCGACTCGCGGACCACGTCCGGCCATCGCATCATGACCCGCATCAGCTCCAGCTCCCACTCCGAGTTCAACCGTTCGAGCGCCGCCGGGCCGACCACCGACCCGCCGAAGGTGAGCACGTTGGCCAGCCGGGCATGGGCATACTGCGCGTAATAGACCGGGTTCTCACTCGATTGCCGCCGTGCCAGCTCAACGTCGAACTCCATCTGGGAGTCGGAGGAGCGCAGGAGAAAGAAGTAGCGCACTGCGTCGGGGCCAACCTCGTCGAGCATTTCTTTCAGGGAGATGCCGACGCCGGCGCGGCGCGACATCCGTACGGTTTCCTCGCCACGCTTGACCGATACGAGCTGGACCAGCAAGACCGACAGCCGGGCAGGATCGATGCCGAGCACGGCGAGCGCTTCCTTGACCCGTCCGACCTGGCCCTGGTGATCGGCACCCCAAACATCAACCACGCGGTCGAAGCCGCGCTTCTCGAACTTGTCGCGGTGATAGAGGATGTCCGACCAGAAGTAGGTTGGATAACCGTCGCGCTTGATCAGCACTTCGTCCTTCTCGCTGTCAGTTTTGAACCAGGTCGCGCCGTCCTTTTCTTCGATACGTCCAAGGTCACGCAGCTTGCGCATGGTTTCCTGGTCCCAACCGGTGTACAGGCTGCTCTCCGAGAAGAAGTGGTCATGACGGATCGACAGACGCGAAAGGTCGTCGGTGATGCGCTGCTGAACCCATTTCATCCCGAAGTCGGCGAGGATCGTCGGGTCCGCTGTCAGGCCCTTGGTGGCGGCCTCGCGAGCAAGGTCATCGACGTAGCTGCCGCTGTATCCGCCCTCGGGCACGGGTTGCGCCTGCATGCGGGCCGCAATCGATTCCCCAAAGAGACGAACCTGGCGACCTTTGTCGTTGATGTAGTACTCGCGCTGGACGCTGAAGCCCGCCGCATCCACCACCCGCGCGACGACGTCGCCGACGACCGCGCCACGCGCGTGACTGAACAGCATGGGCCCTGTGGGATTGGAGCTCACGAACTCCACCTGTACTCGGATCCCTTGCCCGACGCCACTCCTCCCCCACTGTTCGCCCGCCTCAGCGATGGACGCCAGCTGCGCCTGCAACCAGGCCGGCTCGAGGGTGATGTTGATGAACCCCGGCGCCGCCAGCGTGGTGCGGCCAAGCGACGGCGGTAGGGCCATCGCGGATGACAGCTCGGTCGCGATCGCCATCGGCGCCCGGTGAAGGGTCCGGGCGAGCTTCAGAGGCAGGGTGACCGAGTAATCGCCGTGGGTCGGGTTCTGGGCTCGCTCAACCAGGACCGCCGGCAAGCTGGTTCCAGCCGGCCAGCCGCTGATCGACGTGACGGCCTGCCGGACCGCCTGATCGATGATCGACGAAGGAGACCTGGGCGGCGACGCGATCAGGGGTGCGTTCCGAGCGTGACCTGGAGCGTCTGATTCTTCCCGCCGCGGTAGACCGTCACCTTGACGTTGGTGCCCGGCGCGTACTGCCGCAGGACGTCCTTGAGCGGATGTTGGTCGTCGATCGCCTGGTCGTTCACCTTGGTGATGACGTCGTGGACCTTGATCCCGGCGTGGTCCGCCGGCGACCCGGCCGTGATCGCGCTGACGACGGCGCCCACTACCAGCCCATTGGCCGCGGCGGCGGTCTCATCGAGCATGGTGTAGGTGACCCCCAGGAACGGCCGGTTGACGTGTCCGGTTTGGATCAGTTGATTGGCGATGTCACGCGCGGCGTTGCCGTCTAGCGCGAAGCCGAGCCCTGGACCGGCCTGTGCCTGCTCGATCGCAAAGTTCACGCCTACCACCTGCCCGGCGGAGTTCAACAACGGGCCGCCACTGTTGCCGGGATTGATCTGAGCGTCAGTCTGGATCGCGTTCAAGATGTTTTCGACCAGGCCGGTGCTCGGGTCTGGCACCGAAATCGAGCGGTGCAGCGCACTGATGACCCCTTTGGTCACGCTGTTCTGCTGGCCGAGCGGACTACCGATCGCGATCGCGAGCTGCCCAACCTTGAGCGCACTGGAATCGCCCCAGTTGAGGGCGGGCAAGTCCTGCGCATCGATTTTGAGGACCGCGACGTCGTCCTCGGGGCTGGTGCCGACCACGCGGGCGTCGTACTTTTTCGCCTGGTCGCGCAGGATGACTTGCAGCTGGCGGGCATTTTCGACCACATGGTTGTCGGTGACGATGTATCCGTCGGAACGAACGATGAACCCGGACCCGATGCCGTGCTGATCCGGCTGGATGATGTCCGGCGAGGTAATCGTCGTCTTGATCTCGACAACCGCTTTTCCAGACTGGGCGGCGACGCTGATCACGGC
>DATNMN010000067.1:0-10150 GCA_035602295.1 Candidatus Dormiibacterota bacterium | reverse complement strand
GCTCTACGCCGGGCTGAGGAAGCGGTCAGACCGGCGTGCGGCCATCGCAGCCGCCGTGGTCGGGGCGGAGGGTCTCGTCTTTGCGGCGAACGGCTTTCGGTGTCCTCTGACGACACTCGCCGAGCAATTGGGGGCGAAGCGAGGTTCGGTGACCGACATCTATTTGCCGAGGTGGTTTGCCCACAATTTGCCGGCGATCCACGTGCCACTGCTCATCCTGGCTGCATTGCTGCATCTGAGGAACATCCGTTCCAACTGATCGGGGTGAAGCATCCCTCAATTGAGGTAGCCACGATCCAGGGGCGGCAGCCGATGTATTCATGTGGATCGTCCGTCCCGGCAAGCCCTCTGGCGTCAGGGGGTGGCAAGGGCGTCGGATGCGGCTCGCCGCTGGGCGGCCCCGCCTGTGCTTCCGCCGCGACTGTGGACGCATCGCCACCAGATATTGCGACTGGTCCTCTGGGCGAACGTCCCGCCCACCAGCGTCCTCGTCTTGCTCCACCGTCAAGACCGGGCGAGCCTCGTGCTGGTGTCCCTGGTCGCCGGTCTCGCGGTGCTGGCGACACTGACCCCAGGCACCCGGGTGCTCCGTGCCACGCTCGTGTCGGTCGGCCTGATGGCCTGCGCCGGGCTCGCGGCATATGCGTCGACCGGACCGCAGCGATTCGCCTACTTCGTCGTCATGACAGCCTCGATCGCGCTCTACCGAAGTTGGCCGGTGCTGGCCGTCGCCTGCGTGTTCGGAATCGGGGAGGAGCTCGTTCTCGGGAGCCTGGGGCTCGCCTCGGTTGGGGCACTGTTCATGCTGATTGTTGGGTCGGGCGCGTTGATCGCTTGGTCAATGGACGTCCGCCGCTACCCGCTTGAGGAGGGCCCTGATGAGACCCAGGCGGCCAACCGCCTTCAAAGAGGAATCCATCACGGCGAGCTCATCCTCCACTACCAGCCCAAGTTTGATTTACGGACACGGCGCATCGTGGGGGTCGAGGCACTGGTTCGTTGGTCGCCGCCAGGCCAGGAGCTGGTGTTCCCGGACGCCTTCATCGGCGTGGCCGAGCGCGCGGGCATCATGAAACCGCTGACGTTTGCGGTCCTCGACCTCGCGCTCCGACAGTATCGGGCGTGGGATGACCGGGGCCTGACCTTGCCGATGGCGATCAATCTCACCGCGTCAATCCTTGATGACAACGCCTTTCCGATCGAACTTGGGGCGGCACTCCAGGCCGCGTTTGTCTCTCCCGGTGGAATTGCGCTCGAGCTCACCGAGTCGGTCGTGATGGCGAAGCCCGACCGGACACTGCATATCCTCGAGCGACTCAGCGCAATGGGAATTCAGCTCGCCATCGACGACTTCGGCACCGGATATTCGTCTCTCGCATATCTGGGCCGCTTGCCTGTCGACGAAATCAAAATCGACCGTTCTTTCGTGCTGAAAATGAGCACCCGCGAGGGGGATCGCACCATCGTGCAGGCCAGCATCGACCTTGCCCACAAATTCGGTAAGCGGGTCGTCGCGGAAGGCGTCGAAGACACGACCACCCTCCACCTGCTCGAGGAGATGGGTTGCGACCAGGCGCAGGGATATCTCATCAGCCGGCCGCTCCCCGCCGAGCATCTCGCCAGGTGGCTCGAGAACTGGGTGCCACCAGCGCTGCTGGCCGCTTAGGATTAGTCGCTGACCCTCTGGATGCCGTCGAGGATGAGGTCGAGCCCGTATTCGAATTCGTCACCGTAGTTGTAGCCGGGCTTCGTGGCGCGGTCGATGGCCATCTCGGTCAGGTGGGGATACTCGGCGGGGCGGAATCCCTCGAGCATGTTTCCTGCGATCTCTCCGACGTCTGCAGCTCCTTCCGTGTTGCTGAACGGCAACGTCAGCTCTGTCAGCGTGAACCCATAGATGTAGCCGTCCAGGACCGAGTAGGCGTGGGCGGCCATATCGACCGAGAAGCCTGCCGTCCTCAGACTTCCAAGCACCGAGTCGTGATGTCGCAAGGTCGCGGGACCGGGTGTAGCCCGCGACTCCATCAGGCCGATCGCCCAGGGGTGGCGCAAGAGGGCCTGGCGGGCTGAGATCGCCCGCTTCCGCATGGCGGTCCGCCAGTCCACGCCGTCGGCAGGCAGTTCGATCTGGCTGAACACGACATCGACCATGCCGTCCAGCATGTCCACCTTATTGCGCACATGGTTGTAGAGGGACATTGCCTCGACCCCGAGTTCATGGCCCAGTTTGCGCATGCTGAGCGATTCGATCCCGTGTCGATCGGCGACACGGATGGCGGCCCGCAGTACCCGCTCCCGGGTCAAAGGTGCGCGGCGCTTTGGCGCTTGTTTAGCTCGCGTGGCCATCTTGGTTCATCTCGCCTCGCTTATAGCATACACTGTAAGCCTTGACTACTTACAGTGTATGTGCTAGGCTAGCGCCACACCACTTACGGTGTAAGTAATTGCGATCTTAGGAAGGAAGGTAGGAAACCATGATTTCGACACAGATTCGCGCAAGCACGACACGAGAGACCACGATGAGGGCGGTCGTCCAACACGGCTACGGCTCGGCAGATGTCCTCCAACTGACGGACATCGACAAGCCCACGATCGGAGACAACGAGGTGCTGGTCCGAGTTCGGGCGGCCGGCGTCAATCCCGCTGACTGGGCGATCATGGGCGGCCTGCCGTACATCGCTCGCCCGATGTACGGGCTGGGCAAGCCAAAGAACCCGGTTCGAGGCACCGACGTGGCGGGGGAGGTTGAGGCTGTCGGCGCAAGCGTGACGCGGTTTCGCCCAGGTGACGAGGTCTTCGGGTGGTCCGGTCATCTAGGCGGCGCCTTTGCCGAGTACGCCTGCGTCTCCGAAGAGGCACTGGTGCCCAAGCCGGCCAATCTCGTGTTCGAGCAGGCCGCGGCCGTCCCCATGGCCGGCACCGTCGCCCTCCTGGCGGTTCGCGATCACGGCAAGGTTCGGGCCGGGCAGAAGGTCCTGGTCAACGGTGCCTCCGGCGGCATCGGGACCTTTGCGGTGCAGATCGCGAAGTCGCTCGGCGCGGAGGTGACTGGCGTCTGCAGCACGGGAAACGTGGACCTGGTGCGATCGATTGGGGCCGACCATGTCATCGACTACACGAAAGTGGACTTCACGCGGACGGGCCAGCGGTACGACTTCATTCTCGATAACGTGGCGAACCGTTCCTTGTCCGACCTCCGACGCGCGCTCACCCCGAAGGGGACGCTCGTGCCGAACGGCGGAGGGTTCGATCACCGGTGGATCGCAAGCGGAGGTCGCCTCATCGGGGCGAAGCTGTCGTTTGCGTTCGTGAGCCAGAGCGTGCGGACGTTCATCGCCTCGTCCACGCAGCAGAACCTTGTCGCTCTGAGCGAGCTCGTCGAGGCCGGCAAGGTCACACCCGTCATCGACCGAATGTACCCGCTTAGCGAGACCCCTCAGGCCGTCGGTTACGTCGGCTACGGGCATGCTCGAGGCAAAGTCGTCATTACCGTCAGCAAGGGAGTCACATCATGATCGCCACCAAACCAACGACTAATGGGCCTGGGCCCAGAACCTCGCAGACCCGGCTGGGCGCTTGAGGCTAAGATCCGACGCGGCGCGGAATTCTCGCTCGGACGATCGTCCCGTGGCCGGCCGAGCTAATGATCTCGACGTTCCCTCCCAAACGGATGGCACGCTCTCGCATCGACTGCAGGCCGAGGTGTCCCGGAAACTGCGCGCTCGGGTCGAAGCCCGCGCCGTCATCGCGAATCTCGGCCACGAGCGAATCACCGACCGACTTGAGACGAAGTTCGACATGGCGCGCCCGGGCGTGCTTGGCCGTGTTGTTCAGGGCCTCCTGGGCAATCCGGAACAGCGCTTCCTTGACCGCGATCGGAGCGTCAGGCTCTGCCTCAGCGAACTCCTCCACCGTGATACCGTAGCGCGCTCGCAGGGCGGCGGCCTGCTTCGCCAGGGCTACGACGAGCCCCTCATTCTCTAGCGACTCCGGACGCAACTCGAAGATCAGCGCCCGCATTTCGGCCATGCCCGCCTCTGCGAGCTGGAGCACGTAGTCGAGCGGCGCGCGTGCCGCCGGAGGGTTCTGCTCGAGGTGCTCGAGCGCCGTCTGGGCGCCCAGCGCGATCCCAAAGAGGGCCTGCGACACCGAGTCATGGAGGTCTCGAGCGAGGCGCTGCCGCTCCTCGAGGGCGACATGGGCCTGGGCATCCGTGAAGAGGCGGGCATTCTCAGCGATCGCCGCCGCCTGGTCGGCAACGATCTTGAGGAACGCCGTCTCTGCGTCACTGAGGCGGTAGCCCCTGGGGTAATAGCCGGAGAGCACGCCGACGACCCGTCCCTCGTGTATGAGCGGGACGCTGACGATGGTGTCCCAGGACACCCCGCGCAGCATTGCATGCACCGGTTCCCACACAGGGTCCGATGGGGGCTGTGACAGGAATCGGCTTATTGTCCCCTCGCGAACGGTGAGCGTTCGCGATTCGATCGCATCCATTTGAGGGAGCCGCGCCCCAGCCTGACGGAAGGCGAGGTCCATCGTTCCAACGAAGCCTTCAGGAAGTCCGTAGGTACCGGCGATCGTCAGATGGCGCTCGGCGTCGAGCAGGAAGATTCCGCAAGCAACGATGTCGGTCGCCTCGACCACGGTGCGGGCCAGCGCCGAGAGGGCGTCAACGAGCGGTTTCTGGCCCAAGATGGTCACGCTCGTCACGCGTTGCAAGCGCTCCCTTACGGTGGCGATCTCGACGCTCATCGCAGCCTGGGCGGCAAACGATTCGACCACCTTCAAATCCTCCGTAGTGAAGGCTGCGCCTCCGCGCTGGTTGGCGACGATCATGGCACCGATCGATCGGTTGGCGACGTACAGGGGCACAATCAGGGCCGGTCCGAGATTTCCCATCTGGAGCACCGGATGGTGTGCCCGAGTATCGGCTGCCGCGTCGGCAACAGTCAGGGATTGGCGTGTCGCGAAAACCCGGCCAGTCAGTGAGGTCTCCACTGGAATCCGTGCTCCGCTGTACGCGTCGGCCTGTGCTCCATCCGTAACCCGGGCGACGAGCACGTCGCCGGCGGGTTCAGGCGAGACGATGGAGGCGAAAGCCGCTCCGACCAGATGGCGCGCCCGCGCGGCGATGAGCTTGAGAACGTCGGTGGAATCGCGACCCTCGATGATGGCCTGGGTCACTTCCATCCCGGCCGCCACCCGTCGTTCGGCCTTCTGGCGCTCGGCCAGGTTGCGGCCATATTCCAGCACCACGGCAGCCTGCGCGGCAAACGCCTCGGCGACGGACACGTCCTCCTCCGTGTAGGCCTTTGCTCCTCTTGTCCGGGCCAGGCTGATGGCGCCCACAGGACGGCCGCCGACCTTGAGCGGCACAATCACCACCGGCCCCAGGTCGGCAGCGAGTTCAGGGTAGTCCAGCCTCGTGTCAGAGGCGGCCTCCGCGATGATGGTGGTGCGGCCGGAATGCATGACTCGCGCCAGCTCCGCTGAGGCCCGCATCCCGACCGCGGCGTCGCCCATCCCGCCAACCGCAGCCCGCACCATCATCGGACCTCCAGGCGACTCGGGGATCGCCACGCCCGCCTGCGCCGCGCCGACGAGCTTGCGAGCGACATCGGCGATCAGCCGCAGCGCCTGGTCGCCAGTCTGACCTTCGAGCATGGCACCGGTGACGTCGGCAATCGCCTGGAGCCGATCCAGGGCCCGGCCGCCCGCCCTCGCACGATCGGTCGCGACCCGGATCGCGGTGACGATGATCCCGCCCACTTCGGTCTCGATCGGGCTGAGGGCGATGTCGACCAGGTGCTCGATCCCATCCTTGCGGAGGAGATGAAGAGCGAGGCCGGAGCCCATCGGACGGGGGTGCGGCCTTGATGCGTATCCAGCCCGGTGCTCGAGATGCGCCTCGCGCAGTCGTTCCGGCACCAGCATTTCAACCGCCAGTCCGACGAGTTCCTCGCGTTGATACCCGGTCAATTCCTCAGCCAATTGGTTGGCGTACAGAATGCGGCCGCGCATATCGACAATGACAATGCCGTCGGGCATCGCCTCGACCAGCGGCCTGAACCCGCCCAGAGCGGTAGTTGTTGCGGCCGCCAAGGCTGCCTCGCTTCCCTTTCCACTCATCAAAGATGAGTCCCTAACCCAATCGCCCGATCGACCTAGGGCCAACCTACCACGGAAGGTCGGGCCTGTCTAGCCGGTTAAGGCCTGCGGTTACAAAGGCTGGCGATTGCGATGGTCTGAGGGACGAATGTTGTGGTTGAGGTGGAAGACGTTGTCCGGGTCATATTTGTCTTTGAGCGCGGTCAACCGCGCGAGCTTTTCCGCTGGATACGCGCGACGCACCCCTTCGGCGCCTTCGTCGCTGAGCGTATTGACGTACTGGCCCCAGGCGAACGGATCGAGGCCCGCGGCCGTTCGGCGCGCGAGCGCGATTCGTCTCTCGTCCTCGGCCGGGTCTTCCCACGTGCTCGCGGCAACGTATTCGAAGGCGGTGTCGCGGAAGGTGAACGCGGTGTCCTGATCGGGCACCTCGGCGATCGCGCCACCATACGCCTGCAGGCCGATGTTTGGGAGACCTCCGGTCAGTTGGTCGGTGCGGCTCTGCAACAGGGCCTCAATAGCATCGTCCGATAGTTCGCGAAGGTAATGGCCCTTCCAGTATCGACGCAGCGCGTGTCCTTGCGGGGTGTCATCGATGCGTTGGAGATCGACATACGACAGCTCGACGACACGCTCCGTCAGGGGCCGACCAAGGGGCTTCATGCTGGGGAGTAGCTGGTCGGCTGCGCGAGGGCCCACCCAAACGAACCCGACCGTAACAACGTTCTGGTCGCCGGCGAGACTGGCGGTGAAGGTCGCCTGCCGCGGCGCCTCCGCGCTCAGGTCACGCCAGGTGCGAAGCACTGAGCCAGCAGCTTCGATTGGAAATGAAAGCTCGGTAATCAGTGCGGCGGTTCCGACCTCATGCAGCCGGAACTCGAATTCGGTGACGACGCCGAAGTTGCCGCCACCGCCGCGCAGTCCCCAGTAGAGATCGGCATTCTCTGTCTGGCTTGCATGGACGACGTCGCCGTCCGCCGCGACCATCTCGAATGACGCGACGTTGTCGCAGGAAAGCCCGTGCTGCCGCGCCAGCCAGCCCATGCCGCCGCCGAGGGTGAGGCCGCCGACTCCCGTGTGGGACACGTTCCCAGCCGTCGTTGCCAACCCATGCTGCTGGGTCGCCCGGTCCAGCGCACCCAGAAGGGCGCCGCCCTGTACCCACGCGCGCGTCTGAATCGGATCGACACGAACCGAACCCATCGGGGTGAGATCGATCATCAGCCCGTCATGCGGCACCCCCTGGCCGAGCACGCTATGTCCACCGCAACGAACGCCGATCTCGAGGTTGAGATCGCGGGCCGCCCGAACAGCTGCCCGTACGTCGGCGACATTGCGGCAGCGAACGATGAGGCGTGGCCGCCGGTCGACCATCGCGTTCCATACCGCGCGCGCCGCGTCATAGCCGGGATCTCCCGGTACGAGCACGTCGCCATCGATGGTCTTCGCCAGCCGTTCCTGGATCATGGATGCTCGAACGAACCCAGCTTTACCTCGCCGGCACGCGCATAGGAGCTGGCGACAACCCCACTTGGCGAGGTGGTGCTTGCTTTGAGCGTGAATCCAGCCGGCATGGTGCCCTCAGCAAATAGGCGCTTCCCCGAACCAAGAGCAACCGGGAAGGTCTTGAGCCAGAACTCGTCGACCAGGTCGCTCTTCAGCAACGTCTGAATCAGGTTGCCACTCCCATGAACCTGGATCTCCGGGCCATCTTCTCTCTTCAATTGCTTGATCGTCTCGGCGACATCGCCGTTGATTGGGATGGTTCCCTTCCAATCAAGCTTGACCGGCCGATGCGAGACAACGTACTTCCTCGCGCGATTGATGACTCGCGCAGTCGGATCGTCATCGCCCGCACGCGGCCAGTGGCCGGCGAAGATGTCGTAAGTCTTCCTGCCGAGGAGCAGATCGAACGGGTGTCCCATCTGCTCGGTCATGACCTTTCCCAGGAAGTCGTCGAAATACCCGACTGACCATCCGCCGTACTTGAAGCCGCCGCTATCGTCTTCCCGCGGTCCACCCGGTGCCTGCATAACCCCATCGAGCGTGATGAACGACAAAACGATGAGCTTTCTCATGTGCTGTCCGAGCCTCCTTACTGCTGATGCTCCTCCAGACCACGGCCGGGTCGAAAACTCATCGGTGGCGCGTCTGGCTACCTCGGCGAACCACTTTTCGCATAACCTTCGTTTCGCGAGGAGGCCGTCTGCCGAGCATCGGTATGTGTTTTCGGGACCGGGTGGTTGTTGAACTAGGGTGCCGAGCTCGGGGCGAGTCTGATCGTGGCGGATCGCGCCTCAGGGGTTAGCACGCTGTTCAAGATGCTCCCCGCGTATCGACGGTATTTGGCCCGGTAGACAGCATCGACCTCGCCGTCGTTGTCGTGATCTGCGTCCACGAAGGTGACATCCTTCTCGACGCCGCCGGCCCAGATCCGGCCTTTGTGCGTCTCCTGGACGCCACGGAACCAGGCCCCATTGCGCCCCCTGACGGACCGGACGTAGAGGCTATCGCCATGGGGGACTACCCAGACGGTGACCGGCTTTCGCAGCGTGCCGTCGTGCCGGAGCGGCGCAATCCGCACCTCTTCCGCGCTTCCGATCTTGGTCAGCTCACCGGTCGGCCACCCGGCTATCAGCGCATCTCCTTCGATCCCATGCGGTCGTTCATCCCGTCTACACCTTACTTGTAGCCGCGGATCTTTGAACACACGCATGGGGGAGGCCGGCGATCAGTGGGAGATCGACTTCCCAATCACCTACTTCCGCAAGTAGCGCACTCTTCATACTGGGGCGATGCCATTCACTGAGGTGTTCGCGGGGATCGCGGTTCGGGACCGCGACGCCGCCATCGAGTTCTACGAGCGCCTGCTCGGCGCTCCCCCGACGATGCTCCCCAACGACGACGAGGCTGCCTGGCAGCTCACGGGCGGCGGCTGGCTGTACGTGCTGCGCGATGCGGACCGGGCCGGCAAAGCGGTGGTGACGCTGCTCGTCGATGACCTCGACGAGCGGCTCGCCGCGGCCGCGGCGCGCGGGATCAAGCTCGGCCTAGTCGAAGCCGTCGCGGGCACGGTGCGCACGACCTGGATTACCGATCCCGACGGCAACCGCATCCAAATCGGCCAGCCAAGCTGACTTTACGGGGAGGCGGTCGACGGTTCCGCCACTACCTGGACCGGCTCGCGATGGGAGATCCTCCTAGGCCGACGGTATCGCCGTAAGCGGCGCCCCGCCGCTTCGCGAGGAGGTTGTCCGTCCACACCGGACGACAAGGGAAAGGACGTGACCGGCTCCTCTCCACTTCCAATTTATACCGCACAGGGGGGCTTGCGGCAAGCCCCGGGTCGTGCCGCATAATCACCGTCCGCAAGCCAGAACATACGGAAATGGGAGGAGCGAAATGGGTGTGTTGTTGTCGAGGTATCTGGCCGGAGTGTGGCTATGACCGAGCATGCGGTGGTGATCGCCGGCGGAGGCCCGACAGGAATGATGCTGGCGGCCGAGCTGGCCCTGGCCCAGGTCGATGTCGTCATCGTTGAACGACGCGCCACTCCGGATCCCGACCGCTCGCGCGCCGGCGGTCTGCACGC
This sequence comes from Candidatus Dormiibacterota bacterium, assembly GCA_035602295.1. Classification (GTDB taxonomy): domain Bacteria; phylum Chloroflexota; class Dormibacteria; order CF-121; family CF-121; genus CF-13. The sequence goes on along the minus strand of DATNMN010000067.1, from coordinate 447 downwards.
GCGCACCATCGAGGTGCTCGATCAGCGCGGCGTCGCCGATCGGTTTCTCGAGGAGGGGAAGGCGATGCAGATCCAGGGATTCGGCCGAATCCCCTTGGACATCAGTGATTTCCCATCCCGCCACAACTACGGGCTCGCCCTCCCGCAGATTCAGACCGAGCGCCTGCTGGCTACCTGGGTCCAAGAGCTCGGGGTGCCGACCACGCGCGAACGTGAGGTGACAGGGTTCACCCAGGACGACACCGGCGTCGACGTCGCGCTGTCCGACGGCACGTCGATCCGGGCGGACTATCTGGTCGGTTGCGACGGGGGCCGCAGTGTGATCCGAAAGGCGGCCGGTATCGAGTTCGCCGGGTGGGATCCGTCGACGAGCTGGCTCATGGCCGAGGTCGAGATGGTCGAGAAGCCGGAGTTCGGCCTGCGTCCGGGCGGTGGGATCGGCCCGGC
>DATNMN010000066.1:0-2772 GCA_035602295.1 Candidatus Dormiibacterota bacterium | reverse complement strand
GCGGCGTTCTCTGCCGCTACGCGGGCTACTTGTGGCGAACTGCGCCCCCTGAACACCACGGCGGCAATGACAAACCCCAGGAGAGCAATCGCGACGGCGACGCCGAAAGCAGCCCCATAGCCCGCGGCCAGGGCCTGATTGGTGGCCGCATGCGTCGGTACGACGCTCGCCAGCTGGTTCTTCGTCGTCGTTGCGGCGATGGTCCCCAGTAGGGCAATGCCGATTGATCCACCGATCTGCTGTCCCACATTGAGGAGCGCGCTGGCCAGGCCGGACTCCTGTGGGCCGGCGCCTGAGACGGCCATCACGGTGAGCGGGACGAAGATGTTTCCCAGGCCGACGGCGAGCAGCAGCATCGGTCCGACCAGGCCGCCAATGTAGCTCGTGTTGGCATTGATTTGCGCCAGCCAGAACAGGCCCACGGCGACCAAAAGCGGTCCGATCGTTATGAAGGGCCTCGGTCCGAAGCGGCCGATCAGCCGCGAAATGACCTGCGCGGTGATGATGATGGCAGCCGTCATCGGGAGAAATGCGATGCCGGCGACAATCGGGCTGAAACCGAGGATGTTTTGCACGAATTGTGTCAGGAAGAAGAACACGCCGAAAACGGACACCCCGATGATCAGTGAAAGCAGGTACGCTCCGTCGCGGTTGCGCTGAGCAAAAATGCTGAACGGCATCAGCGCGTGCTCGCTACGAGACTCGATGGCGAGGAAGACGAGCAACAGCACGACCGCAAGCCCGAGCGTCGCGAGCGTCATCGTGTCGGTCCAGCTGTAGGTGGCGGCCCGCGACAGGCCGTAAACCAGGAGCACCATCCCGGCCGTCACCGTCAGGGCGCCGGGCAGGTCGAGCCGGCCGGGCCTGCGGTCCGAGGCCGCCAGCACCCGCGGGGCGACGATGGCCAGCACCACACCGATCGGCACATTCACGAACAGGACCCATCGCCATGAGGCCAGGTCGGTGAGCACCCCACCGAGAAGGAGCCCGAGAGCGCCGCCCGCACCCGCGACCGCCGCGTAGACACCCAGCGCCCGGTTGCGTTGGGCGCCCTCCGGGAAGGTGTCGGTGATCAGCGAGAGCGCGGTCGGCGCGATGATCGCGGCGCCGATTCCCTGCGCGCCGCGGGCAATGATCAGCCAGGTGGCGCTCGTGGCAAAGCCGCCGGCCAAAGAGCCGAGCGTGAACAGCACGATACCGATGAAGAACATGCGCCGCCTTCCGAACAGGTCACCGGCGCGACCGCCGAGGAGCAGCAAGCCGCCGAATGTCAACGAGTACGCGTTGATGACCCACTCAAGGCCCGTCGCGCTGAAATGCAGGGCTCGCTGAATCGAAGGGAGAGCAATGTTCACGATCGTGGCATCAAGCACCACCATCAATTGGGCGACCGCGATCACGGCGACCGCGAGACCGAGGTTACGCGGCAGGGCGGACGACCGAGCGTTCCGATTGGAAATGACCGACGTATCAGTACTCATGATGTGTCATGTTGGGCTCTGTCCCCGCATGACACATCCCCTACGAGGCGGCCACCGCCTCCCTACTTTTGGGTGAGTGCTGTCTAGACCGCGACCGGCTCGCCCACCTCGATCGGATTACTGACCGGATCCTTGCTCCACTCGAACCAGCCGCCGTCGTAGACGGCGATCCGCGGCCACCCCATCAGGTCGGCGTAAAACCAGGTCTCCGCGGCGCGCCAGCCGGTGCCGCAGTAGAACGCGACCCATTTGTCGGCCGTGATCCCCGCGTCTTCCCAGTTGCCCGCGATCTCGGGGTAGGCGCGCATCGTGTTGTCGACGTTGCGGTAGTGCTGCATGTGATAGGAATCGGAGCCGCAGTTGCCCCAGACGTCGCCGGCGATGCGGCCGGCCGGGCCGATGTAGTTGTAGCCGCTGACCGCGCCGATGTGCTCCCTCCAGGTGCGAACGCTCACGAGGGCGGCATGCTGCGGATCGGAGAGGATTTGCTTGGCCTCATCGATGTCGATGATGACCTCCGGGCGGAGCGGGATCTGGACACCGAATGACGCCACGGGCACCGGTTCGCGAAGGACGGTCTCCAGCGGGTTTCCCGCCTGGACCCAGTGGTCGTATCCGCCATCGAGCAGGCGGATGTCGTCGACGCCGGCGTACCGCAGGATCAGCGCCGCGCGGCAGGCGGCGATCTGCCCGGCTCGACGGCCCGGCCATTTCTCGTTGGCGTGGCCTTCGGTATCGCGGCCGTACAGGATGACCGTGGTGTCGCGGGTGATCCCGAATGAGCGCAGCGCTGCCTCGAGCTCCGCTGGCGATCGGCGGTTCCAGTCAATGGGATTCTCGAGGCGGTTGGTGTCGAGATATAGCGCCCCGGGGATGTGGTTCTCCTCGTACTCTTCCGGAACGCCGAAGTTGACGTGGAAGAGCTTGAACGGGCCCATTGGCGCCGCCTCGGGCCGTCCGCCGTCCAATAGCTGGCGAAGCCAGTCGGCATGGACGAGCTTGTCGTAGTTCGTCAGGCGATCGACCGGCAAGCCCGGGTCGGCGGCCCACTCGGCCCAACTGCCTTGGTAGATCCGGACACCGGTTTGGCCCAACTCGGCCAGCCTGGTCTTGAGCCCCAGCGCGTCCTGCGGGCGATCGCCGTAAAGGGCTATTTCGCGACCTTGGAGAATGCCTTTGGCCTGCACCAGCCGTTCCACCTCGGGTTCGTCGACGCTATCGAGCCAGGCGCTGGGGAAGGCGACCGCTCCCGGGATGTGACCCCCGCGGGCCGCGCCGCTCGAGCGCCAGC
>DATNMN010000065.1:0-4078 GCA_035602295.1 Candidatus Dormiibacterota bacterium | reverse complement strand
GCCACTCCGCGAGAACCTGACCAACCCTCTAGAAATTTGAGTTTTGAGCGTATGCTCATCCCGAATTTGGACAACAACGGAATATCGGACTCATAGGAGGCTTACGTGTCGAACCGTGCGGCGTACCTACAGACCATGATTCCCTGGCGTCGGCTGCATTCGGCGTAGTGGCCGCGCTGGCCTGGAACAGCGCGATCACGGCCCTGGTCAAGCAGATTTTTTGGGACCGGGGCCCAGATCGTTTCGCTCTTCATCTACGCCATCATCGTGACCGTCCTCGCGGTCACCGTGATGGTGAATCTCGCCAAACTGGCGGAGCGCACGGCCCCGCCGAAGGTCTCGCCGACTTAAGACTCAGGATCCGGTTTTCGTCGCGCGCTGGTTGACGACCGCGTAGATCTCGGCCTCGTCGAGCAGCCGATTGCCCCGTTTGGCAAGCTCGAAGATGGCGCGGACCAGCTCGGGTCGTGGCTCGATGCCGCGTTGCTCGAGCCAGAAGACGACGTTCGACTCGCCGCTCATCGGCCCGATGTCGATCACCTGCTCGCAGCCGAAGAGCTCGGCCGGCACGCCGGAGTAGACGCGGTTGGCGAGCCAGTCGTCGCCCTTGCGCTTGGCTTTGATGACGGCGGCGGCGTGCACGCCGGTGGCCGTCCGAAAGGCGTCGCGTCCCAGCACCGGGTAGTTCGCGGGGATCGCCATACCAGTGCCCTCGGCGATCACCTCGCCCATCTCGCGCAGCTTGCTGAGGTCGGTATCGATCCAACCAAGCAGCCGAAAGTTCACGAGCAGGAGGTCGAGGTGGGTGTTGCCGACGCGCTCGCCGAGCCCGAGCGCACAGCCATGAATCCGGTCGGCGCCGGCGAGGGCGGCATCGATCGCATTGATGACACCGAGGCCGCGGTCGCTGTGGCCGTGCCAGTCGAGACCGGTGTCAGGCTTGATCTCGTCCAGCATTCGTCGGACGTAGCCGACCACGGCGCGGACACCGTCGGGCGTCGAGTGGCCAACGGTATCGCAGACCGCAACGCGGGCCGCGCCCTCCTCGATCGCTGTCCCGAACAACTGACGAAGCGTTTCGGGCTGGGCCCTGGTCGTGTCCTCGGTGACGTAGAGCACCGGTAGCTGATGTTGGCGCGCAAAGCGCACCGCCTTGCGGGTGTTGTCCACCATTTGCTCGATCGTCCAGCCCTCGGCGTACTGGCGAATCGGACTCGAGCCGATGAAGGCCGCGACCTCGATCGGGATGCCGACACGCTGCGAGATCTCGACCACCGGCCGGATGTCGCCCTCGAGGGTTCGCGCCGCGCACAGTGGCTTGATCCGTAGATGCTGGTCGCGGATTTCCTCGGCCAACCGTTCCACGTCGGCGGCGGCTCGCGGCCCCGATGCCGGCAGGCCGAGATCGATCGAACCGACACCGAGCTCATCAGCCAGGTGCAGGAAGCGCAGCTTGTGCTCGATATCGGGGTCGCGGACGGATGGGCCCTGGATGCCATCGCGCAGCGTCTCGTCGTGAATGTGGACGGGGTGCGCTGGCTTGGCCGGGGCATCGACCGTGTTCCAGTCGTAGATCAGTTGCGCTTCGTCAGGCACGGATCGACTCGAGCTCCGATACCAGCGCCGTCAGGAATTCCGTCGCGAGGGCGCCGTCGACGATCCGATGATCGACGGAGATCGAGATCCATGCGCCGCTGCGGGCCACGACCTGGCCATCGACCACCATCGGTCGCGGTTTGATGGCGCCGAAGGCGACCACGCAGCATTCCGGCGGATTGATGATGGGGGTGCCGGTCTCAACCGGGCCACTGGCGCCGACGTTGGTGACGGTAATGGTCCCACCACTCATCTGGCCCGGTGGCAGCGTCCCGGCGCGAGCACCGTCGACTAGCTGGGCGCTTTGTTCGGCGATCGCGGACAGGTCGAGCCGGTCTGCGCCACGCAGGACCGGCACCAGCAATCCCTGCGTCGTATTGACCGCGATCCCGAGGTTGATCGCCTGCTTCACGATGATCTCGTCGCGGCTCTCGTCCCATGAGCTGTTCATCAGGGGAAAGGCTCGGACGGCTTTGACCACGGCCGCGATGAAATAGGGGAGAGGAGTCATCGGACGCCCGCTCGCTTTCCGTTGCTCGCGCGCCGCCATCAGGTTGGTGGCGTCGAAGATGGCGAACTCGGTGAACTGCGGAATGGTCGATACCGACCGGACCATCTGGCGGGCGATCGCCTTGCGGATGCCCACTACACTGATGCGGCGTTCCCCGTCGGTCGATGGGACGGTGGTCGATCCAGATGAGGCCGCCGCGGGTGATGCAGCGGCGGCTTCGACATCGGCTTTCGTGATCCGCCCGGCCGGCCCGCTGCCCGTCACCTGCGACAGGTCGACCCCCTTTTCTCTCGCCAGCTGACGCACGAATGGCGCGGCGCGGACATCTGCGCCGCTCTCGGAGGAGGAGGTGGCGGCGGTTCGTGGTCGGCGTCGAATGCCGGATTCGGGAGCTCCGGGGCCGTAGCCGACCAGCGTCCCTGGCGTCGCCTCGGCCTGCGCTCCGTCCGCTGCTGTGATGGTCACGAGCGCCGCGCCCACGGCAACCGAGTCTCCGGGTCGAGCATGCAGTTTTTGAATCGTTCCCGCGAAGGGCGACGGAATCACTACGACCGCCTTCGCCGTCTCGACGTCGCAGAGCGGCGCGTTGACCTCTACCCTGGCCCCTTCCTCGACGTGCCAGGCCACCAGCTGGGCCTCGGTCAGACCCTCGCCGAGGTCGGGCAGCCGGAAGGTCTGATCAGCCATAGGCGAGCGCGGCGTCCGCGGCCTGCAGGATGCGGTCGGCGTCGGGCAGGTAGAGCTTTTCGTAACGCGCCGGAGGATAGGGGACGTTCATCCCGCCAACGCGCCCGACCGGCGCCTCGAGCACGTCGAAGGCATCATGGCTGATCCGCGCGGCGACCTCCGCGCCGAAGCCGCAAAAGACCGGCGCCTCGTGCACCACCACGGCGCGGTGCGTCTTGCGGACCGATGCCATTACGGTGTCCATGTCCAGGGGCGACAGACTGCGAAGGTCGATGACCTCGAGCGAGATCTGTTCCTGCGCGGCGGTCTTTGCGGCTTGCAGGGCGATGCTGACCGTGGGCCCATAGGCGATCACGGAAACGCCCGAGCCCTCATGCGCCACACGCGCCCTGCCGATCGGCACGCGAACGGCTGGGTCGATTTCTTCTTTGAGGTAGTAGCGGGCCTTGGGCTCGAAAAAGACCACGGGATCCGGATCGTCGATCGCGGTTTGCAGCAAGGCGTAGGCATCGGGAGGCGTCGCGGGCGTGACGACTTTCAGCCCGGCGGTATGGGCGAAGTAGACCTCGGGACTTTCGGAATGGTGTTCGACGGCGCCGATGTTGCCGCCGAAGGGAACGCGAATCGTAATTGGCAACGAGACACCCGAGCGGTTTCGATACTTCGCGACGTGGCTCACGATCTGCTCGAACGCCGGGTAAATGAAGCCATCGAACTGGATCTCTGGCACCGGCCGAAAACCTCGCAGCGCCAAGCCGACGGCGACCCCGATGATGGCCGACTCGGCCAGCGGCGTATCGAAGACGCGCTCCTCGCCGAAGGCCTTCTGCAAGCCGTCCGTGATCCGAAAGACCCCACCCAGCGCCCCCACGTCCTCCCCAAAGATCAGGACGTTCTCGTCGCGGGCCAGGGCATCGCGAAGCGAGAGGTTGATGGCTTTCGCCATCGTTACCGGTTCCGTCAACTGCCCTCCAGTGAGGCTTCGAACTCCTCGCGCTCCTGAACAAATGACGCCGGCGGGTTCGAATAGACACGGCCGAAGATTGCCTCGCCGGGAGGCGGGGCGGGTATGGCAATCAGCCGTGCGCGCATCGCCTGCGCCGCCGAGTCAGCCTCCGCCGCCATTGCCGTGATGAGGCCGTCGTCGATCACCCCCTGGTCCTTGAGCCAGGCCTGATAGCGGGCAATCGGGTCCCTGGAGCCCCAAGCCTCCAGGTCGCTGTCGAGCCGATAGCGGGTGGGATCGTCGGAACTCGTGTGCGCGCCCATCCGGTACGTCACGGC
>DATNMN010000064.1:0-2195 GCA_035602295.1 Candidatus Dormiibacterota bacterium | reverse complement strand
CGTCCTGATCATCCTGGTGCTGGAGGGCAACCTCATCAAGCAGACTGTGATTCGTCTGGAGCATGCCATCTCCCAGGAGGACCTGAGCCGGATGGCCGCCATGTTCAACCGAAAGGTCAAGGGGCAGACTGCCGACGAGCTCCTGTCGCGACTGGGTCAGCTCGGTCCCGATCGCGATGAGCAGCGCCAGATCCTCGAACGGGTGATCGAGTCGATCAGCACCCACCAGGCGCAGCGTCAATCGGTCGTTCTCCATGACGGGGTGCGCAACCTGCTACGCCATCCGGAGTTCGTCGAGGTCAGCCGCCTCGAAGAATTGCTGGAGTTGCTCGAGCAGGGCGCGCAGCTCGCGGGCATCTTGCAGCAGGTCGCCTTCGACAAGGACGTCGAGATCATCATCGGTCGTGAGAACACGAGCAGTGGGCTGCGCGAGTGCAGCCTGGTGCTGACCACCTACAAGATGGACGAGCGGGTACGGGGCACGATCGGCGTGATCGGGCCCACGCGAATGCACTACGGGCAGGTTGTGGCCCGGGTGCGGCTGGTCAGCCAGGCGACCTCGGAACTCCTCGGCCCGCTTGGGAACTGATTCGGCCGGTAGGGCAATGGGTAAAAAGCCAAACATGTCCTCGAAGCATCTACCCCCCGATCCGATCGCGCCTGGTGGCGGGCAGACCCGTCCCGGCGTGACGGACACCAGGGCCAGCTCGACGACAGAGAGTGAGCCAACCCAGACCCAAGGGGCGGTCACGCCGGAACTGCAGGCGGTCCGCGACGAAGCGGAGGCGACCTTTGCTCGCTACCAGCGGCTCGCCGCCGACTTCGAAAACTACAAGCGGCGCACCCGCCAGGACCTCACCGATCGCACCCAGTTCGCGAATGAAGAACTGCTCCGCAAGCTGCTCCCGCTCCGGGACAACCTCCAGCGCGCGCTCGAGCATGCACCTGAGGGCATCGATCGCAACTGGTTCGAGGGCATCAAGATGGTGGTCCGTCAGTTCGATGATGTCCTGCAGGCCCAGGGCCTCTCGACCATCCCTGCGGTCGGCGAGAAGTTCGACCCGGCCCAGCACGAGGCGATCGCCAGCGAGGAGACCGATGAGCACGAGGAAGGCACCATCGTCGAGGAGATGCAGCCCGGGTACCGGCTCCACAACCGCGTGATCAGGCCCGCCCTGGTGAAGGTTGCCCATCCCCGCGCGTTAAAGTCCTAGAAATCCCTTATGGCGATCAAGCGGGACTACTACGAGGTGCTCGGCGTCAGTCGGACCGCCAGTGCCGAGGAACTGAAGCGGGCCTACCGCAAGCTCGCGCTGCAATTTCATCCTGATCGCAATCCCAATGACCCGCAGGCCGAGTCGCGTTTCAAGGAGATCAACGAAGCCTACGAGGTCCTGAGCGACCAATCGAAGCGTCAGCGCTACGACACCTTCGGCCATTCCGCCCAGGGGATGCCGGGCTTCGACGGGACCGGCTTCGGCGGGATCAACGACATCTTCGACATGTTCTTCGGCGCCGCCGCGGGCGGCCGGACCCGCACCGGCCCACGCCGGGGGTCGGATCTCAGGCTCGACCTTCGACTTACCTTCGAAGAGGCGGTTTTCGGCGTCAAACGCGAGCTGACGCTTCCCCGAGCCGAGGCCTGTGGCGCCTGCCAGGGCAGCGGCGCCGAGGCCGGCACATCGCCGCAGACCTGCCCGCAGTGCCGGGGCAGTGGCCAGGTCCGTCGCGCCACGCAATCGATCTTCGGCCAGATCGTGAACGTGGCCGGCTGCCCTCGCTGTAACGGTGAGGGCAAAGTGATCGAGCGACCCTGCAAGACCTGCGGCGGCAGTGGTCACCGGCCCGGCGAGAAAAAGGTGCGGGTCAACATTCCAGCCGGCGTCGACAGCGGATCGCAAATCCGCCTCACGGGTGAGGGCGAGGTCGGTCCACGCGGCGGCGCCGCTGGCGACCTGTACATCGTCATCCAGGTCAAGCCGCATGCGGTGCTGAAACGCAACGGCACCGACGTGATCTACGAACTGCCGCTGAGTGTGGCGCAGGCTGCGCTAGGCGACACGGTCGAGATCCCCACGGTCGATGGGCCCGAGAAGATCGAGATTGCGCCTGGCACCCAGTACGGCAAGACCATCCGGATCAATGGCCGCGGTGTTCCCCATGTGCGGTCTGGCCGCCGGGGCGACCAGCTCGTC
>DATNMN010000063.1:0-3313 GCA_035602295.1 Candidatus Dormiibacterota bacterium | reverse complement strand
GTGGCGGACGAAAATATCGCCCGCCACCGGCTCCGCCGGCGGATCACGACGGTAAAGGGCAACTTGCTGCGGGGCGCCGCGCCGGCGGACCTGATCATGGCCAACCTTCCGTACATCCCCGATGCGCTGCGGCGGGTGCGGCCGAAGGAGCTCCATTACGAGCCGGGGCTTGCGCTCGACGGCGGCAAGGATGGATTGGAGCTGATTCGCACCGCCCTTGCGCAAGCGCCCGCGTCGCTGAAACCCGGCGGCCTCCTGCTCTTCGAGTGCGACCCGGCCCAGACGCGCCGCCTCGTCCGCCTCGCTCAGGGGCTCTGGCCCTCGGCGCAGGTCAGTGTGCATAAAGACCTGGGTGGATTCGACCGGACGGTGCGAATCCAGACGTGACGGCGCGGTGGCCGGCGGACCCAGCGCACATCGCCGGGGCCGCGGAGCGCCTTCGCGCAGGCGCGGTGATCGCCTTCCCAACCGACACCCTGTACGCGGTCGCCGCGCGCGCCGCGGACCCGGCGGCGGTCGCTCGCCTCTACGAGGTAAAGCAGCGCCCGCCCGGGCAGCCAATGGTCTGGCTGGTCCGCGACCGCGCCCAGGTCGAACGATTCGCGGTGGTGACCCCCGCCGCTGCTGAACTCATGGCGCGCTTCTGGCCGGGCCCCCTGACGCTGGTGCTGCCGGCCCGCACCCCCGGCGACGCTCCGACCATTGCCGTGCGCGCCCCGAACCACGATGTTGCGCTGGCGCTGCTGACGGCACTTGGCGAACCGATCGCGAGCAGCAGCGCCAACGCGGCGGGTCAAGCGCCGCCGGTCGATGCGGACCAGGTCATCGCAGGGCTGCGCGACCGCCTTGATGTCGTGCTCGACGGTGGACCATGTCGCATCGGTCAGCCCTCGACCATCCTCGACCTGAGCGGCCCGACGCCCCGCATCCTGCGCCAGGGTGCGATCGCGGACTCTGAACTGATTCGGGGATAATGAGCCGGTGTTGCAGGCCCGTACCGATCTGACCAGCCGGATCGACCTGGTCGATCCCGAGGTCGGTGCCGCCATCCGCGATGAGTTCGAACGCCAGCAGTACACGCTGGAGCTGATTCCCTCCGAGAACATCGCCAGCCCGGCGGTGTTACAGGCGCTCGGCTCACTGCTCAACAACAAATATGCTGAGGGCTATCCGGGCAAGCGCTACTACGGCGGCTGCGAAAACGTTGACCGGATCGAGACCCTGGCCATCGAGCGCGCCAAGGCGCTTTTCGGCGCGGAGCATGCCAACGTGCAATCGCACTGCGGCACAACCGCCAACTACGCGGTCTACGCGTCCGTGCTCAACGTCGGTGACACCGTCATGGGGATGGACCTCAGCCAGGGAGGGCACCTCAGCCATGGCAGCCCGGTGAACTTTTCGGGCAAGCTCTATCACTTCGTTCCCTATGGCGTGGATGCCACCACCGAGTGCATCGATTACGACGTGCTCGAGAAGCAGGCCAAAGAGGTTCGGCCGAAGATGCTGCTTGCCGGCTACAGCGCCTACCCGCGGATCCTGGACTTCGAGCGGATGGCGGCGATTGCCCGTGCGGTCGACGCCTACTTCTTCGTCGACATGGCGCATTTCGCCGGATTGGTCGCGGGCGGCGCGCATCCGAGCCCGGTCCCTTATGCAGACTTCGTCAGCTTCACCACCCACAAGACGATGCGCGGACCGTGGGGGGCGATGATTCTCTGCAAGGCGAAGTACGCCGCCGACGTCGATAAGAGCGTCTTCCCGGGTAGCCAGGGCGGCCCGCACAACCACGCGATTGCCGGTAAGGCGGTGATGCTGGCGCAGTGGAAGACTCCGGAGTTCAAGTCCTACGCGCAGGCGGTGGTCAACAATGCGCGGGTCCTCGCCGAGGGCCTGAGCAAGCGCAAGCTCCGGCTCGTCAGCGGCGGGACCGATAACCACCTGATGTTGATCGACCTGCGACCGTTGAACCTGACCGGGAAGAAAGTCCAGGAGACCTTTGACACGGTTGGCATCACGGTGAACCGCAACTCGATTCCGTTCGACACCGCGAGCAAGTTCAACCCGAGCGGCATCCGCCTGGGATCGCCGTCGGTTACGACGCGCGGCATGGGCCCGCAAGAGATGACGCAGATTGCCGAGATGGTCGCCGAGTTGCTCTTCAACCTCGAAGACCGGACCGTGCATGAGCAGGTGCGCGCCCGCAGCCGGGCGCTGTGCGAACGATTTCCCCTGCCGTACTAGTCGGCACCGGCGTCTTCAGCGACCCGACCTTCTGGTCTGATTTCTCACCCGCCCGCTTTGGTCCGGCGGTGGTGCCGTTCCTCGTGGGGTTGGTATTCACGGCCATCGCGGTGCTTCCCGTTCGCTGGCTGGCATTCCGGCTGGGCGCCGTCGCCAAACCCGGTGATCGCTTCATCCATCAGCAGCCGACCGCCCGACTCGGCGGGCTGGCGATGTATCTCGGGTTCGGGCTGTCGGCGGCACTCTTCTCGACCAACCCGAGCACCCTTGGCCTGCTCCTATCTGCGGCAGTCATCACCACGCTGATGGTGTTCGACGATATCGGTGGCGTTCGGCCGCTCATCAAGCTGGGCTTCCAGGTGGCCGCCTCGCTGCTCGCGATCGTCGGCTTCGACATCGCCATCCATTTCATCGGGCTGCCCGGCGGCCCCGTGACCCTGGCGCCCCTCGCGTCGGTCGTGCTGACACTGGTCTGGTTCGTCGGCCTCGAGAACACCACCAACTTCCTGGATGGCGTCGACGGCCTGGCTGCGGGTGTAGTGGCGATCGTATCGGCGACCTTGCTGCTGGCCGCCATCAACCGGAACGAGACGAGTATCGTCATCCTGGCCGGCGCCTTGATTGGCGCCTGCATCGGCTTTCTGCTCTTCAACTGGCACCCGGCCCGGGTGTTCATGGGCGACAGCGGGAGCAACTTCCTTGGCTTTACGCTCGCCGCCCTCTCGGTGCTCTCGGTCGCAAAGGGGACAGTCGTGCTGGCTTTGATCGTGCCCGTGGCCGCGCTCGCCATTCCGATCGCCGATACCGCCTGGGCGATCATTCGCCGCCGCTGGCGCGGCAAATCGATCGCCACGCCGGACACCGAGCACCTGCACCACCGGCTCCTCGATTTCGGCCTGAGTCCCCGTGAAACGGCACTAGTCTTCTACTTCGCGACGGCCATCTGCTCCGCGGTCGCGTTGACCATCTATGGGCATCGGAAGGTCCTGCTCGGTGCGGTCCTGCTGCTCCTGCTCGGGATCGCCATCATCGTGATACGCCGGTTCCGGCGAACCAGCCGGGGTTGAGCTCG
>DATNMN010000062.1:0-6292 GCA_035602295.1 Candidatus Dormiibacterota bacterium | reverse complement strand
GGATCCAGAGGTCCGCCGGTTCCAGCGTCGACTCGTCGATCGGCATTGGCGCCGCACCCTCCGGCAGTTTGTCCACCAGCAGGCGGGTCGCGTTCCAGAGTTTGTTGGTAAAGCGCTGGTACGACTCGATCTTTTCAGCCGAGAATCGGATGTCCTGCCCGCCGGTGCCGAAATAGGCAGCCCAGGCGCGGGTCGCATCGGCGCCGAAGCGTTCGATGAGATCCAGCGGGTCGATGCCGGTCCCGAGCGACTTGCTCATTCGCCGGCCATCCGGCGCCAGCACCGTGCCGTGGATGAGGACGTCTGAGAAAGGCACCGCGTTCAGAAAATGCAGGCTCATGAAGACCATCCGCGCCACCCAGAGGTAGAGGATGTCGCGCGCCGTGTCCAGCACCTGCGTCGGGTAGAACTGGCGCAGGTCTTCGGTGTCATTGGGCCATCCGAGGGTCACGAACGGCCACAACGATGAGGAGAACCAGGTGTCGAGCACGTCGGGATCCTGCGTGAGCTGCCGGTCGCCGCACTGCTCACATTCCTGTGGGTCCTTCAGATAGGCGATCGCGTGACCGTTGGCGCAGGTCCACACCGGGATCCGGTGGCCCAGCCAGAGCTGGCGGGAAATGTTCCAGTCGCGGATGTTGTGCATCCAGCGCAGGTACTGCTCGCGCCAGCGCTCGGGGTGGAAGCGGAGGACATCGGCCTCGGCCACCGCGATCGCCGGCCCCGCCAGGGGTTTCATCTTGACCCACCATTGCGCCGAGACGAGCGGCTCGATGACGGCACCGCATCGGTCGCAGTGACCGACCGAGTGGCGGTACGGCTCGATTTTCTGGAGGGCGCCTTCTGTGCGCAGCATCTCGACGATGCGCTCGCGCGCCTGGGGCACCGGCAGTCCATCGAGCTCGGGGACTTCGGGGATGCTCATCCGGCCGTCGAGGTGAAGGATGGTACGGACCTCGAGGTGATGGCGTTCCCCGATCTCGTAGTCGGTGACGTCGTGCCCGGGTGTCACCTTGACCGCACCGGTGCCGAACTCCTGGTCCACCGCGTCGTCGGCGACGATCGGCACCCTCCGGTGGACGATCGGCAGCGTCACCGACTTTCCGATCAGGTCCCTGTACCGCCAGTCGTCGGGGTGAACGGCGACCGCCGTGTCACCCACCATGGTTTCGGGCCGCGCCGTCGCCACCGAGACGACCCCGCCACCGTCCACCGGGTAGTCGAGGTAGTAAAGGAAGCCGTCCGTCTCTTCGTACTGGACCTCGAGGTCCGAGATCGCACTCCGGTCGTGCGGACACCAGTTGACGATCCGTGGGCCGCGATAGATGAGCCCCTCCTTCCAGAGCCGCACGAAGACGTAGCGGATCGCCTCGACGTAGCTCGGATCCATCGTGAAGTGGATGCGCGACCAGTCAGCCGAGAAGCCGAGTCGCCGCATCTGCTGCAGGATGGTGTGGCCAGTGGTCTCGTACCACTCCGCGACCAGCTTGTCCCACGCCACGCGCCCGATCTTCTCTTTCGACGTGCCTTTCTTCGCCAGCTGTTTCTCGAGCACATTCTGGGTCGCGATCGCCGCATGATCGGTGCCCGGCACCCAGAGCGCGGCGTCGCCGAGCATCCGGTGCCAGCGGATCAACACGTCCTGCAGCGCGTACATCGCATGCCCCATGTGCAGGTCACCGGTGATGTTCGGCGGCGGCATCGAGATCGTGAAAGTCTTGCCGGTTAGGCTTTCGCGTGGCTTGAAGTAGCCACGCTGATCCCACGTGTCGTACCAGCGCTGCTCTACGGACTTGGGGTCGTATCGCGTCTCCATCGTGGCCACCTAGTTTAGATGCCTTGCCAAAGCCGACAACCCGATGTACAGTGGCCGCGGGAAAAGGTTCATGGCCCAGCGAGCTCGTGCTTGGCCGTTCGTGGAGGGATACCGATGGAACAGAAGCTCGGCCGTCGCGACATGCTCAAAACCGCCGGTGTGGTCGGTGCCGCCAGTGCCCTGGCGATCCTGAATGGAGCCGAGGCGGTACAGGCAGCGGACACCCAGACCAACGACGGGACGGACGACGCACTGCTCGGGGTTTGGTTGGTGAAGGTCTTCAGTGATACCTACCCTGGACAGGTCTATAACTACTTCTACTCATTTGCCCGCGGCGGTTATGTCGCCACGGGCGACGTCGATGAGGACAACGGCGCCGGCCAGAAAGCCAGCCCGACGATGGGCGTATATGTCCGGGCCGGGCGACGAACCGTCCGCTACCGCGAAAAGGGCTGGATCTACGATCTCTCTGGAAAGAACACCGGGACCTCAGACGCGGCCGGGACGTTTACGCTCGACCAAAGCGGGAAAACGATCACCGGGCCCGGCGTCTATAACCAATACGATCTGCAGGGGAACCTCTCCTATGGGCCGGAACAACTCCATGTGACCGGGACCAAGGTCGCCGTGTAACCTCGAGCGGCACGGTCGCTAGATCGACGGCGGGCTCGGCAAAGGAGGTCGAGGCCGTTCGTCGGCGTTGGCGGCTACCGCTGCAGTCGAGCGTCGCGGCGCCGAGCCTATTACCCACCGGCCGGGTCTATGCCGTACCGGGTCCGGACGATCGTTTGGCCTGATGGAATCTTGTTGTCAAAGGCCGTTTGCCAGCGCTCCGGGTCAAGCATTGACACGATCATGACTTCCCGGGATCCACGCTTCCATCCCTGAAGGGAGAGTTCCGCGGTGCTCTGCAACATCTCGGCACTCCTCCAGCCATGCGCTGAAAGCCAGGCTTGGTACCAGGCATAGACGCGATCGGGCGAGTCGCGGGTTGCCAGGATACTCGTCGTATAGGCGGAGCCCGGCGACCCCACGAGCCGATCCTGCTCCGCGATGCCGCCGTGGTCCACGACGGTCGCTCCTTGGTAGGTGAGCGTAGCTTCCGTATGGCTCTCGAGATCGCGAACGGTAACGCTACCGAGCGGCAAGCCGTTGGCGTCGCAGCCCGACCATCCGCCACATCGATCGACCACCGCGCGGCCGAGCACCAGGCTAGTGACGACGAGCACCGCGATACCCAACGCCCCTAATACGAGCCACCGCCTTTGCGCGGACACTTTTGCCATACCGCGTCAGGTGCTCAGTGGCGAGGGTAAGGCCTCACCGGCTGGAGTGATGCCATACCGGGTCTGGATGAGCGTGCGGTCCGATGGAATTTGATTCCCGAAAATGCTTTGCATTCGGGCTGGATAGAGGATTGCCACGTCAAAGAATTCGCGCGACCCGCGGTTCCAGGACCGCACGGAGAGTTCGGCCGTGCTTCTCAACACATCACCGTGCCTCCATCCGCGCGCCAAGAGCCAGTCGTCGTACCAGGCGTACACGCTGCCGGCCTGATCGCGCGTGGCAACGATGCTCGACGTAGCAGCCAGGCCACGCGAACCAACGAACGGATCATGTTCGGCGGTGGCGGCGTGGCCAATGAGGGTCGCGCCGGGGTAGTAGAGGGTGGCTTCTTTGTGAGTCTCGAGATCGCGAACCGTGACGATGCCGAGGGGCAACCCGTTGGCGTCGCACCCCGACCAGCCGCCGCACCTATCGACAACCACGTGGCCGAGCGCCAGGCTGCTGATCGCCAGCACCACGATCCCCAAGCCGACCAGCGCTAGCATCCGGTAGCGCCCCGATAGTCTCCCCACAGGCCAATCTCCACACCGAATGACCGGCCGACACGTCAACCCTTGCGCGACGGGTTTTTCGGTGAATTCGCTAGATCGAAGGCTGGGTCGACTGCTGCTGCATGGGGTCTTCGGCATTGGCCGCCACTGCCTCTTCGGCGGCCGCCGGCTCGGTCATCTCGGGCAGCAGGATGGTGTCGGACCGCGGCAGCAACGCCAGCGCGATCACCTCGTCCATGGTCTTGACGAATTTGAACGTCATCCGCTTGCGAATGTCGGCGGGGATATCGGCGACATCGGGCTGGTTGTCCTCCGGCAGGAGGATGGTGTGGATGCCGATCCGGTGGGCCGCCAGGACTTTCTCCTTGAGCCCACCGATTGGCAGCACGCGGCCGCGCAGCGTGATCTCGCCCGTCAGCGCGACGTCGGAGCGGATCGGCCGCTGGGCTAGCGCCGAGATGATGGCGAGTGCCATCGAGATCCCGGCTGAGGGTCCATCTTTGGGGATGGCGCCTTTCGGAATGTGGATGTGCAAGTCGAGCTTGTCGCGGAAATCGACCGGGATGCCGAGCGCCTCGGCATTCGATCGCGCGTAGGAGAGCGCGGCACGAGCCGATTCCTGCATCACGTCACCCATCTGCCCGGTCAGGTTCAGGTTGCCCTTGCCTGGCATGGTGATCACCTCGATGGTCAGCAGCACACCGCCGACCTCGGTCCAGGCGAGCCCGTTCGCCACCCCGATCAGCGGCTCCTTGTGGCCTTCGTCAGGCTTGTAGCGCGGCGGCCCGAGGAGATCATCGAGACGGTTGGGCGCGACCGTCATCTTCCGCGTTTTGCCTTTGACGACCTCGCGGGCGACCTTGCGGCAGACACTCGCGATCGATCGTTCCAGGTTGCGCACGCCGGCCTCGCTGGTGTAGCGGCTGATCATCGTCGCCAGCGCCGCCTTGGTGATCTCGATGTGCTTGCTGGTCAGGCCGTGGTCTTGCAGCTGCTTGGGGACCAGGAACTCGCGGGCGATCACCATCTTCTCCTCGGCGGTGTAGCCGGGCAGGTTGATCACCTCCATGCGATCGAGCAACGGCCGCGGAATCGAGTAGAAGACATTGGCGGTGGTGATGAAGAGCACCTCCGAGAGATCGAACGGGATCTCCAGGAAGTGATCGGAAAAGTGTTTGTTCTGTTCCGGGTCGAGAACCTCGAGCATCGCGGACGCCGGATCGCCGCGGAAGTCGGATGACATCTTGTCGATCTCATCGAGCAGGAACACCGGGTTGCGCGTGCCCGCCTCGCGCAGGCCCTTGATGATCCGGCCGGGCATCGAGCCCACGTAGGTGCGGCGGTGGCCGCGGATCTCGGCTTCGTCGCCCACGCCGCCCAGGGAGACGCGCACGAACTTGCGACCAAGGGCTCGCGCAATCGAGCGCCCCAGGCTGGTCTTGCCCACGCCGGGCGGTCCGATGAAGCAAAGGATCGGCCCCTTCGGCGACTTGGTGAGTTGCCGCACCGCGAGGAACTCGAGGATGCGCTCTTTGATCTTTTGCAGGCCGTGATGATCCTCATCGAGGACCTTTTCGGCGGCGCGCAGGTCGGTGATATCTTCACTCGCCTCGTGCCACGGCAGCGAGACGACGAGCTCGAGGTAGTTGTGCAGCACTGAGATCTCGGGCGAGCCGGGTGGCATGCGCTCCAACCGGTCGACGTCCTTCAGCAGGCGTTCTTCGAGCGCCTCCGTGAGCTCGAGCGCCCGCACCTTCTCACGCAGCTCGTCGAGCTCGCTGAGATGCGCCTCTTCCCCACCCAGTTCTTCCTGGATGACGCGCATCTGCTCCTTGAGGTAGAACTCTTTTTGCCGCCGGTCGATTTGCTGGCGCACTCGCTGCCGGATGCTGCGATCCATGTCGAGGATCTCGATCTCGCGCTGCAACACGCTGGAGAGCTTCTCCAGCCGCGCGTTCATCTGGAAGGTCTCGAGAACGTCCTGCTTGTCGGTGACACCGATGCCCAGGTTGGACGCGACGATGTCCGCCATACGCCCGGCATCCTCTACGCCCCGGACCGTGAGGTTGACCTCGGGCGGAACCTTCTTGTCCAGCTCGACGTAACGATCGAAGAGATCCACGACGCCGCGCATCAGCGCCTCGAGCTCCGGCGAGGCCTCGACGTCCTCCTCGAGCAGGGACACCTCGGCCTGCAAATGCGGCTCGACCTGGATGAAGCGGTCGATTACTGCCCTCGATGAGCCCTCGATCAACGCTTTGATCGTGTTGTCGGGCAGCTTGAGCATTTGCACCACTTCGCCGATGACCCCGACCCGGTAGAGGTCTGCTTCCTTCGGGTCCTCGCAGTCGGCACGGCGCTGGGTGCAGAGAAAGACTTGCTTGCCCCGGGTCATCGCGGTCTCGAGCGCGTCGATCGACCGCTCCCGCCCCACGTAAAGGGGCACGATCATGTGAGGGAACAGGACGACGTTCTTAAGGGGAAGGAGCGGGAGGTTGATGGTGGCCGGCTCGCCGGTCACGTCGGACAAACGCTGGTCCTTATGCGGTTTGCTCGGGGGCGATCTCCTCGAGCTCTTCCTCCGAGTACATCTCGGGTTCCGTGCTGAGGTTGACCGACTTCTCTGTGATGACGCATC
>DATNMN010000061.1:0-27951 GCA_035602295.1 Candidatus Dormiibacterota bacterium | reverse complement strand
GCGCGCCGGCATCCAGCCGATCGTGGGCACCGAGCTGACGATCGACGACGGCACCAGGCCGCCCAAAGACCGGGTGGATTACGACCGCTGGGGAGACCGGCTGCTCCTGCTCGCCGAAGACAAGGTCGGCTACATGAACCTCTGCCGCCTGATCAGCATGGCGCAGATGCCCAACGCCAAAGGCATGGCGCGGTTACCGGCGGACCAGCTCGCGCCCCTGAGCGGGCAGTTGATTGCGCTGGTGGCCGATCCGAAAGAGCGGCTGCCCTTCTACCAGGAGGTCTTCGGCCGCGACCGGGTCTTCATCGAATTGCATGACCACTTAGCTCCTGACGACCGCTCGCGCAACCAGGCGCTGCTCGACCTGGCCGAGCGGCACGACGCGCCGCTGGTCATCACCAACGAGGTCTTTTATGCGACACCCGACCGGCACAAGCTCCACGACGTCCTGACCGCGATCCGCCATCGCACCACGCTCGATGAGGCGCAGCGCTACCTGCACCCAAACATCGAGCACTACCTAAAGTCAGGTGCCGAGCTACGCCAGGTCTTCAGCCGATACCCGCGGCAGGTGGTCGATGAAGGTATGGCGCACGCCGCGGAGATCGGGCAGCGGTGTCGCTTCAGCTTTGACCTGGTGAGCGCGCGCTTTCCCGGCTTTCCAGTTCCGGCAGGGGAGACGCCCTACTCCTTCCTCTACCGGCTGTGCCATGACGCGGTCCGGGAAAAATATCACCCGGTCACTGCCGAGGTAGCGGCCCGGCTGCAGAAGGAGCTCGACGTCATCAACAAAACGGGCTTCAGCGAATTCTTCCTCATCAACTGGGACCTGATGCGCTTCGCGAAGGCCCGCGGCATCCCGGGCCAGGGGCGCGGCTCGGCGGCGGACAGCATCGTCGCTTACCTGCTCGGCATCACTCGGGTGGACCCGATCGAGCACAACCTGCTGTTCGAGCGCTTCCTGCACGAAGAGATGACGAGCACGCCCGACATCGACATCGACTTCTCGACCGCGCACCGCGAGCAGGTGATCCAGTACGTCTACGACAAATACGGGCCGGAGCGCACCGGCATGGTCTGCAACGTCGTCACCTATCGCCAGCGCTCGGCGATCCGAGAGGTAGGGAAGGTGCTCGGCTTCAAGGAGGAGACGATCGATCACCTTGCGAAATCGGCCTCGGCCTGGCACCCCGAAAGCCCCGAAACGATCGCGCAGGCCGCCGGCTACCCGACGGCGAACGTCGCGCGGCCCTGGCAGCAATTGTTCGATCTCGCCACCCAGATCCTCGATTTCCCCCGTCACCTCTCGATCCATGTCGGCGGGATGCTGGTCACCGGCGAGCCCCTGATCGACATCGTGCCGGTGGAGCGCGCCACCATGCCAGGCCGGATGGTGGTCCAGTTCAACAAGGACGACGTCGAGGAACTGGGCCTGATCAAGATGGACATGCTCGGTCTGCGCATGCTCTCGGTCGTGGCCGAGGCGCTCGACCTGATCGAGGCCGACACCGGTGAGCGCCCCGACCTCGACGCCCTCGACCTGAAAGACCAGGAGGTCTATGACCTGTGCACCCAGGCTGACACGATCGGCGTCTTTCAGATCGAGAGCCGGGCGCAGATGCAGACGCTGCCGCGATCGCGCCCGGAAACGTTCAACGACTTGGTCGTCGAGGTTGCCATCATCCGTCCCGGACCGATCCAGGGCGACGCGGTGCATCCGTACTTGCGGCGCAAGCAGGGCAAAGAACCGGTCATGTACATCCACCCGCGCCTGAAGCCGATCCTCGAGGAGACGCTCGGCGTCGTCCTCTACCAGGAACAGATCCTCAAGATCTCGATGGATTGTGCCGGCTTCAGCAGCGCCGAAGCCGATCGCTTCCGCCGAGCGATGGGCAGTCATCGCTCACACGACCTGATGGCCGCCATCCGCGAGCGTTTCCTCAGCGGCTGCGCGGCGAACGAGATCCCGCAGCCGGCCGCGGAGGAGATTTTCACCAAGCTGTCCGCGTTCGCCGAGTTCGGCTTTACCAAGTCGCACGCGGCCGCCTTCGCCCGTACCTGCTACGAGACCGCCTGGCTCAAGCTGCATCACGCGCCCGCGCTCTACGCCGGGTTGCTCAACAACCAGCCGATGGGCTTCTATCACCCGCACGTGCTGGTAGAGGACGCCAAGCACCACGGCGTCAAGATTCTGCCGGTCGACATCAATAAGAGCTACGTGCGCTGCATCGTGGAGAGCGGCGCGCTGCGGCTGGGCTTCAACTACGTGCACGGCGTGGGCGACAAGGCGCTCGAGGTGTTGGAGGAGGCCCAGCTCAAAGGGCCGGTCACGTCGCTCGAGGATTTCTGCCGCCGCATCCGGCTGACCACGCAGTCCCGCAACGGGCTGACCAAAGCGCAGGTGCAGAACCTGGTGCTGGCCGGCGCCTTCGATGCGATCGAGCCGAACCGCCGCGAGGCAGTCTGGCGTTTCAATGAGCACGCCGACGACTGGCAGCGCTCGCCAATGTTGGCGGAGCCGTCAGAGTCGGTAAGCCTCGCGCCGATGACGCACCGGGAGCGGGTCGCGACAGACTACCGGCTGCTCTCGCTCTCGACCACGGATCATCTGATCCATTTCTACCGCCCGCAGTTCAACCAGTTGCGCGTGATCGACTCGAAAACGATCCGGTCGAGCATTCGCGACGGGGCCAAGGTGCGGGTCGGTGGCCTGGTCATCACCCGCCAGTCGCCCTCGACCGGCAAGGAATTCAAATTCTTCACACTGGCCGATGAGTTCGGCCACGTCGACGTCATCCTGCGGCCGCCGATCTACCAGCGCTACCGGCAGGTCGCGAACCTGGAGCCGATCCTGATCATGGACGGGCGTCTGCAGAAGCAGGACGGCGTGCTCAGCGTGCTGGTCGACCACGTCGAGGCCGCGCCATCTCTGCCAGAAGAGGATGTCTTCCCAACCTCACGCAACTACCGATGAAGCGTCAGAATCGCTGCTATGACGCCTGTTGAATTCTCCCCGCTCATCCCAATTGTCGTCATCCTTGGAGTAATTGGTGCGATTGTTCTCGTTGTTCTCCTTCGTCGCACCTAAGCCGGTAAGGCGATCCTGAAGCTGGTCGAGCCTATCGCTACGTGCTTGCGGTCGAGGGCGCTTCGGTCTTCGCGTGAGCGAGCGGATGTTTTGGTTGGTAGAGGCCGATCCGTCCACCGCCAGGCAGGGTGATCTCGGTCACGCGTCCCCAACGTGCCTCGTCGAATGGCCGCTTGAATGGGACCCCTCTTCGTTCCAGCTCCTTGGCGGTCGCTTCGATGTCCTCACAGAGCAGGTACAGCTCGTGATGGTCCTGCTCCTCAGTCGGATGGATCGCGACCTCAGCGGGAGGAAGCGCGAAAATCAGCCAGCCACCACCCGAATCCACGGAGTCGAGACCGAGGACACCCTTGAAGAACTTCCGGTCGGCCTCGGCATCGCGGCTGTAGATGAGTACGTGCGCGCCGGAGATCAGCGGCTTCACCCGGTCAGTGTATCGACCGTTATCGATTTGCCTGTGCTAGTTTGGAGAAACGTCAGCCCAGCCGGTCGTCGAGCTCGACCAGGTTCACAAGCGCTTCGGCTCCGTCGAAGCCGTCCGCGGCGTCAGCTTTGTCATCAACCAGGGTGAACTGGTTGCAATGCTGGGTCCCAACGGTGCCGGCAAGACCACCTGCATCTCAGTGTTGCTGGGACTGCGCAAACCCACCGCCGGAAAGGCGCGGCTCTTTGGGCTCGAGCCGACCGACCGCCGAGCCCGCAGCCGCTGCGGCGTGATGCTGCAGGAATCGGGTGTCCCTGACACGCTCACCGTCCGCGAGCTCGTCGAACTCTTCGGCTCGTACTACCCGCATCCCATGCCGCCGGAACGGGCGATCGCCCTGGCCGGCCTCGAGCCACAAAGCAAGCAACAGGCCGGCAAGCTCTCCGGCGGCCAGCGGCAGCGGCTGTACTTCGCCCTCGCTGTCGCGGGCGATCCGGAGGTCATCTTCTTCGACGAGCCAACCGTCGGCATGGACGTCGAGTCACGACGGCTCTTCCTTCAGAGCATTCGCGACTTCTCCAAGCAGGGCAAGACGATCCTGCTGACCACGCACTACCTCGAGGAGGCCGACCAGCTGGCCCAACGAATCATCGTGATCGATCGTGGTGTCCTGGTTGCCGACGCGAGTCCCGGGGAGATCAAGTCTCGCGTGGTGGCCAAACAGGTCAGCTTTGGCACGCCATCGCCTCTCACCGAAGCGGACTTCGCGGGGCTTCCGGTCTCCAATCTGACAATCGAGGATCGCCGAGTCCGCCTTTTCAGCAACGCCCCCGAGGCCTTGCTGCGGGAACTCTTCCGTCGGGGCGTCGACATCAGCGACCTTCAAGTCGTCGGCGCGGACCTCGAAGAGGCCTTCATTTCGCTGACCCATCAAGCCGAGGAGAAGATGGCGCCATGAGTACCGCGACCATAGGGGCGATGCCCGTGGCTCCGTTTGGGCGGATGCTGTGGATGGAGACGCGGGCCAAGTTCGTGGCACGATTGCGCAACCCGGCCTTCACGGTGCTGTCGCTTGGCCTCCCCGTGATGTTCTTCCTCCTCTTCAACGCCATCTTTGGCAGTCTGCCGGCGGCGCCCGGTGTCAGTACGGCCAAGCTGATCCTCGTCTCCTACGCGACCTACGGCGTGGGCAACGTGATGGTCTACAACTTCGGCATCGGCCTGGCGAACGACCGGGGTCGAAAGTTAGACCTCCTGCAACGGGCAACGCCGCTTCCCCCATTTGTGGCCACCCTTGCGTACGTCATCGGCGCGCTGATCTTTGCGCTGCTGAGCCTGATCCTCCTCGGCGTGGTGGCCACCGTGATCGGCGGGGTTCGGCTCGATGCGGGAACCTGGCTCGACCTGACCTGGCGCTTGATGCTCGGGTCATTCCCCATGATCGGGCTGGGCATGGCGATCGGCTACGGGTCGAGCCCCAATGCAGCACCCGCGCTCGCCAACATGGTGTATCTGCCGATGCTCTTCCTGTCCGGGATCTTCGTGCCGCTCAAGCAGCTGCCGAGCACCATCCAGCACATCGGCTCGGTGCTGCCCACCTACCACTACGCGCAACTGGCCTGGAAAACGATCGGCCTCAACGATGAGTCAACGCTGGTTGCCCTGGCCTGGCTTGCCGGCTGGAGCATTGTGCTGTTCGCCGTGACGATCCGGCTCTACCGCCTCGACCAGGACAAGAAATTCAGCTAGGCGATGCGGCGACGCAGCGTCGTGGCGCCGGCCAGGATCACAAGGATGCAGAAGCCGAGCACCACACCCACGTCGAGCTGCAGCGATGACCAGCTCAGGTCCGCGCCCTTGATCATGATGTTTCTCAATCCCTCGACGGCGTAGGTCAGCGGTAGAACGTGGGATAAAGCCTGGAGTGGTCCGGGCTCGGTGCTGACGGGGAAGATGATGCCGGCCAGCAGAACCTGGGGGACGATGACCAGCGGGATGAACTGCACGGCCTGGAACTCGGTGCGGGCGAACATGCTCAGAAAGATGCCGAGGTTCACGGCGGCAATCGCCATCAGGGCCTCGAGCAGGAAGATCAGCGCGACGTTGCCGACATTGTGGACGTGGAGGACGACCAGGCTGAACGCGAGCACCTCGGCCGATTGCACCAGCGCTAGCACCGTGAAGCCCAGCATGTAGCCGAGCACGATCTCGGGGCGGCGCAGCGGGCTTGCCATCAGGCGCTCGAGCGTTCCCTGGCCGCGCTCGCGGAGGAACGCCACCGCGGTGATAACGAAGACGAGGAAGAAGACCACCAGGCCAATGAAGGCGGCGCCGAAGTAGTCGAGCGTGTCGAAGCTCGGCCCACCATAAAGGAAGCTGATCCGTGGGGTGAACTGAACGCCGCCGGCCTGGCCGGCGAGGGCGACGAACGACTGACTGACCGACTGCAGGATGCTCTGCGAAAGCCCTGGCTGGCTCCCCTCGAGGTGAACGTCCGGAGCGACAAGGCGATGTTGCTGCACCTGGACCGTGAAGTCGGACGGCAACAGGACGTATCCGGCGATCTCACCGGACCGCAGCCTGGTGTCGGCGTCGGCCGGCGACACGCTGGACGCCGATACGGTTTTCGAGCTCTCCAGCGTCGAGGCGACCAGCGTCCCTAGCGGGCCGGTATCGAGGTTGACGACGCCCATCTTCGGCACATCGCCCCCACCGCGGAGCAGGTAACCGAGGAGGCCGAGGATGACGAGTGGCGCGCCGAATAGAAGCGCCAGCGTGCGGCGGTCTCGCCGAAACTGGTGGAGGAGCCGTTGGGTGATGGCCTCGACGCGCCTCGCGTTCATGCCGGCGATGCCTCGGACAGCTTGAGGAAGGCATCCTCCAAGCGATCGACGCCGGCCTTCCCTTTGATCTCCGCAACGGTCCCTTCGGCCAGTAATTTGCCGAAGCGGATCAATCCGAGGCGGTCGCATCGCTCGGCCTCGTCCATGACGTGGCTCGAGACCACGATCGTGGTGCCGCCGGCGGCCATCTTGCGAAAACGATCCCAGAGCTGCACGCGCAGCTGCGGATCGACGCCGACGGTGGGTTCGTCGAGGAGCAGCAGATCGGGTTTGTGGACCAGGGCGCAGGCAAGCGAGCATCGCGTACGCATCCCGCCGCCCAAAGTGCTGACCACCGATTGGCGGCGGTCCCACAGGTCGACGAACTCGAGCGCATCGCGAACACCATCGACGCGCCCATAGATGGCGCCGAAGAAATGCACATTTTCTTCGGCTGAGAGATCGGGATAGAGGGCGGCTTGCTGGGTCATGTAGCCGACGCGCGCCAGCACGTCGAGCTGCGGCATCCGCTGGCCGAGGACCGATACGGTCCCCGCCTCGGGAGCCACCAACCCGACCAGGCTACGGATCAAGGTTGTCTTTCCGGCGCCGTTTGGACCGAGCAGGCCGTAGACCTCGCCGCGCCGGACGCGCAAGGTCACGCCGTCGAGCGCCCGTTGTTGGCCGAATTGTTTGACAACGCCCTCGGCGTCGACCGTATAGGTCTCAGGTGCCACGAGCAGCCTCCGGGCGCATGCCGCGCAGCCAGATGTTGGCGAACTGAAGCGCGACCTCTTCACCGGCGGGCACGTCGACGGACGCCTGGCTCATGACCGGGCCCGCCAGCATGTGAAACATCAGACCACCCACCAGGCTCTGCACCGCCAGCATTGGATGCATTCGTCGAAGGCGGCCAGCCGCCATCTGACTCGCCAGGTATTGGGCGAAGGTGCCGAAGGCGCGCAAACCCGTC
Source organism: Candidatus Dormiibacterota bacterium (assembly GCA_035602295.1). GTDB lineage: Bacteria > Chloroflexota > Dormibacteria > CF-121 > CF-121 > CF-13. Next base: position 20,644 of record DATNMN010000061.1, on the reverse strand, counting down.
TCGGCAAAGGCCTGGGTGAGCTCGGGCGTCATCGACGTGATCTCGAGGAGAAGGGTCCGAACGATACCGGAACGTCCCGCGACGGTGCGGTACGCGCTGAGCACGATCTCCGGGATGACCTCATCGGGCGGGCGGTCACCGGCACGGGCAAAGACCGCCATCACTGGCTCGAACGGCGAGTACGCCAGCAGGATGGCCCGGAACAACGCCGATTTGCCGGGGAACAAGCGATAAAGATTCGCGCGCGAGACGCCAGCCTTGGAAGCGAGCTCATCCATGGAGAGGTCTTTGAGGGTCTGGGTACGCAGCATTTGGACCGAGGCATCCAGGACGCGCTGTCGAGTATCCGGCTCGGGTTGGACTTCGAGCGCGTGCAACAGCTCGGCGCGGGACGGAAAGGCTCGGTAGAAGGTGGTTCGCGAGACGCCGGCCGCGGTCGCAATCTCGTCGATCGATGACTGCCGGTCTCGAGAGAGTAGGCGCGCCGCCTCGTTCATGATCCGCTCCCTGCGCGTTTGGGCCGCTGGCATCTGCCTTAGGGCGAGACTAGACTAGACGTCCAGTCTTGTCAAGAGACATTTATTCCACGCCGTTCATGCGCTAGCCTGACCGCCAGTGCCTGAACTCCCGGAGCTCGAAGTCCTGCGCGAATACCTCGGCCCCCGACTCGAGGGGAGAAAGATCGCCCAGGTTTGGACCTCACCCAAGCTGAGCTTCCTGCTGCGGACGCCCCCAGACGAGTACGCACGGCAGCTGGTCGGCGGAACCTTCGAGCGGGTCTGGCGCCGTGGCAAGTTCCTGATCTTCGACATCAGCGGGCAGCACCTCGTCATCAACCCAATGCTCGGCGGCCGGCTGCAGTGGACGACGGCGTCCGAGAAAGTTGCGGCCGCGACCGTCTTTCGGATCACGCTCGACGGTGGGAACGAGGTGCGCTTCCTCGACACCGTGAAGATGGGCCGCGTCTACTGGGTCGTGCCCGGCGCTTTTCCCACCATTCCGGGATGGGCGGAGTTGGGTCCCGACGCCCTCACTGTGACGCTATCCGAGTTCTCGCAGCGCATCCGCCGGCACCCGGGCGAGCTCAAAAACCTTCTGCGTAACCAGGCCTTCATCGCCGGCATCGGCAATGCCTACTCGGATGAGATCCTGCACGAGGCGGAACTGCTGCCGCTGCGCAAGCGGACCACGCTCAAGCCGGATGAGGTGGTTCGCCTTTATACGGCGACTGGAAAAGTCCTGCGGTCCGCGATCGCGTCGATCAAGACCCAGCCAAAATATGAGCCGCATAAGCAGGACCGCAGCTTCATGGCGGTCCACGGCAAGGGCAAGGACAAGTGCCCACGGTGTGGTCACCGCATCTCCGAGCTGACCGCGCGAGGTGAAGCGACCGACTTCTGTCGCGGCTGCCAGCATTAGCCTGTGCGGCTGAAGAACGCGCGCGTTATCGTCACCGGCGCCTCGCAGGGCATTGGACGGGCGATCGCGCTCGAGTTTGCACGGCATGGCGCGCGGCTGGCGCTGGCCTCACGAAACCGCCAGGCGTTGGACGAGGTGGCTGGCCTGATCAAAGCTCAGGGCGGATCGGCGACCGTCATCCCGACGGACGTCACGGCCGCGGGCGCCGTTGAACAGCTCGCGCAAGACACGATCCGCGAGCTCGGCGGCATCGACATCCTGGTGAACAACGCGGGCATCGGCATGACGGCGCCGATCGGTGATGCCTCGAGTGCCGACGTCGACGCGGTGTTCAGGCTCAACGTGCTGGCTGCGGCGGCGGCCATCCGTGCGGTGGTGCCGATCATGCGGGCGCAGCACGACGGCATGATCATCAACATCTCCTCGATGGCCGGCCGGATCGTGGTGCCGCGCATCGGCTACTACTCGGCGAGCAAGTTCGCGCTGACCGCGATTGGCGACGCGTTGCGGATGGAAGAGGGGCACCGCGGCATCAAGGTGATGAATGTGTTCCCAGGGACGACGCGCTCGAACTTCGGCGAGAACCGCCTTGGTGCGCGCGGCCGACAGGCCCATCAGCGGCTCCCACCCGTGACGGCCGAGAAAGTCGCCAAGAGAATCGCGAACGCCGTCGAACGCAACCAGCGCTCGGTCTACATCTCCTGGATTCCGGATCGTGCCGCGCTTGTGGCCAACTGGCTCGCGGGCTGGGCTATCAGTGCGGTTTTACGAAGCTGGGCTCGCCGTGCGGAAGCCTGATCGCACCCGCGCTCTCGAAGTGGGCGAACGAGTCTACCTGCGCGAACCAAGCAACCGCGACCAGGCGGAGATCGTGGCGCGGAATACCGCCAGCCTCGCGCTGCATCGGGGCTGGGTGACCCCGCCGACGGACGCCCGCACCTTCGCCGAGTGGATGGTGCGGTGCCGGCAACCGAATCTGCAGTGCTTCCTCGTGTGCCGGATCGATGATGGCGCGATCGCCGGCGTTTTTACCCTGAGCCAAATCGTTCGGCGGCTGTTTCAGAGCGCATACCTCGGGTACTACGCGGAGCATCCGTTCGCCGGCCAGGGCTACATGGCCGAGGGCATGCAGCTGGTGCTGCGGCACACCTTCATCACCATGAAGCTCCACCGCGTCGAGGCGAACGTCCAGCCGGAGAACGCCGCCTCGATCGCCCTGGTGAAGCGCTCAGGCTTCCGGCTGGAGGGGTTCTCGCCGCGCTATTTGAAGATTGCCGGCCGCTGGCGCGATCACCAACGCTGGGCGATGACTATTGACGACTGGCGGCGCCTTCGCCGGCGGCCGCGCGCGCCTTCTCCAGGTCGCGGGCCCCGATCACCACGCGCGTCTTCGTCGCCAGGTAGACGGCGTTCAGGCTGACGCCCGCGTCGGCGATCTTGCGGGTCAGCTTGCCCAGTGCGCCCGGCTTGTCTTCGATCTCCAGCACGAGCGCCTCCTGCTCGCCGACCACGCGGGCCCCGGCGCTTTGAAGCGCCTGCCGCGCTTTGGCGGCGTCGCCGACCAGGACATGGCCGATACCCTTGCCACCGACGACGAATCCACAGATGCCTTCGATGTTGACGCCGGCTTTCCCCAGGGCCTCGGCCGCCGCGGCGATCGTGCCGGCCTTCTCTTCGAGCTCGATCGTCAGATCCTTTAAGTGGTGCGCCATCACAAACACCTCCAGTGAACTGCCCCCCGCGTCCTGGCCGCCATTATCCCGCGACCGGGCCGAGCCTGCTAGCTCAAACTCCGCGCCGTGAGCGGGCGCTCCCGGACGGCCGCGCCTTCCAGCCTGACCTCATAAGCAGATCGTCCCTCCGCATTGCTGACCACCTCGGCCAGCTGGCCGTCGACGAAGTGGAGGCCCACCTGGTCGTCGATCGCATATCCCGGCGGGAAACCGCTGCCCACCAGCTGTCGGTAGACGGGGCGCCGCCTCTCCTCCGAGTTGTAGTGAGGGCAGGCGCTGCCGGAGATCAGGCCGAGTCCATCGCGGATACCGCTCAGGCTGAGGCCGAAAGAGTCGGTCACGGATGCTTCGAACCAGCAGATGGCTCCGGCGCTGACTCCGGCGAGGACGATGCCCTGTTCCCAGGCCTCGCGAAGGATGCGATCGACGCCGTGGGTGCGCCAGATGGCGAGCATGTTGGCCGTGTTGCCGCCGCCAACGTAGATCACGTCCTGCTCGAGCAGGAACGTACGGAGGTCGACGACGGTGCGGCGAAAGAGAGCGAGGTCCGACGGTTGGCAATCCCGCTGAGCAAACGCTCGATAGAACATGGCCACATAGCTGTCGGCATCGCCGCCGGCCGTGGGCATGAAGCAGACGCGTGGTCGAGGCTTTCTCGCCAGCCCCAGGATGTAGTCGTCGAGTTTCGACCAGGGTCCCCCGTCGGAGAACCCACCGCCACCCAGCGCGACGATGTGCGTACTCAGAGCGTCAAGCAGAACTTACTGGCATCGAATCAGATCACTCGATTCGGATCATAGAGCCAGTTGAGGCCGATGCCGAGAATCGCAACGGCGACGACCATCGCGAGGACCAGCAGGGCCAGGCGTCCAGTCAGGCGGATGGCGGCCGGCCGCCGTTCGAACGGGCGCGACCGATCGAACCACAGGGTCCAGATCGCGACCGGGAGCACCGGCAGGCTGCGAAGCACAATGCGGACCAGCGGGTTGGGCGCGGTGAACGCCTCGATGACCCAGACGCCCGCGATCGGGATCAGGATGGCGATGAGAACGACGAATCGTGGGTCGCGTAGCCGGTCAGTAGGCTTCGAGGTAGGCGTCGAGCTCCCAGCCGGTGACCTGCTTCTCATAGCTCTGCCACTCCATCTCCTTTGCCTCGATGAAACGTTCAAGGAGGTGGACACCCAGCGCATCGCGCATCACATCGTCCTGGCGCAGGTCGCGAAGCGCCTCGGCGAGCGACCTGGGCAGCTGACCGAGCTGGTGGCGCGCGAGTGCCTCCGGGTCGAAGGCGTAGAGATTCTCCTCGACCGGCGGCGGTAGCGGCAGCTTCTGACGGATCCCCGACAAGCCGGCGTGCAGCATGGCGGCGAAGGCAAGGTACGGATTGCACGAAGGGTCGGGAGCGCGAAACTCGATTCGGATGGCACCGCGATCACCGCTTCCAGCCCGAGGCACGCGAATCAGCGCCGAGCGGTTCACCTGTGCCCAGGTGATCGCCACCGGGGCTTCGAAGCCGGGTACGAAGCGCTTGTAGGAGTTGACCAGCGGCGCGACCAGCGCGCACAGTCCACGCGCGTGCGCCAGCTGGCCCGCGATGAAGTGCTTGGCCACCGGCGACAGCTGGTACTGGTCGGCGCGGTCGTAAAACGCATTTGAATCCTTGCCCACGTGCGTGAGCGCCTGGTGGGTGTGCATCCCGGAGCCGGCCGCCCCGAAGATCGGCTTGGGCATGAACGTGGCCAGCAAGCCTCGACGCTGCGCCACCGCTTTGACGGCGTGCTTGAGGGTGACGAGCTGGTCGGCGCTCTTCAGCGCGTTATTGAGCGCGAGGTCGAGCTCGTATTGCCCGGCCGCGACCTCGTGGTGGCTGGCCTCGACGATGATGCCCAGGTGGTCGAGCGCGCTGACGATCTCCTGGCGGACGTCGCTGGCGACGTCGACCGGATGGTCGAAGTAGCTGGCCCGGTCGTGGCGCCCGGGGCGAACCCCACCACTGGCGGCGTCGGTGTTCAGCAGGAAGAACTCCAGTTCCGTCGCCACCGCGTAGTCGAAACCGAGAGCCGCGGCCTCGGCCAGCGCCCGCGCCAGCACGCCGCGAGGGTCACCGGCGAACCGCTCGCCGTCGGGCGTGAACAAATCGCAGATCACCTGGGCACCGAGCACGCCGTCGGCCTCGCCGATGGTCAAGGTGTCGAGGTCGGGACGAAGGAACATGTCGCTCTCGAAGACCCGGGCGAAGCCCTCGACCGACGAGCCATCGAACCACTCGCCGTTGCGCATGGCGTGCGACAGCCGCTGCGCGGGGATGGTGATACTTTTGACCGTCCCCAGCACGTCGACGAAGCGCAGGTCGAGGAAGCGGATCCCACGCTCGGAGAGCCGCTCCAGCGCGCGCTCGATGGTCAGCGAACTGGTGCGGGTCGCGGCCGCGTCAGTCTTCGCCGTCGGGGGCCTCCGTGGGCACGGCCGTCCGCGGGCGATCGTCCTCGCCCCAGGAGGGGCCTGGACGCGGGTGGTCACCGGGTCGCCAGGGCTTGTCTCTCTCCGCCGGTTGGTCCATGACGGTACTCCTCATCTTATGGTCGAGAAAGGCGGTTGCCAGGGCGAGTGACAACCGCCTCACGGTCGGACGAACGGAACTAGTGACGCGAGCTAAATGTCGTGGTAGAGGTAGAACTCCCAGGGATGCGGCCGGAGCGCCACCTGGTCGACCTCACGCACACGCTTGTAGTCGATCCAGGTTTCGATCAGGTCGGTGGTGAAGACGCCGCCGCGGGTCAGGTAGTCGTTGTCGATCTCCAGCGCGTCGAGCACTTCCACCAGGGAGCCGGGGGTGCTCTTCACCTGGCGCTTCATCTCGGGCTCCAGCTCGTACAGGTCTTCGTCGATCGGCTTGGGCGGCTCGATCTTGTTGATGACGCCGTCCAGGCCGGCCATCAGGCAGGCCGCAAACGACAGGTACGGGTTGCAGGACGGGTCCGGGGTCCGGAACTCGAGACGCTTCGCCTTGGGATCGTCGAAGTACATCGGGATGCGCACACAGGCGCTGCGGTTGCGCTTCGAATAGATCAAGTTGATGGGTGCCTCGTATCCGGGCACCAGCCGACGGTATGAGTTGGTTGTCGGTGCGGCGAAAGCCAGCAGGGACGGCGCGTGCTTGAGCAAGCCGCCGATGTACCAGCGGCACATGTCGCTGATGCCCGCGTAGCCCGCCTTGTCATAGAACAGCGGCACGCCATCCTTCCAGAGGCTCTGATGCGTGTGCATGCCCGATCCGTTGTCCATGAACAGGGGCTTGGGCATGAACGTCGCGACGAACCCGTTCTGGGCACAGACGTTCTTGACGACGTACTTGTACATCATGACTTTGTCGGCCATGTTGACCAGCGTGTCGTAGCGCATGTCGATCTCGGTCTGGCCCGCAGTTCCGACCTCGTGGTGGTGCACCTCGACGTCGACGCCCGCTTCGATCAGCTTGAGGACGATCTGCGAGCGAAGGTCCTGCAGCTTGTCGGTCGGCGGCACCGGGAAATAGCCTTCCTTGTAGCGCGGACGATACGCCTGGTTCGGTTCGGAATTCTTGCCAGAGTTCCAGACGCCTTCGACGGAGTCGATCTCATACATGCCGGAGAACTGGTTCTGATCGAACCGCATGCTGTTGAAGATGTAGAACTCACATTCCGGGCCGAAGAAGCTGGTGTCGGCGATGCCGGTCGACAGCAGGAAGGCCTCGGCCTTCTTTCCCACGTAGCGCGGGTCGCGGGAGTAGGGCTCTCGCGTGATCGGGTCGATCACATCGCAGTTGATGGTCAGCGTCGGCACCTTCAGAACCGGGTCAACCCTGGCCGTCGACGGATCCGGGATCAGCAGCATGTCGCTTTCATGGATGTGCTGGAAGCCACGAATGCTCGAGCCGTCAAAGCCGATGCCCTCGCTGAAGAGACCCTTGGACAGCTCCTGGACCGGAATCGAGAAGTGCTGCCAGGTCCCAATCAAGTCGATGAACTTGAGGTCGACGATCTTCAACCCCTGCTTGTGGGCGAGATCGATGACGGACTGGGCATCCGCCTTGGTTTCCTTTTTTGCGCGCACGCCCTGATCAATCGCCATAAAGACTTTTCCCTCCGTGTGAACGCAGTGATCCGACTCTATCGATCCTAGGGGCGGATGCCGGCGTCGTCATCGGTCCTGAGGGACGAGTTGGGGACCCCCTTTTTGTGCGCCCCGCCCAATGCCGTCAGGGTGTGGGGCTGGCGGACGGGGAGGGTGAATTCGTCAGGCTCGGATTGACGCGGTCGACCGTGATCGTGTAGCTGCTGGACGGGGTGTCGATCGCCACCGATAGCAGGTAGGCGCCTTTGGTGAACCAGACGATCGACGTGGTCGCCGAGGCCTTGTCCTCGACCCATGCGTCCTTCGCCAGATCGGCTTCGTAGAAGGGGACGATGCTGTTCAAGTCCTGGGCGCTGAAGTCCTCGGAGATGCTCTCGGTATCGGCGAGTCCCGGCCGCTCGTCGAGCAGCTTGGTACCGGGCGGTCGGGGCAGTGACTCGATCAACGGCCGGGTGAGATGAACGTCGGCGCCGCTGATCTCGGACGCGATCTGGGCGTTCTGAACCAGGACCAGGATCGCGAACACGGCCAGCAGTGCCGGCCCGATCGCGCTGCCCGCCCAGAGCAGGGCGCGGCGCTTAAGTCCGTCGCGCCGCCGCCGCCAGGCGGCGCGAAGCCAGACGGCGATCGTCATCACGCAGAGCACCAGCAGGGCGGCACCCAGGACGTCCACCCAGGCACCGGGCATGTACTCGGCGAGCTGGTCGAGTGCCAGCACTCCAGCGGCGATCGTCGCCGCGTATGCGATCGAGACCGCGGGGATCAGCAGCGGGTGGTTGTTGCTGGCTACCGGGCCAAGCGGCGTGGCCGACCCGCTCAAGCGCCGGCCTACTCGCCGGCGGCTTGCTCCCATTCCTGGTAGAGCGTTCGCAGCCGGCGGGAGGCATCCTCGTGCGCCTGCGCCAGTTGTGTCACGCGGGCCGGGTCGTCATAGGTCTGATGGTCGGCGAGCTGCTCCTCGATTCGCCGGATGTCGGCCTCGAGTTCGCCGATCTGCTGCTCCACGCCAGGGCCGGCAGCGACCGGCCCAGCGGCGGCGGCCTGTCCGCGCCGGTCGTGGCGCGCGCTCGGCGCCGGCTCCGCCGCCACGATGAGACGGTCCGTCCGCTGGCGCGATCGTTCCAGGTCCGTGTAGTTGCCGAGGTGCGTCGTGACCTTACCCTCGTCGACGACCCAGAGACGAGTGGCGATGGCGTCGATGAAGTAGCGGTCGTGGGATACGAAGACGATGGTGCCCTCGAAGTCCTGCAGCGCTTCCTCGAGCATTTCCTGCGCCGGGATGTCGAGATGGTTGGTGGGCTCGTCCAGCAGCAGCAGTCCCGCATCGTCGAGCATCAGTTTCGCGAGCGCGACCCGGCTCTTCTCGCCACCACTCAAGGACCGGATCACTTTGAAGGCGTCGTCGCCACTGAAGAGCAAACGGCCCAGGAAGGTGCGCAGCGTTTCTTCGGGAAGGCCGAAGGCATCCTGCAGCTCGGCCAGTACGGTCTTGTTGGGGTCGAGGTCGGCCAGGTGCTGGTCGTAATAGCGCATCGTGACGCGCGGCCCGGTCTTCACCCGGCCCTTGCGCGGGCGAAGCTCACCGAGTAGGGCCTTCAGCAGGCTGGTCTTGCCGGAGCCATTGGGCCCGACGATGGCGATCCGTTCGCCGGCGCTGATGTTGAAAGCAGGCATCTCGAGCCCCCACCCGGACCCTCCCCCAGAGGGGGAGGGAGCCTTGGAGGGTGGATGGTCGTACGAGAGTGTCAGCCCGTCGCTCTGAAAGATGAGGTCACTGGTGCTCGACGCGCGCAACCGGATCCGGATCTGTTGATCGTCGGAGGGGGGCGTGACCCGCTCGAGACGGTCGAGCTTGGTCTGACGGCCGCGCGCCTCGCGAGCCCGCTGGCCGGCCTTGTAGCGCCGGATGAACTCCTCGGTCCGCGCGATGTAGTCCTGCTGCGCCTCGTACTCCTTCTGCCGGACGGCTCGGCGCTCGCGGCGCAGCCGGAGGTACTGGCGGTAGTTGCCTGGATACCACTCGCCCGATCCGCCCTGGAGCTCGAGAATGTCGTCCGCGGTGTGCTCGAGAAAGCGGCGGTCGTGCGAGACGATCAGCATGCCGGCGTGAGAGAGTCGCAGGAACTCCTCCAGCCATTCGATTGCCTCCAGGTCGAGGTGGTTGGTCGGCTCGTCCAGCAGCAACAAGTCGGCCTCCTGGAGCAGCAGGCGGGCGAGGGCCAGGCGGCGTCGCTGTCCGCCGCTGAGCGCGCTCGGCGCCAGCGCCTGGTCCGCCTCCGTCAGGCCAACCCCATGGAGCACCTCCGCGACCCGGTTGTCGTAGGCGTAGCCGTCCAGCCGCTCGTACTCGTGCTGGACGTCGCCGTAGTTCTCCACGAGCACGGTGAGTTCGGCACCGGTGCCGCGCGCCATGGCCGTCTCGAGTTCGGCCAGCCGGTTGCGGAGGCCCATGATGTCGGGCCGGCTGTGTAGCGCGTCCTCGTAGACACTCTCGTGCGGACTCGCTTCGATCTCCTGCGCCAGGTAGGCGGTCCGGGCGCGCGGCGCAAGCGCCACCGAGCCGGCGGTAGGGCCGAGTTCCCCGGAGATCGCCTTGAGCAGGCTGGACTTTCCACTGCCATTGGCGCCGACGATCCCGAGCCGCTGCCGGGCCTCGACCTGGAAGCTCAGGTCGGTCAGCACCTCGGTGGCGCCGTAGAGCACGGCAAGCCGGTCGACGCGGAGCAGTGGCATGTCACGGAAAGTCTACGGCTGCCTCTGGAACGGCGCTTCCAACATTGGTCTCGGTTTCCGGGAATAAACGCCGGGCGGATTCGGTTTGCGGAAGCGTAGTGGATTTTCAGCGCCATGAAATTGAGGGGTCATCGATGACAGGATTACTTGCCCAGACCAACGCCTACATCCGCGATGCCGAGCGTCAGTCCAAGGATCTCAAGGCCCGGCAAGACCAGGTTCGCCGCCCGGTCCAGTTGATCGACCGGCTGCTCCAAGAGCTCGAGGAGCTCAACCTCAAAGGCTTCAAGCGGGTGCCGATGTCGTATGAGCCGCGGCTGGAGGAGATCCTTCGGCTGGTGGGCCCGGTGCAATCGCTCGCCGAAGACCTGGCCAACATCAAGGTTAAGGTCGGGATCTCCAAGCTGATGGACGCCTTGTTTGCCGTCGAAGAGGCGCTTTTCACCGAGCGTCACGGCCCGTCTCCCGACGCCGACGTCCAGGGTTACGACAACACGCTCTATAGCGCCGCCTAAGACCTCTTCCGTCACTGGCGGCCGCGCGGCAGTACCATAGCGCCGTGCCGAACGCGCTCGATCTCATGGTGCGCCTCCTGGTGGCGCTGATCCTTGGTTCGATCGTTGGCCTGGAGCGCGAGCGGCAGGAGCGGGCGGCAGGGCTCCGGACCGTGACCATGGTGTCACTCGGGTCGTGCCTTTTCACCATCGTCGGTGCCTATGGATTCCCCAACACAGATCCCTCGCGGGTCGCCGCCCAGATCGTCACCGGCATCGGCTTCCTCGGGGCAGGAACGATCTTTCTCCGCAAGGACCTGGTGCGCGGGCTGACGACCGCCGCCACCATCTGGGCGGTGGCTGCCATCGGGATGGCGTCCGGGACGGCGCAATACTTCATTGCCTTTTTCACGACGCTGTTGATCTTGTCTGTACTGATGGTGTTGAAACCGATCGAAAAGCGCTTCTTCAAGCGGCCCAACGAGGCGCAGGTGAGCCTGATCGTTCCGCGCGGCGAGGGTGAGATCGAGAGGGTGCGGGCGGCGTTGGCTGTGATCGGCGCGTTTCCAATGTCGATCAGGATCCACGAGCTCAACGAAACCGACGACCGCCTCGAGATCGATGTCGGTCTGCCCCACAATCGAACCACCGCCGAGCTGTTACGCCAGCTTCGCACGATCGCGGGGGCCAAGCAGATCTTCATCTCCCGGGAGCTGATCGAGGACCGGGTCCGCGCCGGGAATTGATACAATGGCCCATAAGAACTGGGAGGTGGTGCCCATGGCATTAGTTGATTTAGGTGAGAGCGGCGGGTAACACCGCCGCTCTTTCTTTTTAGGGGTTGAGCCGGCTCAACCGCGGCCGAACTGCGGCGGTCGTTTCTCCAGGAAGGCCTGGATCGCTTCTCTTGCGTCCGGCGTTTCCGCGGCCAGCGACTGCAGTTGCGATTCGAGCTCCATGGCCTGCTCGAGGTCAAGGGTAAGCGCCCGTTCGAGCCCCTGTTTGATCAAGGCATGAGTCTGGCGCGGCCCATCGGCCAGCCTGCGGGCACGCTCCATCGCCGCCGTCATCAACTGCTCCGGAGCGACGACGGCCGCAACCAGGCCGAGCTTATGGGCGTCCTCCACGGTCAGCGGATCCCCTGACATCGCCAGCTCGGTCGCCTTACTCAGGCCGAGCATGCGCGTGAGGAAGAAGAGGCTCCCGGCATCCGGGACCAGGCCCACGCGGACGAAGACCACGATCAGCGCGGTGCCGGCCGCCGCGAGCCGCAGATCGCACGCCAGCGCCACGCTGAGGCCCGCACCGGCGGCGGTTCCATTGAGGGCCGCGATCACCGGTTTGGGACAGGTCCGAATGGCGCGGATCATCGGCGTGTAGTTCGTCCGGAGGTCGTTGCCGAGGTCGCGCTCACCGGCCTCGCGTCGCGCGACCACATCCTTGAGGTCGGCACCGGCGCAAAAGGCGCGGCCCGCCCCGGTGATGATCACGGCTCCCACCCCGCGATCACGGGCCGCCGCCTCCATGCCGTCGCGCAGCGCGCGCGTCATCTCGCGATTGAGCGCGTTGAGCGCCTCCGGCCGGTTAAGCGTGAGGGTCAGGACGCCGGCATCTAGCCCGCTGAGCAGGACCTCGCTCATCGTCCGGTGAACCGACCGGGGCGTTTCTCGAGGAAGGCGCGCATCCCCTCGCGTTTGTCGTCGGAGGCGAAGAGAAGGTAGAAGAGCTTGCGCTCGAGCTCGAGGCCGGGCGTCAGTCCCACCTCCATCGCATGGTTGACAGCTTCCTTTCCGAGGCGCACGGCAAGCGGTGGCCGCTGCGCGATCAGCTTCGCGAGTCGGAGCGCCTCGTCCATGTAGGCGCCGGCCGGAACCACGCGGTTGACGAGACCGAGCCGTTCCGCGTCCGCCGCGCTGACCGGCTCGCCGGTCAACACCGCTTCCATGGCGCGGACCTTTCCGGCGGACCGAGCCCAGCGTTGCGTGCCGCCCGCGCCCGGGATGATGCCGATCTTGACCTCCGGCTGGCCGAACTGGGCGGTCTCTGACGCAACCACCAGGTCGCACATCAGCGCCAGCTCGCAGCCGCCGCCGAATGCATAGCCGCTGACCGCAGCGATCACCGGTTTGTGGATAGCGCGAAAGCGGGTCCAGCGCGCGAAACCCTCGTCCTTCAGCACGTCGACCGCACCGGCCTCCACCATCTGGGTGATGTCGGCGCCGGCCGCGAAAGCCCGGTCGTCGCCGGTCAGGATCATGCAGCGGATCGCATCGTCGCGGTCGAACGCCTCCAGCGCGTCGACGAGCTCAGCGATCGTCTTCGGGTTGAGGGCGTTGCGGACCTGCGGCCGGTTGATCCTGACGATCCCCACCGCGCCGTCGTTCTCGGTGAGCACGAACTCGTGCGGCATTTCTCCCTCCTGCGGGCCAAGTCTAGCCGGGGAGCCGCCCGACGACCGGTGCCAGCCATCGGCCGAATCGGCGTTATAGGCTCGTGAAGCGGCTGGTCGCGGCGCTCACCCCCGTCGGGGCGCTGCTGGTGTTCTCGGCAACCGCCCTGGCCGCGGATCAGCCCTTCAAGACGGTCGTCGACACCATCGTGCCGAAGACGCCCGGCCTGACGATCGAAGGCTCGATGGGCGGCTGCGACTTGCTGCTTGCGAACCAGACCGGCCAGGACGTGGTCCTCTTTGACATGAGCAAACCGTCGAAGCCCTTCCGCTTCGCCGCCCAACCCAAGGCAGCCACCCCTCGCCCTCCGATCCCCGTTCATCTGCCGACGGCCGGTGTCTGGCCGTGCGCCAGCCTGCCAGGCGTCAGTGAGGACCAGCAATGGAATCACGCCGAGGCCACGGTCGGCATCTGGAGCCTGAATGGCACGGTGGGCGCGCTCAGCTTCAAGCTGAATGCCCGGACGGTCTACGACCCGGCCCTCGACCCCCAGGCTGACTGGATGCTTTACCTGCGCTATGGAGCGGGGGCCATGGTGGTCGGTGGTGTGCTGATGTCCGTCCCTTATCTCTTAGCGCGGCGCCGCGAGATCCTCGGCAATAGCAAGAAAGCCGCCTGACCCTAAGGTCGCGAAACTTGGCTCTGGACGAGTGGTAAAACTGCCCATATAATCCGGGGCAGTTCGATGAAGGGAAGGGGTCGGTATTCAGAAAGCGCCAACTTGGACGTTGCTTTTCTGATAACGCCGCTATAGAGTCTTTTCAATGCTGGGGATTGGGGACGTGGGCAGCGCCCTGAGCAGAAGGGTGAGAACCTTCGGCAAGAAAGACGTCTCCAACCGCAAGAAAGCCTTCATCCTTGGAGGCTTCTGCACGGCGCAGCTGCTCGATGTGACGACCACTCACATCGGTCTCTCGCAGGGACGGCAGGAGCTCAATGGCGTGGCCGCCTGGATCATCGCCCACGACGGCGAGCTGGCGGTCTACGCGATCAAGCTCGGCCTGGTTGCGGGGCTGGTGGCCTTCCTGCTCATTTACGGTCGTCGCCGCGCGAGCATTTGGAACGCCTACCTGATCGCGGCCGGGATCACAACCTTCGCCGTGGTCAACAACGTCTATCGAATCCTGAATTAGCAAAGAACGCGCGGCGCCCGAGGGGCGCTAACGACTAAATTGTTTGGATGATCCCTGGGGCCATCACCTTTGGCGAGGTTTTGACGCCGCTGTTTTTCTACGTCGTGATCGTCGCCTACATGGCGTTCGTGCTGGTGTCGGCCTGGCAGTTTTCCCGCCGGCCCGAGCCGGGTCGGACGATGCGCTTCATCAACCTCACCCTCGTCCCGCTTGGCGTGCTGGTCGCGCTCGTGGGGGTGCTGGCCGCCAGCTTCAACGCGTTCTCGCAGCAGGAGGGGACGCCGAGCACGAACTGGGCGATCGTCATGGTTGCGCTCGGGCTGGGCGGGTCATCGCTCTTGCTTGCGTTTGAGGGCTTCATCCTGCGCAGTCGGGTTCGCACCTCGAGCGAAGAGCGCCGGGAGATCGGATTACGGAGTTTGAGCCTGATCGCAACCACCGTGCCGCTGGTCGTCCTCGGTCTGCTGTTCGCGGTGCTGGCGCTCCGAATTTCCCTCTAAAATCTCCTATACTTGACTGGTCCGATCAACTATTGAGGGGACCTGAGTGCGAATGCGCTTGTCGATGAAAACGGAGTACGGGGTCAGGGCCATCGTGGAGCTGGCGGCCAATGCTGGGCGAGGCGCCCTGCAGAGTGGCGAAATCGCGCGGCGGCAGGTGATCCCTGGGCCGTTCCTTGACCAGGTGCTGATGACGCTGCGCCGTGCCGGTCTGGTGCACTCGACCCGCGGTCCTCATGGCGGGCACGTGCTGGCCCGTAGCCCGGAAGAGATCCGTCTCGACGAGGTGATCGCCTGTCTCGAGGGCGACGGCGTCAAGAGTCGCCAGCCGGACGGCGCGGAAACGGGAGACAGCCGCGTGCTGGCGCAGGTCACCGAGAAAGCCGAGCAAGCCGCCCGCGACGTCTTCGCCTCGCATACCCTGGCCGATTGCCTTCGCCTGCGCCGGGCGCAGCCGCAGGTCTTCCACGGCATCTTCCATGCCGTGCCGGCCAAGCCGCGGGGTGCCTGATGCCCGAGGCGTCGCTCACAGCCGAGCAGCGACAACGCTACGCGCGCC
Organism: Candidatus Dormiibacterota bacterium; assembly: GCA_035602295.1. Lineage (GTDB taxonomy): Bacteria > Chloroflexota > Dormibacteria > CF-121 > CF-121 > CF-13. The sequence goes on along the minus strand of DATNMN010000061.1, from coordinate 5,508 downwards.
ATCTTGCGCTTACCGAAATCGGGTCCGCCGGTCAGCGGCGACTGCTGCGCTCGAGCGTGCTGATCGTTGGCGTCGGCGCCCTCGGCTCGCCGGTCGCGCTCTACCTGGCGGCCGCGGGCGTGGGAACCATCGGTCTCGCCGACCATGACCACGTCCGGCTCTCGAACCTCCAGCGACAGGTCATCCATTCGATGGCGGGACTCAATCGTTCGAAGGTCGACGGCGCAGCCCGGACCGTCGGCGCATTGAACCCGGATGTAAAGGTCGACGCGATCGAGGCCACCGTCGACGAACACAATGCGATGGAGCTGCTCCAACGCTACGATGTGATCGTCGATGGCACGGACACCTTCCGTGCCCGCTACCTGCTCAGCGACGCGGCATACCTGCTGCGCAAACCGCTGGTGCACGGCAGCATCTTCCGGATCGAAGGGCAGGTGACCGTGTTTGTTCCGGGTCGTGGCTGCTACCGCTGTCTCTATCCGGAACCGCCGCCAGCCGGCGCGATCGAAGAATCCGAGCAGGTTGGAGTCCTGGCCGCGCTGCCCGGCATCATCGGCACCATCCAGGCAGCCGAAACCATCAAGCAGATCACGCGCACCGGCGACCCGTTGGTGAACCGCGTGCTGCTGCACGACACGATGGCGATGACGTTTCGCGAGGTCGGCTACCGTCGCAACCCCGCGTGCCCGACATGTGGTGACCGCCCGAGCATCCTATCCCTCACGGATTACCACGCCGTCGTCGGCGCGGAGGCGGAACGCCGATGACCGCCGAGCGGCATCACCGGCAACGAATCCTCAGTGAGGTCGGCGACGCCGGGCAGCAACGGCTCGAAGGTAGCTCGGTCGCGATCGTCGGCCTTGGGGGTTTGGGCTCGCCCGTCGCCCTCTACCTGGCGGCGGCCGGGGTGGGACGGCTCGGCCTGATCGACGACCAGCAGGTTGAACTCTCGAATCTCAACCGGCAGATCCTCTTCGAGGACTGCGACGTGGGCCGGCCGAAGGTCGAGGCGGCGGCCGGCCGATTGCTGATCCTCGACTCCGCTCTCCGGCTGGATGCTCGCCAGGAGAGCGTTCGCGCCTCTAACGTGGAGGCCATTGCGGCGGAGTACGACGTGGTCGTCGATGCCACCGATTCGTTCGAGACGAAGTTCCTCCTGAACGACGCGGCCGTCCTGCTTCGCAAACCACTTGTTCATGGCGCTGTCCTACGGTGGGGTGGCCAGGCCACGACCGTTCTCCCAGACGGGCCATGCCTGCGCTGCCTTTTCCGTGAGCCACCCGATGCCGCCGATATCGAGACGTGCGAGGAAGCAGGCATCATTGGAGCGGCCACTGGCGTCGTCGGGAGTGTGCAGGCGGAGGAGGTGCTCAAGGTCATTCTCAACGTCGGCACACCGCTGAGCGGCCGAATCTTTCAGCACGACGGCCTGCGCGGCGAAACCCGCATCACCACGTTTCCGCGCGATTCCGACTGCCCGGTCTGCTCCCCGCGGGCGCGGATCACCGACCTCGCGCGCTATGCCGAACAGGTCTCGCCACGCGGTCACGTACGGGGCTGATGTCGCCCACGGCGGAGATCGGCATTTTCGGCGGGTCCGGATTCTATGAGTGGCTCGACGCCGCCGACGAGATCGAGATCGCGACCCCTTATGGCCCACCCAGTGGCTCAATTGCACTGGCCGAGGTTGGCGGGCGCAGCGTCGCATTTCTGCCGCGCCATGGACCCAACCACGAGGTCTCGGCGCCCTTCGTCAATTACCGCGCCAACGTCTGGGCGATGCACGAGCTTGGCGTCAAGCGCATCATCGGCCCGTCGGCGGTGGGCAGCCTGAAGCCCGACCTGCATCCAGGGGACCTGGTGATCTGTGATCAGTTCTTCGATCGCACCAGCGGTCGGGCCGACACCTACTACCCGGGACCGGATGTCGTTCACGTAAGCGCGGCCGACCCCTACTGTCCCGAGCTACGCGAGTTGTCCGGCCGCATCGCGGAACAGCGATCGCTGCGGTTTCAACCCACGGGAACGGTGGTGGTGGTGCAGGGGCCGCATTTTTCGACACGAGCCGAGAGTCGATGGTTCAGCCGGATGGGCTGGGACATCGTCGGCATGACGCAATACCCCGAGGTGATCCTCGCCCGCGAGCTGGAGATGTGCTACCTCAACCTCTCATTGGTGACCGATTACGATGCCGGGCTCGAGGAGGCGCCCGATATTGCGGCAGTCCAGGCGCACGACGTGATGCGGGTACTGGCCGAAAACATCAGCCGGGTTCGCGACCTGCTGGCTGTCCTCATCCCGATCATCCCGGGCACCCCGAGCTGCAACTGTCAGCACTCGCTCGAGGGGGCCCGGATGTGAGCTGGATCCCGGCTAAAAAAGAAGAAAGGCCGAGATTGGGGTCTCGGCCTTCAAGGAAGGGGAAGCGGGGATCACGATATCGGTGGGGCGGTTAAGGACCAGTGAAGAGCCGGTAACGGCGCTGTCACGGGAATGGATCGGGGCCCGATCCAGCGTCAGCTATAGTCCCCAGCAATGAGGGTGCTGATCACCGGCGGTGCCGGTTTCATCGGTCAGCGCACCGGCCAGCTGCTTCTCAAGCAATCGCACCAGGTCACGATCCTGGACAACCTCTCGCCACCCGCCCATGATGGTCCGCCGGCCCTGCCGGTCGGGATGGAGCTGGTCGAGGGCGACATCCGAAAGCGTGAGGACTGGGTCAAGGCGTTGAAGGAGAACGAGGTCGTGCTGCACCTCGCCGACCACCATGACTATTTGCCATCGTTCAGCAAGCTGTTTCACATCAATGCCGTTGGCACGGCCATTCTGTTCGAGCTGCTGCTCGAGGGGAAGACATCGGTGCGACGGATCGTGCTGGGATCGACGACCGCGGTTTACGGCGAGGGCAAGTATCGATGCGGCAAGGACGGCGACGTCTACCCGCTGCCGCGACGCGTGGATGTCCTGGAGCGCGGGACCTGGGATCCGCCGTGTCCGATCTGCGGCGGTGCGGTCACGCCGATGGTTACCGATGAGTCGGTCACCCGGCCGACCAGCGCGTACGGTCTGAGCAAGCTGGCGCAGGAAGACCTGGTTCGGTTGCTGGGTGATCGGCATGGCATCGACTGGGTCATCCTCCGCTATGGGGCCGTCCAGGGAAAGGGCCAGCCATTTCAGAACGCGTACTATGGCGCGCTGCGAATCTTTGCGCTCCGCCTGGCGCACGGCCAACCTCCGGCGCTGCTCGAGGACGGGAACCAGCTGCGCGACTTCGTCGACGTCGAGGATGTGGCGCGCGCCAACGTCGCGGCCATCAACGGGCTGCCGCGAGGCGCCTACAACGTGGCCAGCGGCCGCGCCCACGCCGTGATCGACCTCGCGCGCACCCTGCTGCGCGTTGCCGAACGGGACCTTACGCCGGAGACACCGGGCCGATACCGGGTGGGAGATCCACGACACGTGGTCCCGGACGTTAGCCGGCTGAAGGCGGCCGGATGGGAGGCGCAGTCCGGTCTGGAGACGATGGTCCGCGAGTACTGGCAATGGCTGCAGCAGCAGCCGAACCTCGACACCTACTTCGAGGGCGCCGACCACCTGATGGAACGCACCGGGACCGTCCGCGTGGCGCGATGAGCGCGCAGGCCAAGCGCCGCTACCCGATCCTCTACTCGGTCCAGCGTTGGAATGACGGCAAATGGTTCTACGGCGGATTTTTCATCATCCTGGTGGTGCTGATCGCCATCAAGGTGGTCCAGCACCAGTCGATCATTTCCTTCATCCCGGTCACCGTCCTCGACGGGGCCATCGTCGTGGCCTTCTGGCTGGTGCGGCGGATTTCCTACGTCGAGGTGTCGGATGACGGGCTCGAGATCCGCTACCTGTGGCATCACATCACCCTGCCCTATACCGCGCTGGCGCGAGTCCGCCGGCAGCCGCTCGAGGTCGCCTTTCAGCCGGCGGAACGGCGTCGCTTGGTCAACCGTTTCGTCCGCCGCCTCGCGCGCGGCCCCGCCGCCTACATCCGGCTCGACCGTCGCCAGACCGAGCTGATCGAATCAGCCGAACGGCAGCTCGGTCCTCGCCTGGTTGCGGGCGCGGACATCGTGGTGCCGATCGTCGGCGTCGATGACTTCGTGGCGCAGATCAAGGGCCGGCTGCGCGGCCAATCGAGCTGATGCAGGCCGCGCCAATCCCTGCGATTCGAACACCATCCGCCCGGCGAGCCTCGCGCGCGGCATGGTGGCGCATCGACCGGACCGACCTCTACTGGCTGATCGCCCTCACCCTGGTCGCGGGATTTCTTCGCTTCGCCAGCCCGATTTTCCTCGACTTCTTTGCCCACCCCGGCACAACGGCGCCGATCAGCGCCTGGGGGATCGGGCACAACTACCAGGATCCATCGATCCCGGGGCTAGGCAAGCCGAACGACATCGCGCCCAACTCACCCTTCGTGTTCGACGAGCTGTACTTTGCCAATGACGCGCACAAGGATCTGCTCGGGCAAGACTACTTTGACCCCGAGCCCCCGCTCGCCAAGCTGATCATTGCGATCGGTATCAAACTCTTCGGATTCAACTCCTTTGGGTGGCGCTTCATGCCGGCGCTCTTTGGCACGGCACTGGTCCCACTGATGTACCTGCTTGCCCGACAGCTGCTCGCCGTGCGCTTCTTCGCGATCGCCGCCGGCGTGCTGACGGCTTTCGATGGCATGACCTTCGTCGAGTCGCGCACCGCCGTCATCGACATCATTCCGATCACCCTGGCGGTCCTCGCCTATCTCTTCTTCCACTTGCATCTCAACGCCGACACGGTGGTGCGACGGCGCTGGATGATCGTGCTCACCGGCATCACGCTCGGACTCGCCCTGGGCGCGAAGTGGACGACGCTCGCAGCCTACGGCACCATCATCGTCATCCTCGTCTTTCGCCTTATCGTGCGCTGGACCCGCTACGACGGCGCCACCGCCGGCATCGCGTTGCTTAGCCTCGCGCTGTTGCCGGCGATCTTTTACGGCCTCAGCTTCATCCGCTACCTGACGATCACCCACGGCATCACGAACCTCCCGCAGCCGGCGCTCGGCTTCGCGCCCTTTCACTTCAACCCCGGCGCGGCCTGGACCGAGATCGCCGAGTGGCACCGGCAGACCTGGCTCTACCACCTCAACCTGAAGGCGGACCACATCTTTTACAGCCCATGGTGGTCGTGGCCGCTCGACTTCCGGCCGGTGGTCTATTACTACGCGGGCCAGGGTCTCGGCGTCGACCAGTCCAGCGGCTCGACACTGGTGGCCGAGATCTTCAACCTGGGTAATCCGTTGATCTGGTGGGCCGCCACGCTGTCACTGGTCGGAATCGCGGGGGGATTATCCGCATTGATCCGCGACGACCGTGCGCGACGTACGCTCGATGCGGCGGGCGCCGCACGGCGTGATGGGGCGGGTCCGGTCGACCAACGGCTCTACACATCGATCTTCATCGTGGTCGCGTTCCTCGGCGCCTGGCTGCC